>JAEUHP010000109.1 GCA_016795295.1 Planctomycetota bacterium | reverse complement strand
CCCCCGCGCCGGGCCCCCCGCCCCCGCGCGCGCGGGGGGCGGGCGCCGGCCTCCGCGCCGCCCGCCCCCCCCCGCGGCTGGTCTCACCCGCGCAGCGCGTAGACCAAGGCGCCGACCCACTCGTGCAGCGCGAAGCAGCTGTCCTTCAGGCCCGACCACTGCGGCAGCCAGCCGGTCCAGCCGTCCAGTGCCGGCGCCCGGAATCCGGTCGGCGCCGGGACCACCTCCAGGCCGAACCGGCGGAAGCTGGCGCTGGCGCGCGGCAGGTGCCAAGCGCTCGTCACCAGCAGCACCCGGCGTTTGCCCGCGGGCAGCAGCAGTGCCGCGCTGTACTCTGCGTTTTGCCAGGTGTCCGCCGAGCGGTCTTCGAGCCATTGCACGGGCACGCCGAATTCGGTGCGCGCGGCGTCGGCCATCAACTGCGCCAACGGTGGCGAATTTCGGTCCGGGACGCCGCCGCTGACCAGCAGTGGCAGCCCCGTGCGCCGCTGCAGGAACGCACCGGAGCGCAGCCGCTGCATGGTCAGGGCCCCGGCCACCGCGTGGCCGTACTCGCGGCCGTGGCGGTCGGCCTCGGCCGACAGCACCACGATCGCGTCGGCGGCGGGCAGTTCGCCGCTGGCCGGCAGCGGCGGGTCGCGCTGCAGCGACTCGAGCAGCAGGCCGCCGACCGCGGGCATCGACAGAGTGGTCAGCAGCAGCAGCGCCGCCAACTGCAGGCCGCGCCCGCAGCGAGGCCAGCGCCGGCGGAGACAAGTGCCGAGCAGCAGCAGCCACAGTGGTGCCGCGGGTGGCAGCAGCAGGATCTCGGCGAGGCGGCGCAGCATGCGCGCAGCATAGGCTGCGCGCGGCGCCGACCGTCACTTCTTGCCAGCGCCACCGCTGCTGCTGGCACTACCTGCCGATCACTTCTTGGCGACCAGCACCGCCAGCGGCGCGGTCAGCGTGTGCTTGCCCCAGGCCAGGGTGAAGGTGCCCTTGGCGAGATCGTCGCCGTTCGCCTGCAGGGTCATGGTCAGCTTCTCGGCCGATTCCTTCGCGGTGCCCTGGTTGAGGGTCAACGGGATCAGCATGTCCGGCTTCCAGTTCATGTTGCCGGCGTCGTCGATCGGCCACGGCGTGGCCGCCGCCTTCAGCGCCTTCGCCGCATCGAGCACGGCCAGGGCGAACTTGCCGTCCTTGTCACAGGACAGGCCCAGCAGGTAGGCGCCCGCGGGAACCTTCACGCCGCCGATCTCGACGTCGGCGCTGGTGGTGAACGTCGTCCACCAGTCCTTGCCGAGGCGCAGCAGCTTGCCCTTCAGCTTGTCGAGCATGCCGTCGTAGTTGGCCTGCCACTGCGGCTGGCCGTAGGTGATCGACATGCCGGCCATCACGCCGTCGCCGAACAGGACCTGGGTGGTGGCGGCGCGGCCGTCGTTGCCGCCGTACACTTGGACCTTCTGGGCGGTGGCGGGCAGGGCGAGGCAGAGCAGGGTCAGAGACTTGGCGAGGAACGGAATGCGCATGTTGGTGTTGGCAGTTCGGGAAATGGGGCGAACAGAGTACGGATTCTGCTGCTACGAGCAAGAGCGGCGCGGGTTCCGGGATCCAGGTCGGGAATTGTCGGGCGGCGTCCCACCGGGGATGCTCCAGCCGTGTCCAGCACCGCCCCTGCAGCTCCTCGACCTCGCCGCTGGCGCCGCCTGCTGCGCTGGCTGCTGTGGGCTCTGGCCGCCCTGCTGGCTGCGCTGCTGCTCTACCTGGGGCTCGCGTGGCTCCTGTCGCGTTGGGCCGTGCCGG
Source organism: Planctomycetota bacterium (assembly GCA_016795295.1). GTDB lineage: Bacteria > Planctomycetota > UBA1135 > UBA1135 > UBA2386 > JAEUHP01. The sequence goes on along the minus strand of JAEUHP010000109.1, from coordinate 31,878 downwards.
GCGAACCGCAGGTTGCAGCCGGCTCGGTCGAGATCGGCCTGCTGACTTCGCCGGTGCACACCGACGTGCTCTTGCCGCTCCAACACGAACACGCCGACTGGGCCACTTGGCTGCCGCGCGCGGCGTTTCCCGGCGCCGTCGCCGCTTGTACGCACGTGGCGATCGGCTGGGGCGACCGCGGGTTCTTTCTCGAAGCGCCGACCTGGGCTGACCTGCGCCTTGGCACGGCTCTGGTCGCCATCAGCGGTGTGGGCCGCGCGGCCATGCACGTCGAGTTCCTGCCCGACCTGGACTGGCCGGCGCAATGGCCCGGCAACACCGTGCAGCGCGTGCGCATCGACGCCGCACACTACCGGCGGCTGGTGGAGTTCGTGCAGGGGGCGTTCGCGCGCACTGCCACCGGGCAACCCGTGCCGATCGCCGCGCGTGGCTACTCGTACGACGGCCGCGACGCGTTCTTCGAAGCGCTGGGGCACTACAGTTTGGTGCGCACATGCAACGTCTGGACCACCGCAGCACTGCGGGCCGCCGGGTTGCCGACACCGCTCTGGTCGCCGTTCCCGGGGGCGGTCGGGCGCTTTCTGCCGGAGGCCCGGTGACGCGCGCGCCGCGCACGGTGCACGAAGGGGACGCGCTGGCTTGGCTCGCTGCGGCGCCGCTCGAGCCGGATTGTGGCATCCTGACCTCGCTGCCCGATCTGGTGGAGTTCCGCCACGGCGACGCGGTGCGCTGGCAGGCGTGGTTCGTGGCCACGGCCGAACGGGTGCTACGCAGCACGCCGCGGCAGCGCGCGGCAGTGTTCTACCAAACCGACGTGAAACGCGACGGGGCCTGGGTCGACAAGAGTGCGCTGCTGCAGGCCGCCGCGGGCGCCGTGGGCACTGGGTTGCTCTGGCACAAGATCGTGTGCCGGGCGCCGGCGGGCCAGGCGACGTTCGGGCGGCCTGGCTACGCGCACTTGCTGGCATTCTCGAGCGAACTGCGCGAGCCGGTGGCGGCGGCCAGCGCGGACGTGCTGCCGGCGCTCGGCGCGCAAGTGTGGTCGCGTGGCATGGGTGTCGCCGCGGCGCGCTTCGCGGTGCGGTGGTTGCGCGACGTCGCGGGTGTGCGCACGGTGGTGGCGCCGTTCTGTGGCCAGGGCACGGCGCTGGCGGCAGCGAACGAACTGGGGCTCGCGGCGGTGGGCATCGAGTGCAATCCGGGCCGGGCGGCGAAGGCGCGGGAGCTGGTGCTGCCGGACTGAAGCCGTTGCCTGGGCCCGTGGGGGCGATGGCGCGTCCGCCCGCGGGCCGTCAGCGCCGTGCCACCAGCCGTGCCACCATGGCCAGCGTGCCCTGCAGCGCCACGAACACCTGGGCGGGCGGCAGGTCCAGACGGTGCGCCAGGACGAAGGCGAGCCACTGGCCGCCGCCGCCCAGCAAGGGTGCCAGCACCAGCACCCCGCGCAGCGATCGTGCCGCGGCGCGCGCCGCCAGCACCGGCAGCACCGTGGCGCCGAACGTGAACAAGAGCCCGGCCGTGAAGATGGCCCAGCCGAGCCACAGCCCCAGCAGAGCGCCGACCACCACGTCGTGGGCGACCAAGTGGGCGCCGTGGGCCGCCGCGGTGGTGGGATCGATCGCCCAGAGCAGCAGCCGACGGGAGCGCGCGGCCGCGCCCAAGGTCAGTGCAGCGCCGACCGCCACCATCCCGACTTCCCCGGGTGCCACCGTCAGCAGCGACGACAGGAACAACTGCTGCACTGCCTGGGGGCCGTGCGGCACGCCGTCGAGCAGCAGCATGGCGACACTGCCCGAGATCAGGAACGTCCAGGCGCTGCGGTTTTCCAGGGTCGATTGGCGCACCGAGAGCGCCCGCAGTGCCGCGATGGCCGTCACGGCTGCTGCCGCGCACGCGCACGCCAGCGCGGCGCCGCGTCCAGCTCCATGCGTCAAGGCGTGCGCCGAACCCAGGCCGCAGGCCAGTGCCAGCGCCACTCCGAGCGTGGCCGCCTGGCCGATGGCCGCGGCGACGAACATCTGCTGGCGCAGCACCAGCAACACGCCCCCGAGTGGCAGCACGATCGCCAACATGGTGCCGACCAGGATGGCATCGCCGAACAGGTCCCACGCCGGCCACCACTCGCCCGCTTGTCCCAGCATCATCCGCCCCAGCATCATCCGCGGCTCCCGTGGCCAGCGGCCAAGGGCACCGCGCCGGCGCGTTCGGTGTACACCCGGCCACCTTCGAGTCTGAGGAGGTGGGATGCGACCGACCTGGCGCGGTGCTGTTCGTGCGTCACCAGGACCACGGCCAAGCCGTCTTCGCGGCGCAGCCGCACCAAGTCGGCCAGCAGGCGTTCGGCGCCGTCCTCGTCGAGATTCGCCAAGGGCTCGTCCAGGACCAGGAGTTGCGGCCGCCGTGCCAGCGCCCTGGCGACCAGCACGCGCCGCTGCTGTCCGAGCGACAGGTCTTGCACACGGCGGTGAGCGAGTTCCGTGAGCCCGAGCAGAGGCAAGGCGGCGCCTACCTGGGCTTGGACCTCGGCGCGGGAGCCGCGGCGGTCGAGGCCGAGGGCCACGAACTCGGCGACGGTGATCGGCAGGGGCAGGTCGAAGCGCTGCTGCTGGGGCACATAGCCCAGGCGACCGCGGTCGCCGCGCGCCACCGGCAGCACCGCGCCCCCCCGCGCCGGCAAGAGGCCGAGCAGCGTGGCGATCAGGGTCGACTTGCCGGCGCCGTTCGGGCCGAACACGCACCAGAACTCCCCTGGGAACACGTGCCAGGTGACGTCGGTGAGCACGTCGGTGCCACGGCCGCAGCACAGGTGCTCGGCGCCCAGCAGGGCTTGGCTCGGAGAGGCGGTGGCGGTCACCAAAGTTCGCGGTCAGCGGCCTGCAGCAGGCCGATCGGCGGCGGCGAACGCCGCCACCACGGTGCGAACATTGTAGTCGAGGAAGGCGTGGTAGTCGTCGGTGCCAGGCCGGGCGCCGGGTTGGTGGGCCACCTCCGCCACCGTCACCGGCACGAGTTTCTGCAGGGCCTGCGCATACTGCAGGGGAAAGTAGGAGGAGGCGAGCAACACGTGCACTTGGCCGTCGCGCATGCGCTTCGCCAGTTGTTCGAGGTGCGCGGACGACGGCGTCATGCCCGGCTTCGGTTCGAGGTAGCCGAACAACCGGAAGCCGAAGCGTTCGGCGAAGTAGGGCCACAGATCGTGGTCGACGACCAAGGCGCGGTCGCGCAGGGGCGCCACCTGCGCGAACCAGCCGCCCAGCCGCTGCAGGTCGCCTTGCTCCTTCAGCACATCGAGCAGCGTGCCGTTGCCGTACGCCTGCGCCAGCGATTCGGCGGCGTATTCGTAGGCCTTCGCCAACTCGGGGCCGACCATGGCTGTTGCGAGGCGTTGCCGAAACGCGGCGAAGTTCGCGGTGAACGCGTCCCGCTCGGCGGGCCACAGCGCCGCCATCCGGTTGCGCAGCAGTTCCGCCACCTGCAGACCGCACAACGGGTCGAGCAGGTAGTGTGGATTGCCGGCCGCGTGGATGTCGCCGGCGCTGCGGTTGGTCCCGGACTGGGGCACACCGAGAGCGCGCACCGCGCTGCTGCAGTCGAGGTGGCCCAACTGTCCAGCCTGGGTCACCGGGTTGCGGCCGTTGTTGATCAGCACCGGCAGCCAGCCGCCTTCCAGTTCGCGCCCCAAGAACACCAGCAGCTCGGCCTTCTGCAAGGCGTAGAGCATGCTGGGGCGGGCATCGAGGTAGTGTGGGTCCTGCGGGCCCACGACGAACGTGGTCACGGTGACGTGTTCGCCGCCGATCGCCCGGCACAGCGCCCCGAGGTCGGGGGTCGCCGCGACCACGTTGTGGCGGGGCAGCTGCTGGGTCGCAGCCGCGCACGTTGGCAGCAAGGCTGCCAGGCACAGGGCCGCCTGCGGGAGGAAACGGAACGCGTGCATGGGATTCGGCATGGGACCGGATGCGGCGGAAATCGGACTGGATCAGTAGGCGTGCGGCGGATGCGGGCCCATCAAGATCTCGAAGCCGAGCCACACCGAGTGTACCGGGTCGTCGAGATGGTCGCTGCGATCGTAGTTGTACTGCAGGCGCAGCCGCGAGTACTCCGAGGTCTGGTACGACAGCATGGGCGAGATCCTGGTGCGGTTGCAGCGGAACGGGTCGTCGGCGCGGGCGAAGTCCCCGCCGCCCAGATAGCTGGCACCGCTGCCAGTGGCGAACTCGCCACGCAAGCCCACTGCCCAGCCCACCGCGAAGCCGTAGACCACGTAGAGGTAGGCACCGTAGTCGCGAAGCGTGGTGCTGGGCAGATCGATCGGGTTCAGCGGGTCGGACGTGTCCTGTTGCTGGGCTGCGTCGAAACGACGCGCCAAGAACTCGGCCTGCACCTTGAAGAACGGATAGCCGCGCCGGTTGTCGACCGGGCGCCACCGATACATCACATCGGCGCCCAGAATGGTGGTGTCGGCATTGGGGCCGGTGGCATTGGGGCCGAACAGTGCCGAGACGCCGCCGGCGAGCGTGTTCGCCGCGTCGAAGTCCATCGCCGTGGCGATCCGCCCTTGCCACATGAGGTCGCCGAGCCCGAGCCGCTGGCGTGCATCCTCGTCGAGGAAGCGCCCGCCGATGCCGCGCTCTTCGTACACTTCATCGTTGGCGTGGAAGCTCTCCAGGGTCTCGCCGTTGGCGTTCTGGGCACCCAGATAGAACTCGAGATAGGTCGGAGTGGGCGCCAGGTACGACACGCGTGCCCCAGGGGAACGCAGTCCATCCGGACCGAACAGGCGCGACAGCATGACCGGCTGGTCTTGGAAGTCCCAGGCGTGCGGGTGCACCGGGTTCATGCGGCCGAACTCGGTGAGGTAGTGTCCGGCCTTGACCTGCAGGTTGTAGGGCAGATTCTGGGTGGTCAACCAGGCCTCTTCGACTTCGACGATCGTCTCGCCTTCGTCCGGCTCCAGGGCCGAGACCAAAACGAACTGGCCGCGGAAGTACGGATCGACAGCGCCGTTGATCTGCAGCTCGGCCTGCTGGAGGGTGAAGCCGCGCTTGCGCGGGTCGTGCATGCCACCTTGCAGCTGCCGCAGTTCGCCGTCGCGGGCGCTCGAGTGGCCGAGGGCCGTCAACAGGTCCACACTGACGTCGAGCTGCGTCAGGGGGCCCGGCAGGCCGCCGCCGTTCTGGAACGGCGCCCGGGCGGGAATCGGCATCGCGCCCTGATCGGGGGTGGCCGGCGGCAGGCTCTGAGCCGCGCGTTCCAAAGCTTGGCGCCGGGTCGCAGGCCCTGGGCTCGGGGCCTGCGCGGGTGGATCCTGCGGCCGTGGTTCCTGTGCTGGCAAGGCGGCCAAACACGGGACGAGGCTGATGGGCAGGAGGTGAGTCTGGCGCAGCATGGCACGAGTCCAGTGCCGCTCGGTGCCCGCGGGTTCCCGGAATTCTGGCCTGACGCCATGGATCGGTGGGGGGCGGCGTGTCTCCGCCATGATTCCCGGATCCGCCTTGCGCCGCGCCAGGGTTGCCGTACCCAATGCGCTGCCATGACCCGCCCGACCCTGGTCCTCGACGGTCCGTCCCTGCCGCGCGGCCTGCGCCTGCTCTGGCTGATTCCAGCCCTCCTGCTCCTGTTCGGCCTGTTCAGCCTCTACTACACCGTGCCGGCCGACGCCGTCGGCGTGGTGCTGCGCTTCGGTGCCTACCACACCACGGCTCAGCCCGGCCTGCACTGGAAACTGCCGTTCGGCATCGACGACGTGTCCCTGGTCCCGGTGAAGCGCCAGATGAAGCTCGAGTTCGGGTTCCCGGCGCAGGAGCGCTGGACCAATCCCGACCAGCCCAGCGAAGAACCGGCGGCCGAACGCAGCATGGTCACCGGCGACCTCAGCGCCGTGCTGGTCGAGTGGATCGTCCAGTACCACGTCGAAGACCCGCGCCTCTACCTGTTCCACGTGCGCGACGCCGGCCAGACCCTGCGCGACCTCAGCGAGGCGGCGATGCGCGAAGTGGTCGGCGACCGCACCGTCGACGAAGTCATCACCGTCGGTCGCGGCGAGATCGAGGCGACCGCCATGGCACGTCTGCGTGCGCTGGCGGCCAACTACCAGCTCGGCATCGGCATCGACCAGTTGCAGCTGAAGAACGTCGATCCGCCAGAGGCCGTGCAGGCGTCGTTCCACGAAGTGAACAAGGCCCAGCAGGATCGCGAGAACATGATCAACATCGCCAACGGCGAGTACAACAAGGTGGTGCCGCGGGCCGCGGGCGAGGCCGAGCAGCGCCTCAGCGAAGCCGAGGGCTATCGGTTGAAGCGCGTCAACGAAGCGCGCGGCGACGCCGCGGCGTTCGCGTCGGTGCTGGCCGAATACCGCAAGGCGCCCGAAGTGACGCAGAAGCGCCTCTACCTGGAGACCATGAAGGAAGTGCTGCCGCAGCTGCGCAGCACCTGGGTGGTCGACGAGAAGGTCACGCAGCTGCTGCCGATGCTGCCGGGGGCCGCGCCGCTGCCGGAGGTGCGCAAGTGAACCTTCGGTTCGTATTGCTGTCGGTGCTCACCTTGTTCGTGCTGCTGCTGATGAGCGGCGCGCTGTTCACCGTGCGCGAGACCGAGATCGTGATCCTGACCCAGTTCGGGCGGCCGGTCGGTGCGCCGATCACGACCCCGGGTCTGCACTGGAAGACCCCGTTCGTGCAGGAGGTGCACGTGCTCGACAAGCGCGTGCTCGAGTTCGACGGGCCGGCGACCGCGATGCCGACCAAGGACAAGACCTACATCTCGGTCGACACCTTCAGCCGGTGGCGCATCGGCGACCCGGCGGCCTACTTCGTGGCGCTGCGCGACGAACGCAGCGCCCACTCGCGGCTCGAAGACATCCTCGGCAGCGAAGTGCGTACCGCCGTGGCGGCCCACGAGCTGATCGAGATCGTGCGCAGCGACAAGAACCGCGCCTTGCCCGCCGAGGTGCAGCGGCAGCTGCAGGCCACCGTCGTGCTGCTGCCGGCCAAACGCGGCCGCATCGAACTGGAGAAGGACGTGTTCGCCGCCGCCGCGCCGAAGTTGGCGCCGCTCGGCATCGAACTGCTCGACGTGCGGGTCAAGCGCGTCAACTACAACTCCGACGTGCTGCCGCGCATCTACCAGCGCATGACCAGCGAGCGCCTGCAGATCGCGCAGCGGTTCCGCAGCGAGGGCGAAGGCGAGGCGGCGCGCATCCTCGGCCGGAAGGAGCGCGAACTGCGCCGCATCGAGTCCGAAGCCTATTCCAAGGTGCAGGAGCTGCGCGGCACTGCCGATGCCGAGGCGACCCGTATCTATGCCGAGGCCTACGACCAGAGCCCCGAGTCCCGGGCGCTGTTCTCGTTCTTGAAGACCATGGACACCTACCGCGCGGTGCTGGCCGGCACCAACGTGGTGCTGTCGACCGACAGCGAAGTGTTCCGCTGGCTGAAGGGCGCCCCGCCGCGCTGACGGCGGCGCGGCCGGGCGGGCGCACGGGCTCTTCACCGCCGGGGCCCGAACTGCCGATGGCAAGGTGTGGCGCATCGGGTCCGCAGCACGCTGGTTCTGTTCGGGCTGTCCGCCCTCGGCCAGCGTCTGTTGCAGCTTGCGGCGTTCGCGCTGGTCGGCCGGGCGCTGCCGCTGGCCCAGCTCGGCGTCTACGCCCAAGGCCTCGCCATCGCCGGCCTGCTCGCCGTGCTCGCGGGGGCCCCGGTGCGCCTCGTGCTGACGCGCGAGATGGCGAGGGCGCCGCAGTTCGCCGGGCCGCTGCTGCGCTTGGCGCTGCGCACCCGCCTGCGCAACACCGGTGCCCTGCTGGTGCCCGCCCTGCTGTGGGCCTGGACCGGCACCGCCGCACCGTGGTTCTGGACTCTGAGCCTGCTGTTGGCGCTGCCGCTGGCCTGCGACGGCAAGCTGTTGTTCGACGCCATGGGCTTGGCGCGGCGCGAAGTCGGCCTCGAGACCACAGCCGCCGCGCTGCAGTTGGCGCTGGTCGCCGTCTGGCTCGCCTGCGGCGGTGGCGAACTGTGGCCACTGGTGGCGATTGCGCTCGGGTGCCGCAGCCTCTACGCACTGGGCGTGCTGCACACCGCGGCGGCGCTGCCGCGCAGCCCCCTGCCGTTCCCGGCGTCAGTGCGCCCCAACCCACTGGTCGGGCTCGGCCAAGCCGCCCACGAAGTGCTCGCCGCCGGCGACGTGTGGTTCGTCGCGCTGTGGTTCGGCGATGCCGCGGCCGGCGGGTACGCACTGGCGCAGCGCCTCGGTGCGGCGGCCTTGCTGCCCTCGGCGCAGCTGGTCCGGTTGCTGCTGCCGCACCTGCTGCGGGCGCCGGTGGGGGGCGACCGGGTCGCCACGGTGCGGGCGGCGTTGCGCGCCACGGCGTTCGCCGCGCTGCCGGTCCTCGCCGGGGGGCTGGTGGTGGCCGAACCACTCTGTGCCTGGTTCGGTCCCGAGCACCGTGCGACCGCACCGGTGCTGCGGCTCTGGCTCGCCGGCAGTGTGTTGTTGCACCTCGGTTGGCAGTGCAGCCACGCGCTGCTCGCGGCCGGCCGCGACCGCGCCTACGCGCTCGGCTTGCTCGGGCCTGCCGTGTTGCAGTTGGCTTGGTGGGCTTGGCTCGCCGCCCCGGGGGCCGGCGAACTGGCTGCGGGTGGGTTCGCTGCGGCGCACGCGGTCTATCTGGCGGGATCGCTGTTCGCCCTGCGCGCCGAGTTGCTGGTCGGCCATCGCCGCTGGCTCACGGCGCCGCTGCTCGCGGCTCTGGCCACCGCCGCCGGTGCCGCGCTGCCGTGTTTGGTGCCGGGGGCCGGCGGTCTGCCGTGGCTGCTGGCGCAGCTCGCGGTCGGTGGTGCCGGGGGGCTGTGGGTGTTGTGGCGCTGCGAACTGCGCGGTCGCTGGCAGCGGCTCGGCGACGGGCTCGCCGGCGCCAGCGGCTTCCGCGTCTGAGTCGGCGCGCAGGCGGTGGCGCTGGCGGCCCGGTGCGCCGCATTCAGTTGCGCGATTCCGGCTTCTGGTCCGAGCCAGGCCCCAGCCAGCGCGGTGGCGTGGCGAGGCGTTCCTGCGCCTGCTCCAACAACGCGAGCAGCGCCGGGGCTGCGGCGAGATCGAGTCGCACCATCACCGGTCCCAGGTGCAGGTGCAGGCAGCCGCAGCTGCAGTGGTCGATGCGGAACGGGCCGCGGGCGGCCAAGTTGGTCGGTCGGCACATGGTCACGCCCTGCCTCTGGTCGCGGCGAGATCGAGGCCTGACGGCGCGCTGAGCAGTGCGCCGAGCCACGGCGTCTTGGTCCGGCAAGGAGGATCGGTGGTCGGGAGCATGGCCCCTTCTTATCGCTACTGAGATTCAATCTCAAGTAACACCAAGCGCAAGAGCGCACGATGCGGGGCGGCGCGCCGGCAGGGGGCGGCTCAGTCCTGGGGTTCGGGCAGCTCGGGCTCCGCACCCGGCGCTGGCTCGTCGCGCGCCTCGCGCACCGGCTCGCTCGGCTGCGGCCGGTCGGTGGGATTCACTTCGACCACCCGGCCGCGGAACTGGCCCAACACGCGTTTCCCGGTTTCGCCGAGGCTCACCTTCGCCGGGGGCGTGGCCGCCGCCGCACCCGGCGCGCCGGCCGCACTGCTCGGCAGCCGGAACTCGACCTGCACTGGGCCCAGCAGCGCCACCAGCGTCTGCGTGAGCTCGCGCTGCACGTCCGGCGAAGCCAGCCGATCCAGGTGCATGCGCTGCGTGGCAGTGGTCGTGACCACCACCTTGCCCTCGCTGCCTGGGCCGTCGAAGCGGCAGGTGTCGAGCGTCGCCTGCAGGAGGCCGCGCTCTTTCAGCGCGAACTTCACTCGCGCCTTGAGGTCGCCACCGGGAGGGGGCGCCCCGGCGGCTGCTGGCGCACCGCCACCGGCTGGCGTCCCGGCCCCTGGCCGCGGTGGCGTCGGTGCCGGCCCGGCCCCAGCACTCGTGGCCGCTTTGCCGAACTGCGGCCGCGCCGCTGCGGGGGCCGCGGTCGCCGCCGCCGCGAAGCCGCCGCCTGCGCGCACTTCGGCCAGCAGATCGGCGAGGGTCGGCAGGGCCCCGGCCTGGGCCATGCGCACCAGCGCCACTTCGAACACGGCGCTGCGGTCGTCGCCCTCGCGCAGCCGGGTGCGGGCCTTCAGGCCCGCCGAGAGCAGCGCGTCGAGCTGGTGCAGCGACACCTGCTTGGCCAGTGCCACCAGCCGCTCGCGCAGGGCCCCGGCGACCTGCACCGAGCCACTGTCGGGGCCGTCGGCCTGCAGCAACAGAAGCCAGCGCAGCACCTCGACCAGTTCGCCGAGCGCTTCGTACTGGTCGATGCCGCGCTCTTCTTGTTCGCGGGCGAACGCGAGCCCGGCCCGCACGTCGCCGGCCAGCAGCGCTTCGACCACTTCGACCGCGCGGTCGAGGCCGACCTTGGCCACCAGCGTGCGGTAGGCGGCCAGGTCGAAGGCCGGGCCCAGTTCGCGCGCGACCGGCAGCACGCGTTCGAGCGCGGTTTCGGCGTCGCGCACGCCGCCGTGCACCGATTGGGCGATCTCGGCGAGCACCGCGTCGGGCACCGCCACCCCGTCGCGGTCGGCGATCGTGCGCAGCCGGCGCATCAGGTCGGGTTCGCCAACCCGACGGAACAGCAGCACCTGGCAGCGCGACACGATGGTGTCGGGCAGCTTGTGCATCTCGGTGGTGGCGAGCACGAACACCACCTGCGGCGGTGGCTCTTCGAGGGTCTTGAGCAGGGCGTTGAACGCGCCTTTCGACATCATGTGGGCCTCGTCGAGGATCACCACGCGGTAGCGCGACTGCATGGTGGCGTAGCCCAGGTGTTCGCGCAGGCTGCGCACGTCGTCGACGCCGTTGTTCGACGCGGCGTCGATCTCGATCACGTCGGGGTTGCTGCCGTCCAGGATCGAACGGCACGCCGGGCACTCGCCGCACGGTTCCGGCGTCGGGCCGCGCACGCAGTTGAGGCAGCGGGCCAGGATGCGCGCCGAAGTGGTCTTGCCGACGCCGCGGCTGCCCGAGAACAGGAAGGCGTGGGGCACCTTGTGCTGTTGCAGGGCGAGGCGCAGCGACTTGAGCACGTCGTCCTGGCCGACCATCTCGCCGAAGGTCTGCGGCCGGAAACGGCGGGCGACGACCTGGTAGGGCGTCTCGGGTGGAGGGGTGCCGGGAACGGAGCCCATGCCAACCAGCATCGCCGCGCAGCGCGGCGGAGGGAAGGGGATTGGGCCGCCGAGCCGAGTCGGGGCCCGCGCCCCGGCTGCGCTCACACCGTGGCCCAGACCATTTTCAGCGGTGGCTGGCCGTCGAACGACGGGAAGTCGGCGTCCAGCGCAATCGGCTGCAGATCGCGCAGCGGTCGGCCGGCTTTCGCGGCGCTGCGGCGCAGCAGTTCGTGCCAGTCCGCGGCGGACACCTCGGGCACGTGGTTGGTGGCCAGGATCGCGCCGCCGGGGGCCAGGGCGAGCAGGGCAGGCTTCCACAGCGACGGGTAGTCGCGCACCACGTCGACGGTGCCGAACGGGCTCTTCGCGAAGCGCGGTGGGTCGAGCACGATGCGATCGAACGGCTGCGGCTCGATGCGCGGGTACGGCACGTGTTTGCCGCGGCGTTGTACCGGCTGGCCGGCGAGTTGCCGCAGCACCGGCAAGCAGTCGGACTCGAACAGGGTGCAGCGCGCGGCCGCGATGCCGTTCTGGTCGCGTGCCCGTGCGCCGACCGCGAGCGCGCTGGTCGCGAAGTCGACGTTGACCACCTGGGTGGCACCGGCCGCGGCGGCCATCACGCCGGCACTGCAGGTGTAGGCGAACAGGTTGAGCACGCGCTGCCCAGCGGCGGCGGCCCGCAGCACGGCGCGCCCAGCGCGCAGGTCGAGGAACAGCCAGGGATCCTGGCCGCGGTGGCGCGCCTGGAACGGCAGGCGAACGCCCGCTTCGTGGCAGACTCGCTCGGCCAGGGCTTCGGCGGTTGGCTGGTGGGGCGCCGGGGCGTCCGGATCGGGACGGCCGCGGTGGTTGCACACCACCGGCAGGTCGAGCCCGAGGGCCTGGTTCGCCGCCTGCTGCAGCGCCTCGACTTCCCCTGCCGGCAGCGGGCCGCGGAACGTCTGCACCAACCACACCCCGCCGTAGCGATCGACGGTGACCCCGGGGGCGCCTTCGGCGATCCCGTGCAGCAGCCGGTAGGTGTCGGTGCCCTCCCGGTGCAGCCGTTCGAGCAGGTGGTGGCGGCGGGCGACTGCCGGGGGCAGCAGGCTGGCGATTCTGGGCACGGCGAGGGGGGGGCGGGGCTGCGTCGGCGGTGGTCAGGAGGCGGCTGCCGGCGAGGGGTTGGCATTCTCCCCGCGGGAGCGCGTATCCTCCAGCAGTCCTTTCCGAGGTCCTGCCGTGAGCCAATCCTGGTGCGTTGTCGTACGTCTGCTCCTGTTGCTGTTGCCCTGGTCGCTCACTGCGGCTTTGGCGGCGCAGAAGAACGAGCCCGTGGAGATCCGCTACATCATCCCGGAGCGTTTCGAACGGGCGACCAAGACCGACGACAAGGGGCTCGAGCAGTGGGCGGAGTACAAGCCGGAGAAGTGCACGGTCTGCAAGGGCACGGGCAAGACCCGTTGCGTCACCTGCGAGCGCTTTCCCGACGACGCCAAGCACTGCATCGAGTGCAAACGCAACAAGGACCGCGAGACCGGGTGTCGTTCGTGCGGCGGACTCGGCCACTGGCCCGACCCACTCGAAAAGGTGACCTGTCCGCAGTGCATGGGCGCGGCCATCACCGAGTGCGGCACCTGCTCCGGGGGTGGGCAGATCAAGATCACCGGTGGCGGCGACCGCTGGACCAATTGCCCGGCTTGCCGCGGTGATGGTGGTTGGAAATGCGCGACTTGCAACGGCACGCGTCTGGTCGAGCCGCTGGGCTTGAAGCCGAGCCTGAAGGACGCCAACAGCCAGCTGCTGGCCAAGGCGCTCGCCGCGGTGGACAAGACGCTCACGGCGCTGGGTGGTTTCACTCCTGCTGCGCGCGATTCGCGCAAAGAAGTGAAGGAGTTGGCGCGGATCCTGGGTGAGGCCGGGCCCATTTCGCCGCCGATGAAGCGCATCGGCAAAGCGCTCGAGGACGTGATGGGCAAGGTCTACGGTGGCAATCAGTTCCAGGGCCACGAAGAAGCCGAGGCCAACACGATGAACGGTTTCAAGGTCGGCTCCGAGTACTACCTGAAGCACCAGAAGCGCATGCTCGAACTGGCGCAGAAGCGCGCTGCGACCAACGAGAAGGTGCTCGCCGAGAGCAAGCCCAAGTAGTGCCCATGGCGCCCACCGCGCCCGGAGGATCCCCATGAACCTGCGCGACCAGCTGAAGAAGGCCAACCTGCTGTCCGACAAGGAGCACAAGCGGCTCGCCCACGAGGCCCGCGTCGAGCGGGCCGAGAAGGGCCGTGAGGCGATCGAGCAGGAGGCGGCTGCACGCCAGCGCGAACTCGAGCAGCTCGCCGCCAAGGAACGCGAGCGGGATCGGCTGGCCACGGAGCGGGCCGCGGCCCAGCAGCAGAAGCGCGACGAGCTGGCGGCGGTGCGGCAGTTGGTGGCTGCGGCGCGCAAGCCGGGGCCGGGCACCATGAAGTTCTATTTCCAGGCTCCGGATGGCAGCCTGCCGTGGCTCGAGCTGTCGCCGCGCGAAGGCCAGGAACTGCGCGCCGGCAGCCTGTGTGTGGTGCGCAGCGGAGCACCCGGCACGCACACCTACCGGCTGCTGCCGCTGGAGGCCACGCGCCGGGTGGCCCGGGTCTGGCCCGAAGCCGTGGTGCTGGCGCCGCGCGGCATCGTCGCTGGCGCCTGAGCGGCGGCCGCGGCGTGCCGCGGGTGCCGTTGGCCGCGGGTCCGCCGCGGCTCGGTCAGAACACGATCTGCGCTTCGTCGACGCCGAGCGCCTGGCGCCTGGACAGCCGCAGCCGCCCGCGGTCGTCGGCGCCCAGCACCGCCACCACCATTTCCTCGCCTTCGCGCGCGATGTCGCCGGCGTGCCGCACCGGCTGCGCGTCGAGTTCTTCGATCGGCACCAGCCCTTCGTTCACGGCGTTGACGCGCACGAACGCGCCGAAGTCCTTCACTCCGGTCACCGTGCCGCGGTAGCAGCGGCCCACCTCCAGCACCCCCGCCGAACGCAGCACCATGCTGGTCGCGCGTTGCGCCGCATGTTGTTCGGTGGCGTAGATCAGCACTTCGCCGGCGTCGTCGACGCTGACCTTGGCCCCCGTGGCTTCGGTGATCGCCTTGATGTTGGCGCCGCGCGCGCCGATCAGCGCGCCGATCGCTTCGGGCAGGATCGCGAGCCGCGCCGCGCGCGGCACGAAGCGCGACGGCTGCGCCGGAGCGGCCAGGATCTTGGCCATTTCGCCCAGGATGTGCAGGCGGCCGTCGCGCGCTTGGCGCAGGGCCTGTTCGAGCACTGCGGTCGGCAGCCCGCCGAGCTTGTTGTCGAGCTGGATCGCGGTGATGCCGCGGGCCGTGCCGACCACCTTGAAGTCCATGTCGCCGAGATGGTCTTCGTCACCGAGAATGTCGCTCAGCACCACGTGGCGGCTGCCGTCGCTGACCATGCCCATGGCGATGCCGGCGGCCGAAGTGGTGAGCGGCACGCCGGCGTGCAGCATCGCCAGGGTGCCGCCGCACACCGTTGCCATCGACGAACTGCCGTTGCTCTCGGTGATCTCGGCTTCGATCCGGATGGTGAACGGGTGGTCTTGCTGCGCCGGCAGCACCGGCCGCAGGCCGCGCCGGGCCAGTGAGCCGTGGCCGATCTCGCGCCGACCGGGGCCGCGCAAGGGGCGGATCTCGCCGACCGAGTACGGCGGGAAGTTGTAGTGCAACAAGAAGGGGTCGGTGCTGCCCTGGGCGGCGAGTCCGTCCAGGCGTAGGGCGTCGTCCGGGCTGCCGAGCGTGCAGGTGACGATCGCCTGGGTTTCGCCGCGGGTGAACAGGGCCGAGCCGTGGGCGCGCGGCAGGAGGCCGACTTCGCCCCAGATCGGGCGGATCTGGGTCGGGGTGCGGCCGTCGAGGCGCGGCTTGCCGTCGAGCACCAGTTCGCGCGCGGTGCGCCACACGGCGAGTTCGAAGGCCGCCAGCAGCCCGGCGTGCTGTTCGGCCGGCGCCTCGGCCACGGCCAGAGTGCGGGCCTGCGCCACCGCGGCGCGCCGTTCGGCTTTGCCCGGAATCTGCAGTGCCGTGCGCAGGGCCTGCCGGGCGGCCTCCGGCAGTGCCGCGCTGGGCGGGGCTGCGGGCACCGGTGCTTTCTGGGTGCCGGCCAGAGCGGCGAGCTCGCCGATGGCCTTGCGGCAGCGCTGCAGCCACTCGCCAGCCTGTGCGATCGCGGCGAGCGCGGCCGCTTCGTCGACTTCGAGCCCTTCGCCTTCGAGCATCACCAGCCCGTCCGGCCCCATGCCGACCGAGAAGTCGAGATCCGCCTGTTCGCGCTGGGCCTTGCCGCCGAAGGCCAGCCACTCGCCGTCGACGCGCAGGATGCGCAGCCCGCCGGCGGGGCCGTTCGCCGGCACCGGGCTGGTGTGCAGCGCGGCGCACGCCGAGAGAATCGCCAAGCTCTCCAGGTCGCTGCTGGGCTCGGCACTGAGCACCTGTACCTGGATCTGCACTTCGTTGCGGTATTCCTCGGGGAACAGCGAACGCACGGTGCGGTCGATCAGGCGGCTGACCAGCACTTCGTGGTCGGAGATGCGGCCTTCGCGGCGGCCGAAGCCGCCGGGGATGCGGCCCGCAGCGGCGAACTTCTCCCGGTACTCGACGGTGAGCGGGAAGAAGTCCTGGCCGGGCTTGGGGTTCGCCGCGGCGACCACGGTGGCGAGCACGGCGTTGTCGCCGCAGCGCAACAGCACGGCCCCGGTGGCCTGGCGGGCGATCCGGCCGGTCTCGAACACGAGTTCGGTGCCGGCGATGCGGACCGTGGTGCGGTGGGCGGTGGGCTGCATGCCGAGGATCTTGCCGTCGGCGCCGGCCGAGGCAACGGCGGCCCGTCCGCCGGCTGGTGCAGGCACTGGGCGCGATCGGTGCGCACATCGGCCCAGCAGAAGGTCCTTGCGCCGCGACCCTGGTCTGGAGAACATGCGTTTCTCTTGAGAATCGATCTCAATAGCGACGGATCCCTCCCTGCGCCGGCGGCCGCCGGGCCAGCCGCTGCCGGCGCTGGCCTGCGCGGTCTCGACCAACTCGCGACCGGTGAATGGCTGGTCGTGGCCGAAGTGCAGGGCAGCGACGAACTCGCCGCCCGCCTCACCGCCAACGGCTTCTGGCCCGGCACCGTGGTGGAGTGTCTGGGCCGCGGCCCGTTCGGCGAGCCGTTGCGGGTGCGGCTGCACGGGTTCCGGTTGGCCCTGCGCCGCAACGAAGCGGCGCGGGTGCGCGGCCAGCAGCGTCCAGCACCGCAGGCACCTGCGGACGGGAGTGCTCCGTGAGTGCCGCGGCCGCTGCGCTGCCCGTGCGCCGCATCGCGTTGGTGGGCCGCCCCAACGCCGGCAAAACTTCGCTCCTGATGCACCTGACCGGCACGCTGCAGCGCCCGGTGAACTTCGCCGGCACCTCGGTCGAGCGCACCGAGAGCGAGCAGGTGGTCGACGGTCGGCGTCTGTTGCTGGTCGACCTGCCCGGGATCGGGTCGCTGCAGGCGCTCAGCCGCGACGAGCAGGTCACCGTGGCCGCGCTGCGCGGCATCGGCGGCCCGCCACCGGATCTGCTGGTGGCGGTGCTCGACGGCAGCCGGCTCCTGGTCGAACTGCGCTTCTTGCGCGAACTGGCGAGCCTGGGCCTGCCGTTGCTCGCCGTGCTGACCAAGCTCGACATAGCGGCGGCCGAAGGCAATCCGGTCGATGCTGCGCGCCTGCAGCAGGCCCTCGCGGTACCGCTCGTGGTCTGCGACGGCCGGACCGGTGCTGGCGCCGCCGAACTGCTGCAGCGGCTCGCCGCCGAGCCGTTGCCGGTGCCGCGCGTGCCACCGACTCTGCCGGTGCCGACCCTGCCACTGCCTGGGGCGACACACGGCCCCGACTGCCGGCCGGCCCGCGCCGACCGTTCGACCACCGACCGCCTGGACCGCGTGCTGCTGCACCCGCTGTTCGGGCCGCTGCTGCTCGCGGCGGGCGCCACGCTGCTGTTCCAGGGGGTGTTCCGCATCGCCGAGCCGTTCATGGCGCTGGTGGAACAGGGCCAAGCGGCGGCGACCGCGGGCCTCGAAGCCATCCTGGCCGAAGGCGCGCTGCGCAGTTGCCTCGTCGACGGGGTGGTGCAGGGGGTGGGCACCACGCTGCTGTTCGTGCCACAGATTGCGCTCCTGATCGCCGCGGTGGCGGTGCTCGAAGCCTCGGGTTACATGGCGCGCGCGGTGTTCCTGCTCGACCGGCTGCTGCGCGCGGTGGGGCTCACCGGCAAGAGTTTCGTGCCGTTGATGAGCAGCTTCGGTTGCGCGATCCCCGGCATCCTGGCCACCCGGATCCTCACCGACGAACGCGACCGGTTGGCCACCATCGCGGTGGCGCCGCTGATGTCCTGTTCGGCGCGCCTGCCGGTCTACGTGGTGCTGCTCGCAGCGTTCTTCCCGCCCGAACAGGCCGGGCTCTTGTTGCTGCTGCTGTATCTGCTCGGCGTGGTCGCCGCGGCGGTGGTGGCGACGCTGCTGCGGCGCACCCTGCTGCGCGGCGGCACCTCGTTGCTGCTGATGGAACTGCCGGTCTACCAACGACCGCGTCTGCGCCTCGTCTGGCAGCAGACCTGGCTGGCGGTGCGGTCGTTCGTGCGCACCGCTGGGACCGTGATCTTGGCGGCGACGCTGCTGGTGTGGTTGCTCGCCTACTTCCCGCGCCCGGACGCGGTGCGCGAAGCGTTCGCGGCCCAGAGCGCCGCGGTGGTCGAAGGGCCGGACGGCGATGCCGAACGCGAACGGATCGCCGCGGCCGAAGCGCGTGCCTACCTCGAACAGAGCTGGCTGGCTCGGCTCGGCCGCGGCATCCAGCCGCTGTTCGCGCCCGCGGGCTTCGACTGGCGGCTCACCGTGTCGGTGCTGGCCGCGTTCCCGGCTCGCGAGCTGGTGGTGCCGACGCTCGGCACGCTGCACAGCCTCGGCGCGGTCGAAGCCGACAGCGACCCCGACAGCACTTCGGTGCACCGCCTGCGCGACGCGCTGCGCTCGGCCAAGGCCGCCGACGGCCGGCTGGCGATCGATGGGCTCACCGCCCTCGCGGCGCTGGCGTTCTTCGCGCTGTGCAGCCAGTGCGCGTCGACGCTGGCGGCGATCCGCCGGGAGACGCACTCGTGGTTCTGGCCGGTCTTCACCTTCGGTTACATGACCGCGCTGGCATGGCTGGTCGCGGTGCTGATCCAGCAGATCGGCCGCTGGCTCGGCTGTGGCGGTTGAGCTGCGGGGGCGGCTGAGCCACGGGCCTCACTCCAGATCGAACGGGTTGCGCGGCCGTTCCTGGGGGTGCTTCTGCGCGTCCTGTTTGGCCCGCTGCAGCTGCTGCTCGAGCCGTTCGCGTTCGCGGCGTTGGTCCTCGGCCGCTTGGTCGAACAGGTTGCCGAGCCGCTGCTGCTCCTTGGTCTGCGCCGCGAACAGCTGGTCCAGGTTCTTGGCGCCGAGTTTGTCCTCGGGGCGCACGGCGCGCGCCTTGCCGCTGCGGGTGTCGACTTCGACCAGTTTGCCGCAGCAGGGACAGGGGAACGTGAACAGCGAATCGGCCATGGTCGTTGGCAGTTCGGGCGGGGGAACGGCGTCGAAGGTTCGCCGCCGGGCGCTGGCGAGGGTATCCTCGGCGGCCGCCTGCGCCAACCAACCGCCGCTGCCACCGTCCGCCCGTGACCGCCGAGAAAAGCACCGCTGCTTCGGGAACTCCCCCAGCAGCACTGCGTTTGGGCGCGTTTTCCCCGCCCACTAGGCGGGTCTTGACGAGTGTGCCCGAGGCCGAAACCGAACTGCCGACCGCCGACGATCCGGCGCGGGCGGCGATGCTGGCGGCGCAGCGCGGCGACCGCGCGGCGTTCGGCACCCTCGTCGCGATGTTCGCCGAACGGGTGATGCGCTTGCTCACGACCATCCTGCACTGCGACCGGGCCACCGCCGAAGACCTCGGCCAGGAGGTGTTCCTGCGCGTGCACAAGGGCCTGCCCGACTTCGACGGCAAGGTGCGCTTCGCCACCTGGCTCTACGCGATCGCCCGCAACGTGGCGATCAGCGCCCACCGCAGCCGCCGCGCGCAGAAGCGCCGCGCCGTGGTGCAGTCGCTCGACGCCCCGCTCGGTCCCGACGACGACCGCCTGCCGCAGGTGGCCGGGCGCGAACTCGATCCGGCAGTGGCCGCCGGCCAGCAGGAGTTCCTCGGTCGGGTGCGCGCCGCGGTGCAGGAGCTGCCGGACGAATTCCGCGAGGCGGTGGTGCTGCGCGACATGGAAGGCTTGGCCTACGAAGAGATCGCCATGGTTCTGGAACTGCCGACCGGCACGGTGCGTTCGCGCATCCACCGCGGGCGGCTGTGGTTGGCCGGGCGGCTGCAGGAGTTCGCGCCATGAGTGGCCCAGACTCGGGGTGGCCGGATGCACGGCAGCCGGACGAGCGCCTCGCCGCGTGGGTCGACGGTGAATTGCCGCCGCGCGAACGCGAGCGCATGGCCGCCGAGCTGCGCGTGAATGCGCAGCTGCGCGCCGACCTCGAAGCCTACGAACGCACGGTGGCCACGCTGCGCGCGGCCCTGCAGTCGGAGGCGGCCCTGCAGTCGGAGGCGGCCCTGCAGTCGGAGGCAGACGGTGCGGCGCCGCACCGCGCCAGTGCGGGTGGGAACGCCGGAGCAGAGGCGTTCGCGCAGCGGGTGCTCGCCGCCGTCGAGGCCGGTGCGGCGCCGCGGCCCCGCGGTTGGCAGCTGCGCCCAGGCGCGCTGCTGTGGGGGCTGTGTGCGGCGGCGGGCATTCTGGCGAGTGTGGTGTGGCTGCAGGATGCGGCGCTGCGCCCGGAACGGCGCGAGCGAGCGAACCTCGAGCCGGCGGTCGAACGCCTGGCGCCGGGCACGCCCGGCTTGCCCCGTGTGCTGGCGGTGCCGGTGGCACCACGGCCCGCTGCGGCGCCGCCGGAGGGGCCCGTCGGGCCACCCGCCGGGCAGCCCGCTGGGGAACCTGCCGCCGAGGTCGCTCCCGAAGCCGTTCTGGCAACTGCAGAAGAGGCGCTGCGCGAGCGCGCCAGCAGCGTGCCGCCGCCAGGGGCATCGCCAGAGCGGTTCGCCGTGCCCGCGTCAGGGGCTACGGAACGTGGCCAGGAGGTGGCTGAGACGCCAACCCCGGAGTCGGCTGCCAAGGCCAAGGAACTTCCGGCGGTGAGGCCGCCAGCGGTGGAGCTGCCAAGAGTCCCCGTGGACCACGCCGCCGCCGCGGACCACGCCGCCCGCCAGGTTGGCATTCCCGCTCCGGGCGCGCCGTCCGGGTCCGCTGGAAACATGGTGCCCAGCTTGTGCTTGGGGTTCGGCGGCGGCGAAGGGGCGAACTCGCCGAAGTCCGGCGGTGGTGGCGTGGGCCCCGGCAATACCGGCCCGGCTTCGGCCGGTCCAGCAGGTCCCGCCAGTCCAGGCCGGACGCGCCGCGGGGCGCCAGCGGGCGAGGACCGCAACGGGCGCGGGAGTTTGGGCGGCGTTGCGCGCGGCGCGGCCGGCGAAGTGAGCGCCGATCCGGCCGCCAGTGCCTATGAGTTGTTCTTCATGGCGCAGACCGCGGGTTCGGCTCCGCCGGAGGACCCGGCGGCGCGTGCCGGTGCGCCAGCCAAGGCAGACGCTGGATCGCCCCAGAAGCCGAGTTCCAGCGCGGTGCCGCGAGGTGACGGGCGCGCTGCTCCAGCGCCCGCCGAAGTTGCGGCTGGCACGCCCACCGTGCTGCCGGGGCTGACCTTGCTGCCGCTGCCGGACACCCAAGCCGGAGCGGACCGGGTTTGGCTCGCCGAGGGTTCGCCGACGGCCATCCAGGCGTTGGTGCGCGAATTGACGCGCTTCGCCGCGGCGCACGGCCATGCGCTGCAGAACGGCGAGGAGTCGGCTCCCGATGCCAGCCAGTTGGCCGGCTTTGCCGGGGGCGTGCCGCGTTGGCCCAACGCCGAACCCGGCCGACCTCCGGCTTCGGGGGCTGCGGCTTCTGCGGATGCGCCGGTGGTCACGAGCGTGTTGTTTCCTGGGGCCCCGGCCGCCGGCGGCGCGCACGCTGCTGCCGCGGGGGAGCCGGCCCCGGTGCGTCTGATCCTGCGCTTCCGCCCCCGCTGAGCGCGTTCGCGACTCGGCCGTCGTTCCAGCACAGCGGTGCCGCGGCGTCCCGTTTCGGGTAGAAGCGCGCGCTTGGAACCCTGGCGGCGCACTTTCCACGCGGTCTGGCCGAGCCTGTTCGCCACCTCGATGGGCTTGATGGCGTTCCTGCCGACCTTGGCGCTCTACGTCGGCGAACGCTACGGCATCGACGACCCACAGCAGGTCGCCCTCTGGGGTTCGATCGTCTACGGCGCTGCCCCGCTCGCCGCGGCGCTGTGCGGCCCGTTGTGGGGGACGCTCGGCGACCGCGTCGGCAAGAAGCCGATGGCGATCCGCGCCAACCTGGCGATCGCCGCGACCACCGCGGTGATGCCGTTCCTGCCGACGCCGTGGCTCCTGCTGGTCATGCGCATCGTGCAGGGTGCGCTGGCCGGCTACGTGGCGCCGGCGATGGCCCTGGTGTCGCAGCAGGCGCCGCGCGAACTGCACGGGTTGGTGATCGCGCGCATGCAAGTGGCGATGGCTGCCGGCAGCTTCCTCGGGCCGTTGCTCGGGGCGGCGGTCGCCGACCTGTGGGGCCGCGCGGCGCTGTTCTGGGTCACCAGTGTGCTCACCGCCTGGGCCGCCTTCCGGTTGCACCGGAGTGCCGACGAGGAGCCGCCGGTGCGGCCCAGCGACGGCGCGTCGTTCGCCGGAGCGTTCGGCGCGGGCATGCGCGCGCTGCTGTCCCGGCGCATCTTCGCCGGCCTCTTGCTCCTGGTGTTGCTGCTGCGCCTGGGCCAGAACATGCTCGAACCGCTGCTGGCGCTGTTCGTGCGCGAACTCGGCGCGCCGCGCTGGCTCGCGCCACTGCAGTTGCGTCCCGAACTGGCGCTCGAACTGACCATCGGCGGGGCCTTCGCGGTGCTCGCGGTGGCGCAGTGGGTGTTCACGCCCTGGTGGGGGCGGCTGGCCGATCGTTTCGGCCCGCTGCGCTGCCTCGCCTGGCTCGGCTTGTCGCTCGGCGCAGTGCTCACCGCGACCGCATGGACGGCAGGCATCGACCAGTTCCTTGTGCTGCGCGCCCTCGCCGCCTGCCTGATGGCCGGCTCGATGACGCTGGCCTACGCGGCGGCGAGCAAACGCGTCGACGATGCGCTGCGCACGCTGGCGTTCTCGCTGGTGCAGAGCTGCATGCAGCTCGGCTTCGGCCTCGGGCCGCAGCTCGGCAGTCTGGTGGCGGCCCTCGGTCGGCCCGGGGTGGTGGAGTTCCGCCATGCGTTCGTCGCGGCTGGGATGCTGTGTGTGTTGGCGGGGCTCGGCATGCTGTGGTTGCGGCGTTCGCCCGCCCACCACGACCACCCGCCGCGCCCCCCGTTGCCAGACGGCGCCGCACCACCTTGAGGCACGGGCCGCATTCCCTGTGCATTTGCGCGAACGGCCGCTGTGGGCCTACACTGCCCCCCTCGCCCTGGCCTCGGGCGCACCATGTGCATCCTGATCGTCCTGCGCGGCCTCGACCGCGACGCGCCCCTGTGGATCGCCGGCAATCGCGACGAGCGCCGCGACCGGCCGGCGGCGCCGCCCGGGGTGTGGGAAGGGCAGCGGCTGCGGGTGCTGTCGCCGCGCGACAAGCTGGCCGGTGGTACCTGGCTCGCGATCGACGCCGCGGGCCGTTGTGCAGGCATCACCAACCTGGCGGGGGAGCCCGCGAGCCCGGGGGCGCCCTCGCGCGGGCATCTGCCGCACCTGGCGCTCGATGCGCCGGATTGGGCCACTGCGATCGACCGGGTGCGCGCCGCGGTGGCCGCAGCGCCCTACGGCGGGTTCCAGTTGGTGCTCGCCTCGGCCGAGCGGGTGGTGGTGCTGCGGCATCGGCGTGCGGTGCTGGAGGTGCGGGACTGGTCGTTGCCGATGTTGGTGGTCACCAACGAGCACGGGCCGGGCGAACTCGAAGTGCCGGGGCTTCTGGCGGCGGCGGCGCCGGGATTGGCGGCCGCGGTGCGGTTCCAG
Organism: Planctomycetota bacterium; assembly: GCA_016795295.1. Taxonomy (GTDB): domain Bacteria; phylum Planctomycetota; class UBA1135; order UBA1135; family UBA2386; genus JAEUHP01. Next base: position 8,626 of record JAEUHP010000109.1, on the reverse strand, counting down.
CACCTGGCGCAGGTGCTGCGGGATCCCGGTGGGCCGGGGCGCCACGCGGTGTGCAAGGTGGGGGGGGCGTACGGGACGGTGTCGAGTTCGATCTTGGCGTTGCCGCGGGACGTGCCGAGCGGGTTGTTGTGGTGGTACGCGGCGGGTTCGCCGGACGCGACGGCCTACCGCAACTACGGCAATCTGGGCCGGCGGTTGCTGCCGGAGAGTGGGCCGGGGGCGCCGGCGTTCTGAACGCGGGATCGGCCGTTCTGCTTCAAACGGCTGTCTTGTCTCAGCGCGGGCTTGTCTCAGCGCGGCAGATCCGCCAAGTTCTGGCGCGCGTCCTGCCGCGCCTGCTCGGTGCGGGCTCGCACCGCGGCCGGCAGCGCCGGATCCTTCAACTGCAGGTCGGCCAGCGCAATCGCGCGCTCGTAGAGCCCGCGCGCCCGCGCCAAGTTCGCTTCGTTCGCCACGTGGCGGTGCAGCACCACCGCATAGTCGTTCAGCAACTGCGGCGACTCCGGCTCCTGCGCCAAGGCGGCCCGGTAGGCATCGAGCGCCCGCTCGAACTGCCCGGTGTCGCGGCAGGCCAGAGCGCAGTTGTTCCAGGCATCGGCCGTGTCGAGCAGCACCGCCACCGTGTGCAGCAGGTCGCGCGCGGCGGGCAGGCGCCCGCCGCGGTAGGCGCGGTCGGCGAGGTATTGCAGCAGCGCCGTCGCTTCGACCCGCGGTGCCTCGGCCAGCTTCTGCACGATCGCGGCGAAGGCCGGCGCCGAGACCGCGGCGAACGCCGCGGCGTGCTGCTCGGCCAGTTCCAGCCGTTCGAGGTGGAACGCGCAGAACAGCGCGTAGTAGTGGTTGTTGGTGGCGGTGGGGTCGAGCACCAGGGCCTGCGCGAAGGCGTCGTAGCCGGCTTGCCAGAGACCGCCTTGGTAGAGCGCGCGTCCACGGTGGAAGCACAGCACCGCCTGCTTCTTCGGCGTGGCGCCCGGGCGGGCGGCATAGGCCTGCAGCGCGTCCGCATAGGCTTTGGCGCGTGCTTCCGGGGCGAACGCCGCATCGATCGGTGCCTGGTCGGCGACCCCTTCGGGCTCGATGGCGAGGGCGGCCAGCAGGTGCTCGGCGGCCTGGCGGTCGCGGCCGTCGAGCTGGGCCAACTGGGCCAGCAGCACGTGGGGGTGGGCCCGGCTCGGGTCGAGGTTGGCAGCTTTCTGGAACGCAGTGGTGGCCGCCCGGCGGTTTTCTTCGAGGCGGCCGACCAGGTCGGCGCGCGCCTGCTCCTTCAGGTCCGTGGCGGCGAGCCCCTGGTGCAGGGCGCGGCAGTGGTCGAGGTGCACCCGGCCGAGCAGGATGTAGGCGCCGGGGCGTTGCGGGTGCTGCTGGACTGCCTGTTCGGCCTGCGCTTGGGCTCCAGCGAAGTCGCCCAGCTGGTAGAGCGCCTGGCAGAGGATCAGGCGGCTGTCTTCGTGTTTGGGCTCGAGGCGCAGCACGCCCTCGGCCAGTTCGGCGGCGCGCAGCCAGAGGCCGCGGCGGTCGCCGACGCCAGGATCGAGTTCACCCTGCAGCAGGTAGGTGCGCGCCAGCATGGCGGGCACGTCGATCACGCCCGGAAAGCGCTGCTGGGCGCCGTCGAGCAGGTCGATGGCGTCGCGGTAGCGGCCCGAACGGCCGAGGCAGCGGCCGGCGGCAACCGTCCATTCGACGCGGTTGGGCTCGGCGGTGACCAGTTCCAGGAACGCATCCGCCGCCTCGCGGAAGCGCCCCTGGTTCTCGGCGCCGAAGGCGCGTTCGCGCAGCGCCAGGGTGTTGCCCTGGGCCGGTGGCGTCGGCGGCGGTGCCTGCGCGGTGCCGCAGGCGGCCAGCAGGACGGTCAGGAGGGCGGGAGCCAGGCGAGCAGCGCGCATGTCACTTGCTCTTCAACAAGCGTTCCGCTTCCTGCAAATGCCGCTGCGCGCCGATTCGGCGTTGGCCCGGGTAGTGGGCCATGCTCTGCTGGGCGGCCTGCTTGGCGGCTTCGTAGTCCTTGCTGTGGCGCAGGTGCCAAAGTGCGAGGTTCTCGTAACAGTCGCCCACCGCCTCGTCGAGGTTCTGCTTCTCCTGCACGTCGCTCGGCGGCTCGTCGCGCAAACGATCCGAGCCCTGCTTGATGGCGCCGTCGAGCAGCTCCTTGCTCTGCGGCCAATCGCGGTCCAGGTGGTAGATCGCGATCAGCGCGCAGTCGTTGCGCAGGCGCACGTTGTTCGGGTCGAGTTCGCAGGCGCGGCGGTAGGCCTTGTAGCTCTGCTCGTACATGCCCAGCGCTTCCTTGGTCTTGCCGCTGCGTTCGAGCTGGTTGCCGTAATCGCGCGCGAACAGGCCAGAATTGTTGAGCAGGTCGAGGTCGTTCTGGGCCGCGTCGGAGGCGGCGCGGTAGATCGCTTCGACCTTGGCCAGATCCCGCTTCTTGTAGTGCTTGTCGGCGACCTGCATCAGGCCGAGCTTGGTGGTCTCGGCGAGACCCAGGTCTTCGCCGACCGAGCCCGGGCGCAGGCGCACCGACTCGAGCAGCCATTGTTCGGCGTTGGCCAAGTCGTCGCTGCGGAAGGCGATGTTGCCCTTCTTGCCGAGCACCATGGCGAGCCACTGCTCACAGCTGTCGCGGTAGTCGGTGTTCTTCTGCATCGACTCGGTGAAACGCTGTTTGGCGCGGTCGAGCTCCTGCTGTGCTTCGGGCACCTTGCCGCCTTCGCGCAGGGCGGCGGCCTGCAGGTAGTGCGCCTTGCCGAGGTACCAGCGCGACGTGGCGTCGTCGCGGGCGCCGAGGGCCTCGATCGCCAGGGGCAGCTGGCCCACGTTGGCGGCAGTGTCGAGCAGGGTGCCGAGCAGGGCCTGGTCGTCGGGCGTGCGCTTCAGGGCCCGCACGTAGATCGCCACCGCTTCGGCCGGTGCCTTGGCCCACTGCTCGGTCGTGGACCACAGCGCTGCCAGCGCCGCGTCGAGCTTGCCCGCCGCTTCGAGTGCGCGGAACGAAGTGCGCGCCGCGGTCAGCAGTTCGGGGTTGTCCTTGCCGTCGTTGCGCGCGGCTGCGTAGCTGCGCCCCGCGGCGTTGGCGCGCACCGTGTGGGCGGCCAACTGCTCCTCGGGCTTGCCGCCACCCTTCGACTGCAGGTGCAGCAGCAGCGACGAGGCCGCGCCGACCGCGGCGTCGAGTTTGTTGGTGTCGTAGAGCGCCTGCGCCAGCAGTTGGCGGGGCAGGATCGGCTCACCGTCCAGCGACACGGCCCGCTCCAAGGCGGCCACGCCGTCCTGGAACAGCAGGTCGACGCCGCGTCGGCGCAGTTCGCGGTTCTTGTTGGCCAACTTCAGGGTCAGCTCGCCGCGCAGGGCGTGGAACGGCGCATGGCTCTCGCATTCCTTGGCGATGCCGTCGAGCAGGCCCAGCGCGTCGTCGAATTCGCCGTCGGCGGCCTTCTGGTCGACGGCGGCCTTGATCTTGGCCAGCGCCTCCGCGGCCGTGCCCTGCAGAACCAAGGTCACCGCCGCCGACTCGCCGTCGTCGCGGCCTTCGCTGCGCAGCAGGGCCGCGGCGGTACGCCGTTCGTAGGGGTAGTAGCGCACGGCCTCGGTGCAGAAGGCGCGGTACTCGGCGAACGGCTTGTGCAGGTGGTTGCGCGCCAGCACGGCGCGGTTCTGCCACGCATCGCCGACGGCCTCTTCGAGCAGTTCGCGGTCGCGCGCCGCGGTGTCGCCGGGCAGGGCCTCGAGCTGCCGGGTGCCGATCTCGATCGCCTTCACGAACAGCGCCTCGGCGCGCCCGAAGTCGCGGTGCAGGTGGTAGATCAGCATCAGGCCGCAGTCGTTCTGGATGCGCGCGTCGTCGGGCGACAGTGCCGCCGCCTTCTCGTAGTAGCGGTAACTGCGTTCCCACAGCTCCCGGGCCGCCGCCTGTTTGCCTTCGTCGGCGTAGCGCACGCCGAGGTCGCGCGCCGGCAGGGCCGCGTTGTTGTAGACGAAGCCCCAGCGGTCGGGATGGCGCTGCAGCACCGCTTCGTTGAACTCCAGCGCCTTGGCCACGCCGTCGACGCCGCTCTCGGCGAGCGCCCGGTTCAACGCGAACACCACGCCGGTGTAGTGGCTGCCGAAGCTGTCGGTCAGCGCCGGCCGGTCGCCGTCGTAGGCGGTGGCGCGCGGCGAAGCCGTGTCGGCCGCGAACAAGAAGGCTCGCGCACCACTGTAGTCGCCTTGCTCCACGGCGGTGCGGGCGCTGGACAGTTCGCACAGCGCCACCCAAGCGCGGGCATCCTCGAGGTGCGCGGGGACCATGGCGCCGTACTCGGCGAACACGGCCTTGGTGGCCTGGTAGGCCGTGACGGCGGGGCCGAAGCTGCCGAGTGCGCGCAGCTGGTCGGCCTTGGCGAACTGAGCGCGGCCTTGGTACCAGCGCAGCAGCGGCACCGTGGGCTGTTCGCGCACGAACGTCGCATAGGCGCCGACCAGCGCGTCCTGCTGGCCGAGTTCGCACAGGCGCGCCAGGTAGGCTTCGTGGATCGCCCCGCTGGTCGGCGCGCTGCGAATGCCGCGTTCGTACTCGTCGACCATGGCGCGGTCCTGGCCGAGCCAGGCCCACACCTCGGCGATGCCGGTGCACGCCTCGGCCGGGAACTCGCGGCGGGCGCTGTCGAACTCACTGACGATGCGCTGCGCCAAGTTGGCGGTGGCGGCCTTGGGCACCACGTAGCCGCGGCGGTCGGGGGCGAGCGTCTGCAGTTCGGCCTGGCGCCGTTCGGCCATCACGCGCAGGTCGGCGCGAGCGGCCAGCAGCACGACCGCGGCGGCATCGCGCCGGCTGGCGGCGGTGCCGCGGGCGGCGAACCCCTCCAGCGCGGTGCGCGCGGCGTCGGCCGCAGCTTCGAACGAGCCGAGGTCGAAGCGACATTGCGCCAGATCGCGCCAGACCTCCGGCACGTCGCGCGGCGGGGCATCGGCGACCACCACTTCGAGGTTGGCCACCGCCTCCTGCAGCAGCATCGGGCGTCGGCTGTCCTTGGCGCTGGCGGCGAGGCGCTGCGAGCCGTCCGCGGCGCACAGCCGGGCGTCGCGCCAACGCGGGGCCTGCTTGAGCAGTTCGTCGGTGATGGCCAAGGCCTGGTGCGGGTCGGAGGCCAGCAGGCTCTTGGCTTGCACCAAGCGGGCTTCGGACTCGAGGCTCGGGGACGGGACGCTGGCGCAGGCGGCCACGACGGCGGCGCACCAGAGGAGGGTCGTTGGCTTCATGGGGAACAGCGAACTCTGGCCAGCACCCGTTGCGGGGTGCAGCCGGCGCGGGATGGAGCGCGGGAGAGGGGTGGCGACCGCCTGGATTGTGGCACGCGGGGTGCTGGGAGGGAAGGGCGGAAGCGAGCAGGGCTTTGCTCCGCCGCCGGGGAGCGGCGCCGGGGGCCATCCGCCTGCAGCCTTGCCGCCGCCCAGCAGCCGCACTAGGTTCGCCGCGTGGCTGCGATCCTGCTCGGCGAACCCAACCTCCCGCTCTCCACCCTGATCGCCCTCGGCCAGCCGAGTTCGCGCATCCAGCTGGCCAAGACCGCTCGTGCGCGCGTTCGCGCGAGCCGTGCCGTGGTCGAGCGCGCCGTCGCCACCGGCCGCACCATGTATGGCATCAACACCGGCTTCGGCAAGCTGGCCGGCGTGCGCATCCCGGACCAGGACCTGGCCCTGCTGCAGCGCAACCTGCTGCTGAGCCACGCCACCGGCATGGGTTCGCCGTTGCCGCAACACCACAGCCGCCTCGCCTTCGCCCTGCGCATCCACAACCTCGCCCTGGGCTGTTCGGGCGTGCGCCTCGAACTGCTCGAACAGGCACTGGCCCTGTTCAACGCCGGCTACGTCCCGGTGATCCCTTCCTTGGGCTCGGTCGGCGCGTCGGGTGACCTGGCGCCGCTGTCGCACATGGCGCTGCCGCTGATCGGCGCGGGCGAAGTGCACGACGGCAAGTCGGTGCGTTCGGGAGCCGCGGCACTGGCCAAGCTGGGCCGGGCACCGCTCGAACTGCGCGAGAAGGAAGGCCTGGCGCTGATCAACGGCACCCAGATCATGACGGCGATCGGTTGCCATGCCGTGGCCACGGCGCGGCTGCTGGCCAAGGCTGCCGACCTCGCCTGTGCCATGACCCTCGAAGCATTGCGCGGCACCGCCACCGCGTTCGATGCGCGCATCCACGAACTGCGGCCGCATCCGGGCCAGCAGGCCACGGCGGCGAACTTGCGTGCTCTGCTGGCGGGCAGCGCGATCCTGCCTTCGCACAAGGACTGCGGCAAGGTGCAGGATCCGTACTCGCTGCGCTGTGCGCCGCAGGTGCACGGCACCAGCAAGGACGGCATCCGCTACGCACTCGACGTGGTGGTCACCGAGGCCAATGCGGTCACCGACAACCCGCTGGTGTTCGGCGATGGCAGTGTGCTGAGCGGCGGCAATTTCCACGGCCAGCCGGTGAGCCAGGCCATGGACTATCTGGCGATCGCGCTGGCCACGCTGGCCAACATCAGCGAACGCCGCATCGAGCAGTTGGTGAATCCGGACATCTCGGGTCTGTCGCCGTTCCTGGCACGCCATCCGGGGCTCGAGAGCGGGTTCATGATCGCGCAGGTGGTGGCGGCGTCGCTGGCCAGCGAGAACAAAACGTTGGCGCATCCGTCGAGCGTCGACACGATTCCGACTTCGGCGAATCGCGAGGACCATGTGTCGATGGGAACCACGGCGGCGCGGCACGCGGTGCAGGTGGCCGAGAACACCACCAAGGTGCTCGGCATCGAGTTCCTGGCGGCGGCGCAGGGGTTGGATCTGGGGGCAAAGCTGCGGCCGGGGCGCGGCGTGCAGGCGGCGTATCGCGCGCTGCGCAAGGTGGTGCCGGCGCTCGAGCGCGACCGGTTCTTGGCGCCGGATCTGGCGGCGGCGGAACGGCTGGTCGCCGAGGGTGATTTGGTGGCCGCGGCCGAACGGCAGGTCGGGCCGCTGGCGGTGTGAGGGCGGGTTCGTGCGGGGCGCGGCATTGCGCCGTGGTGGCTCCGGTCAGGCGCGCGCGAGGGTCCAGAGGCCGATGGCGACGAAGCCGATGCCGGCTGCGTATTGGAGGTGCCTCGGGTTGAGCAGCGCGCCCACGTAGTGCCCGGCGAGCACGCCGAGCGCGGTCGAGACCACCAGGGCTGCGGACGCGGCGGCGAAGATCTGCCACTTCGAGGCTTCGCCCTTGGCGGCGAACAGCATGGTGGCGAGTTGCGTCTTGTCGCCGAGTTCCGCGACGAACACGCTGCCGAACACGGAAGCGAGCAGTTGCCAGTTCATGGTGGGGCAGGGTAGGGGCGGGGTGTTGGCCGGCAACCGCCGAACGGCCCAGGGGCGCTGCTCCCGTCTCGCCGTTCAGGCGGTCGCCGGCAGTTCGTGCACGGACAGCAGGCCGCGGCGGCGCCAGCCGATGGTGAGCAACCAGGTGCGCGGGGTTGCCACCGGAAGTGGCAAGCCCGCGATGCCGCGCACTGTGATGCGTTCGACGAAGCCGTCGAACCATGGCGCCGAGGTGTAGACGTCGATCGCCTGAGGTACTGTCACTGCCCGCCCTTCGGCAGCGTGCTTCTTGCCGTTGGCGAGCACGTAACACAGCGCATTGCGCACTGCGCGCGGCGTGGTCAGCGCGCGGTCGTGGTAACGGTCCACGAACAGGCTGCCGTGGCGCTGCCAGAGCTTGTTGAGCGCGCGCGCGATGCGGATCAGCAGCCCCTGTACGGCACGGGCGAGGGCTTGCCGGTCTTGGGCTTCGGCGATCAGGTGCAGGTGGTCGTTCAGAATCGCGAAGTGGGTGAGTCGGAACGTCTTGCCGGTGCGGCCTGCGCGCTGTTTGGCTTTGGCGAAGGCGGCGAGCAGCAGCGCGCGTTCGCGCGGCTGGCGCAGCTTGGGCAGGCCTTGGCGCAGCTTCACCGTCACGTGCACGGGATGCCGTGCCGGCAGATTGGCGCGGGGGGTGTGCGCCACGCCGGGCAGCAGACCCTTCGGCTTGCGGCCGGCACCGGGGCGCGCACCGCCGCGTTGGCGGAACGGCAGTTCGGCCTGCTGGATGCGGCTGGGTTTGGGCGAACGACGGGGCATGGACAGGTCCGAAGTATGAATTAGCAGAAATGCATTGAGAAAGCAAGGGGGAGCAGAGCGAGCCGGGTCCGAGTTCGTGCCCAGGGGGCGCTCGAGGTTCGAAGTGGGCGGCGCCGTCTACGGATGGCCGTCCAAGGCTTGGGTCCATGCGGGCCCCTGAGGGCTTGCCAGTGGGATTGGCTGCGAACTGGAGCGGCATGGGGGCGGAAACTCGTCGCCACAGCTGCCATGCTCCCAGCATGAGCGAACTGCCGAACTGTCCGCAGTGCCAGTCGAGCTACACCTACGCGGACCGCGGGTTGTTGGTCTGCCCGGAGTGTGCCCACGAATGGACCGTGGCCGAGACCGCGGCCGCGGCGGCGGCGGCGGCCGAGGCCAAGTTGGTGCGCGACAGCAACGGCAACGTGCTGCAGGACGGCGACACCGTGACGGTGGTCAAAGACCTCAAGGTGCGCGGCAGCTCGCTGGTGGTCAAGGTCGGCACCAAGGTGCGCAACATCCGCCTGGTCGAAGGCGACCACGACATCGA
>JAEUHP010000099.1 GCA_016795295.1 Planctomycetota bacterium | reverse complement strand
CGTGGGGTACTCTGGTTCAAGCGCAGTTGGCGGCATGCCGATTGCGATAGCTCCTCGGGCGACCGAACAGCCCCCTGATCCCATGCGCAACCTCCTGCTGTCCTCCTTGCTGTTGGCCTTCGGTTTCGCGGCCTGCGCCGACCACTCGGGCCCCCAAGCCCCGTCGGACCGCGGACCGAAACCGCCGATCAACACGCCGGATCCGCGCGTGATCGAGCCAGGTTGCACCACCGAGGAGACCGCGGGCAGCGAAACCGGCGGTTCCGGCGGTGGCACTTCCGGCACGGGCAGTGGCGGTTCCCCCGGCACCGGTGGTACCACGGGTGGCGGCGGCACGGCTGGGTCTGGCGGTTCTGGCGGCGAAGGCGAGGCCGGCGGCGGCCCGAACTCCGGCCCAGAGGGCGGCGGTGGCTCGCCGGTTCCCGAGCCCGGCACCCTGTTGCTGGTCGGCACCGGACTCGCTGGGCTGGCCGGTGCCGCCCTGCGCCGGCGGCGCAAGCTGGTCGAACCGACCGCCTGAAGCGCGGCGCATGAGCGCGCGCATTTCACCAACTGGCAGCAGCGCGCTCGGGCCTCGCCTGCTCGCATGGACGGCATGTCCGACCTCGCCCCGGCCAACCAGCGCATCCTGACCTCCGTGGTGCCGCGCTCGGCGGCCGGCCGAGCCCTGCTCGACTACTTGGCAGCGAGGTTCCGCTACCTGGATCGGAGCGGCTGGCAACAGGCGATCCTGGTCGGCGCCGTGACCGTGGACGAACGGGCGGCGCGGCCCGACCAGAAGCTCCGCAGTGGCGCCCGGATCACCTACCGCCAAGCCGGTAGGGAACCCTGGGTCGACAGCAACTACCAGATCCTGGCCACCGCGACGGACTATGCCGTGCTCGCCAAGCCAGCCCATCTGCCGATGCACGCCGATGGACCGTTCGTGCAGAACACCCTGATCCACCTGCTGCGCTGTGGCCCACTGCCCGAAGCGACCCTGGTGCATCGGCTCGACCGCGAAACCAGCGGCGTTTGCGTGGTGGCGCGCACGCCCGCGGGGCGGACCGCTTTGGCCCACCAGTTCGCGCGCGGCACCGTGGCGAAACGCTACGTGGCGATCGTGCACGGCCGGGTCGGCGCGGACTTCACGGTGGACGCGCCGATCGGCCGCAGCCGCACCAGCAAGGTCAGCGTGCGGCGCAGTGCCGCGGCCGACGCCATCGAGCCACGGCCCGCCACGACCCACTGCCGAGTGCTGGCTGCGGACGCCACACGTTCCCTGCTGTGCTGCACACCGACGACGGGCCGCACGCACCAGATCCGCGTCCACCTCGAGCACGCTGGCCATCCGCTGCTCGGCGACAAGCTGTACGGCCGCAGCGACGCGGAGTATCTCGACTTCGTGGCGCGCGCCAAGGCCACCGGAGACGCTCGGCAGACCGTGGCCGCAGGACCGCAGCGGCAACTGCTGCACGCCCACCGGATCGAGTTCTGCGACCCGAACCGCCAAACCCTGGTGTCGTTCACGGCGCCGTGGCCGGACGACTTCGCGCGCCACCTCCCTGCTCCTTAACACCCGAGCGACCACGCGCCGGGCGAACGTCGAGCCGCGGGCACGTGACCGCTGGCGCCGCGTCAGGCGCCGAGCTGCCGCAGCGCGGCCGCGAAGGCCGCGCCCAGCTGCATCACGCCGGCCGTGTCGAGGTGCACCTGATCCGCTTGCCGTGGCATGCCGGTGGTCTCGATCCCATCACAGCGGGGGGAAGCATCGACCACGGCGCACTGGGCGGCCCGCACGGCAGCGGTTCCGGGAAACACGGCTGCCGGCAACCCCGCGTCCACCAGGCCCACCACGAATGGCGTGTCGGCGACGAAGGCAACGTGCCGCGCCCTGAGGTCCGCACGCAGCCGGTCGAGCAAGGTCTGCAGCCGCGGGCCATACCCGGCCGCAGCGGCTGCGGAGAGCGCATCGCTCTCCCCCTGCATCATGCAGATGCCGCGCACTCTGGGGGCAAGCCGATCGCCACGCAGCGCAGCGAGCCCCGCGTCGAGTTGCTGCAGCAGCAGCGCGTAGAGCTCCCCGGCTCCGGGCCCCCACTCGTTCCAAGGGCCTGGATTGGGCCCGAGCGAGGTCTGCCCCACCGCACACTTCAGCAGATACACGGCTGCCCCAGCACCCGCGAGGCGATCCAACAGGGTCAGTTCGGGCCCACACGACCTCGGCAAGGCGGCGGTCGTGTTGTTGACGCCTGCATGCACCGCCTGCCACCGACCGACGCGCGGGTTCCAGATCCGGCCGCCGGGCAGCGGCGCGCGCAGGGCCGCCGGCAGTCCCGTGATGGCGGCGTAGCCTTCGGCGTTGCTCTGCCCGAACAGCAGGTAGACATCCACCGCGTCGGCGGGCGCCGGAATGCGCAGGGGGCAACAGGCCGACACCGCGGGCAGCGCCGGGCCGGTGGCCGTGGACACACGGCTGGACACCGCTTGGGCGAAGAACGTCTCGCCAGGAGCCCGGCCCGGCGGGAAGCCGACTTCGAACGTGGCGTTGCCGAGCGCATCCGCCGGCGTCTGGCCGCCGACCACTTCGGGAACCAAGTCGACGACCGCTCCGCCGGGCAACGTGGTGCGGCCCGCCTGCCGACCGAACAGCAACAGCACCGGTTCGCCCGGGGGGGCGCCGCCGACGGTCACTTCGGTCCGCCCGGGCACCACCGCAGCGCGGATCTGCAGCACGGGCTCGGGGCCGATGGGAGCAACCGACGCGGCGGTCACGGGAACATCGCCGCAACCGACTGCAGAGCCACCTCCAGCACCCGCCCGTTGCGCACCAACACCCGCCCCTTGCTGGGCATGCCGTGTCGCTCTGCTTCCACGCGCAACTCGAGATCCTGGCCGGGGTCCTCTGCCGCCAACGAGTCGAGGATCTGGATCCGCGAGTAGCCGAGCTGCTGCAAGCGCGTGTCGACCGCCGCACAGACCCGCTGCGACCACGACTCCGTGGGCGGCGCAGGCGGCGGCGGCACGGGCACTGCGATCGCTGCCGGCGGCGGCAGTTCGATCGTCGTCGGCGGCGGGATCTGCACGACGGCGCTGCGCACCGACGCCGTGGCCTCGGTCAGGTCTTCGAGGTCCTCGTGCAGTCGCTCGAGCAAAGCCTCGACGCGATCGAGCCGGAGGCGCCCCGAGCTCTCCCCGAGGCCGGCGAGCCGCTCGTCGAGCCGGCGCAAGCGGTCGTCGAGGGACCGGATGCCGGCCAGTTCGTGCAGGTGCGCCTCACAGCGCACGAGGCGGAGATGCACCAACACATAGCCCAGCAACAGGGCGCCGAAAAACACACCGAACTGCCACGGGTCCATGGTCCGGCCAATCTAGCCGGCGGTGGCCGGACGAGCACGGATCCTCACGGCCATCGCCCGGCCGGATCGCCGCCGGGAAGCATCCCTGGCCGGTGCTGCGTCCGGCCGCAGCAGCTCGCCGCGCGGCCAGCACCGCGCAGCGCTCAGCTCGGCGGGGCCTGCAGCAGCCTTGCCACCGTGCGTTCGCGCAGGCGCTGGGCCTGCTCCCCCTCGCCCAGCAACTCGAGCACCTCGACCAACACGGCGCAGACCGTGGGCGTGGGGCCCAACTGCTCAGCAGCGAGCCGCGCCGCACGTTCCGCCCGCTCGCGCTCGCCAGCGCGCGCCAACTCGCGCGCCACCAACAGCAGAGTGCCCTGCAGAGGGCACCATTCGAGCAACTGCCGGGGCTCGACGCATCCGGGATGCGCGGCCAGCAGCTCGGCCATGCGCTCGAGCCCGGCGGCCGAACGGGTGCGGCCGTAGGCCTGCAGCGCTTTGGGCAAGTCCCCCGTGCTGCGATGCAGATCGCCGAGCAACAGCCCTGCGGCGTTGCCGTCCGGCAGCAGTTTGGCGAGGCGTTTGGCCAGTTGGCGCGCCCGCTCGTGGTCGCCCGCAGCGAGCGCTTGGCGGGCCATCGACTCGATGCGGGTGGCGAGGTGTTGCTGCTCGAGCGGCGCGTGCAACGGCGCCACCGCCGTCGCCAAGCGGGCGTGGGCCTCGAGCGCACCGTCTGGATCCCCGGCCTGCTGGCGCAGGTCGCGCAGGGTCCCGAGCAGCACCGCATCGTCGGGAAAGCGCGCCACGGCGGCTTCGGCCTCGGCCAGCAGCGCCGCCGGCAACAACGCACCCTGCTGCAGCTCGGCGGTGAGGCGCAGCTGGCAGAGCGAACGCACCAGCTCGGGCGGCAGGTCGCGTTCGACGACGCGCAGCAGGCAGGCCAAGGCCGCAGCGGGCCGGGCCGCTTCGAGTTCGAGTCGCGCCAGCGCCAGGTTCGCGGCGGCCGGCAGCCATTCGAGACCCGAGGGCAGCGGGCCGCGGTAGCGCGCCACGCGGCGGAAGCCGTCGCGGCTGCGGCGGCGGTTGCTGCCGACCAGAGCCCCGACCGCGCGCAGGTGCCGGCCGACCACGGCTTCGCCGCGCAAGTCGCGCACGCGGTGCCGCAGCAGCCCGTAGGCACCCAGACCACCGGCAGCGAACACGGCCAGAAGCAGCAGGCTACGGCCGAGCGTGCTCTGCAGCAGGGGCTCGAACAAGGCCACCAACAAGCGCAGCAACTCGACCACGGCGTGCAGCGCTGGCCCGAGCAACCACAGCACCACCAGCACGGGCAGCAGGTAGATCGCCCAACGCAGCCAGGGGTTCTTCGGCAACAGGGCCCGCACCGGGGCCAGCAGGCCGCGCCACACCCAATCGCCGAGGCCGCGGTCAGCCATGGTCGCCTCCCGCACGCCGCGCGTGGCAAGCGTGCTCCAAGTGCAGCCGCAGATTGTCGTCGCGCTCGGCTTCGAGCAGGGCCGCGAGCGCCGCAGTGGCCTCCGGCCCGGGGATCGCGGCGAGCGCACGCACGATCTGCACCCGCCGGTTGGTGCAACGTGAACCGAGCACCGTCTTCAGGCGTTCGAGCCAACCGCGCTCCGCATAGCCAGCGCGCAGAGCAGCCACCGCACTGGGTCCGATCGCCTCGAGCACGGCGCGCAGAGCGTCGTCGAGCGCCGAAGACTCGGCACCGAAGTTGTCGACGATGCGGGCCACGGCCGGCGCGCCACAGGCGACCAGCACCTCGCCCAGCCGTTGCCGTTCGGCCTCGGGGCGGTCGAAGTCGCTGAAATCGGCGAGCACGTGGTCCAAGGCCGCCATGCCGAAGTGGCGCAGCAGGCGGCCAGCCGCCGGCGCCTGGGTCGCGTCGCCCAACGCGTCGAGCAGGGTGCGAACCAGTTCGCGGGTTGGCCCGCGCTGCTGCAACAGGCGCTCGAGCCCCTGCGGGTCGTTGGCACCGGGGATCGCCGCCAACACTTCGGCCTCGCGGCGAAAGCCCGGCTCGCGCAGCAAGGTGGCGACGACGAAGTTCTCGGCAGGCAGCGCCTGCAGGAAGCGTTGCAGCGCAGCGGCCTCGAGGCGGTTGCAGCGGTGCACGATCTCGAGCGGCGGGAACCGCTCGAGCACCTGCTGGAACGCCGCGGCATCGGCGAGGCCGAGGAAGTAGTCGATCAGGATCTTGCGCTCTTCGGCCTGGGCAGTAGGCAGCAGGCCGGCCATGTGCGGCAGAGCGGCGCGACCGAAGCGCTGCGTGAGCCGGCTCACCACCTCGGTCGCAGCCGTGCCACCGAACGGCAGGAGGCGCCCTTCGACCCTCAGGCGCAACGCGGCGAACACCTCGGGCAGGACCGCCGGTCCCATCGCTTCGAGCAGCGCCAGCACCACGGGCAGAGCCACCGAATCGCGGTCGCCGGCCACGGCCAGCAGTTCGGGCACGGCCCGCGCGCCGAGCGCGACCAGTTCGCGCGTTGCCGCCGGCTCCCCGGCCACCGCGTCGGCGATCCGGCGCCGGATGTGCGCCGGATTGGCGTCGATGGCATCCATGGCCTGCAGCGCGGAGCCGAGTGGCGCCCCGAGCGCAGCCTCGACCGGCTCGGCGCTGTCCAGGGCGCCACAGCGCGGGCACTGCCGGAGCTCCTGTTCGAACGGGCGCATGCAGCGCCGGCAGCGGTAGCGCGCCGCCGGCAGCAAGCCGGCAAAGGTCGCCACCGGCAGCGCCGGTGCGCCGTCGGAGCGCCGCTCGGGCAGCGCCGCGGCGGACGAGGCCGGGGCCGGCGGCGTGGCCGCCACCAGCGCGCCTGCGGAGGCCGCCAGCACCTGCTGCACGGCGGTCGGCAAACCATGTCCGTGCGCCGCGAGACGCGCGGTGAGCAGACCCAGGCCTGGCGCGTTCGCGTCGAGCCGCCGCGCGGTGGCGGCGCATTCGCGCGCCATGGCCACCACACCCTGGTCGAGTTGCGCGAGACCGGCCACGGCAGCCGTGGCGGCAACTTCCTGCCGCAGGGCTGCGGCGCCACTGCGCCCCACGTGCGACAGAAGGCGCTGCCCGGTCGCCGTCGCAGCCGCCAGGGAACCGGCCTGCAGCTGGGCTCGGTAGAGCAGCTCCAGCGCCTTGGCGGGCGCCGGCAAGCGCTGCGCGGCGCGTTCGGCCACCCCGGCGGCTTCGGCGGCGAAACCGGCGCCGAGCAGACTCTGGGCCAGCAGCAGTTCGTTGTGCGGACTGTCGACCTCGAACGCACCGTGCAAATAGTGATGCTGGCGATGGGCCTGCTCCGGCTCACCGAGTTCACCGAGCACCTGGCCGAGCAGTAGACGTGCGTAGTGGTTCTCCGGATCCTCTGCGACCACCTGCTCGAGCCTGCGCCGCGCGGCGGCCAGATCCTTGGCCAATGCCTGCTCGACGCCGAGCAGGTAGTCGCGGATGGCCCGGCGCCGCCGCACGCCACGCACCAGCCCCCCGAACCGGAACGCCAGCAAGGCACCGATGCCGAGCAACAAGCCGGCCAGCAACAGCTCGACCACGCCCGGAGTCGCGGCCAGATCCCAGATCCAGGCCCACGGCGCGCTCCCACTTGGCGCGTCGCCCCCCTGCGTCTGGCTGTGCAAAGATGCGAACACGATCAGCTGGCCGCGGCCTCGCGTTCGGGCGCCGAGCTGCGCCCGGCCAGCGCCAGATCGAGCAGGTGGTCGAGCAGCGCGGGGAACGGCAACCCCGCGGCCAGAGCGCTCTGCGGCAGCAGGCTGGTCTTGGTCATGCCTGGGATCGTGTTCACTTCGAGCACCACGGGCCCGTCGGCGGTGACGATCATGTCGGTGCGCGACATGCCGTCGCAGACCAAGGCCTCGTGGCACTGCACGGCCAGGGCCTGGACCACGGCGAGATCGCCGGCGGACAACCCGCGCGGCGGAATCACTTCTTCGCTGGCACCGGGCCGGTATTTCGCTTCGTGCGTGAACCAGGCATCGCACTGCGGATAGATGCCGACTGGCGGCAACGCCCGCAGTTCGCCACCGCTGTTGCCGAGCACCGGCACGGTGATCTCCTCGCCGACCAAAGCAGCCTCGGCGAACCAGCGGCGGAATCGCTGCCCGCGGAACTCGGCCAGAAACCGCGCCAAGTCGGCCTCCGCGGTGATGCGCTGCACCCCGACCGTGCTGCCCGACGCGTCGACCTTGACGAACGCTGGCAAGCCGACCGCGGCCACCAGCGCCGCGAAGGCAGTGCGCGCGTCGCTGCGCTGCAGCGGCTCCCGCGGCACATAGGCCCGCGCCAACGGCACCCCTGCCGCTTGCAGAGTCTGGCGGGTGCGCAACTTGTCCATCGCCACCGCCGACGCAGCACAGCCAGAGCCGACGCACGGCAAGTCGTAGAGTTCGCAGAGCCCCTGCACGGTGCCGTCCTCGCCGAACGGGCCATGCAGCACTGGGAACACCACCCGCACCCCGGCACGGTCGAGCAGCCAATCGAGTGCCGCGCCTGGCCGCAGGGGGCCGTGCTGCTGCTCGGCATCACCCGGGCGGAACGGTGCGTCCGCCGCGAGCGGCTGCCGGGACGGCCAGAAGCCGCCGGAGCGGTCGAGGAAAACTGGCCAAACGCGCCACCGGCTGCGGTCCAGGTGCCGCAGGACCTGCGCCGCCGAGGCCAACGAAACTTCGTGCTCCGGCGAGCGCCCGCCGGCCAGAACCGCAACATCCATGCAGCCCCCCTCCAGGGGCCTCGGCAGCATACGCAACGCGGCCGCGCGCGCGATGGTGCGCTCGACCAACCGGCAGCTCGCAGGTCGGTCGCCCTCGAACCAGATGCCTCGCCCCCCCGCGACGAGCAACCTGGATCAGGGGGCAGCCCGGTGCAGGTGCAGCGTCAGCAGCCGACGATCGGCCCCCGCGGGCGGCAGTCTGCCCAGCTCAGCGTGCTCGATGCCACAGCGCGCCGGTGGCCGCTGCGGCGCCGTACAGGATGGCCGCCGACCCTTCCATCGCCGGCACGAACCGCAGCTGCGAGTGGATCGGCACACTGGTCTCGGCCGCGACGAAGGCCGCCACCTGGGCGGCCAACTCGGGCCAGCCTTGCAGCACGCCACCGCCGAGCACGCAAGCGCGCGGATTCCACAGCGTGCAGACGTTCGCCGTGAGCACAGCGGCCGCCAGGGCCGCATCCGAGAGGATCGCCGCAGCCGCGGCAGCTCCGGGCTCGGCCGGAGCCCGGGCCAAGGCGGCCACGGCCCCCACGGTCCAAGCCGCGCCGGAAGGCGCTGCGGGCGCCACTTCCTCGGCCGCCCGTTCCACGATCGCCCGTCCACCGCAATAGGCCTCGAAGTGACCGAGGCCGCCGCACGGGCAGCGGCGGCCAGACGGGCGGTAGATCGTGTGCCCGATCTCGCCCGCCGCGTTGTCTGCGCCGGCGTGCGGCCGCCCGTCCGCCACCATGCCGATGCCGATACCCGTGCCGAAGAACAGACACAGCAGTGGATCGGCACCAGCCGCCGCGCCACGCTGGTACTCGCCGAGGGCACTCGCCCGACCGTCGTTGAGCAGCACTGCGGGCAAGCCGAACCGTTGGCGCACGTGCTCCGCCAGCGGATAGCCGTCCAGCGGCAGGTTCGGTGCGTGATGGATGCTGGCCCCGCCGACCGGGATCACCCCCGCCGTGCCGAAACCAGCGGCACAGGGCGCTTGCCAACCCCGTGGCAAGGTGTCCAACAGCCCCTGGATGGCTTGGTCGAATGCGCCGAGAAACGGCGCCCGCTCGCGCACCGTCGGCACTGGGGCCGACTCATGGCGCGTGAAGTCCTCGGCCACCAACGCGAAGCGGCACTTGGTGCCGCCCAGATCCCCGGCCAGCACGGTGCGCATCCTGGAACCTCACTCGTCGGACAGCGCTTCCATCAGTTCGTCGAGCAACTTGACCAGATGCTGGTTCTGGTGCTCGAGCACGGTGATGCGCTTCATGATCTTCTCGACCACGGGCGGCAGCAGGGTCTCCAACACCGCCGTCTTGATCATCTGGAAGGTCTCGACGCGGTGCGGGTTGGTGCTCTTGTCGAAGTGGAAGTGGTAGGCGTTCTGCAACGCCTCGGAGCTGTGCTCCAGAATCTCACGGGCCACTTCCTTCTGCTCTTCCGCACTCATGTGCGTCATCTTGAAGGCTTCGACCTTGTAACGGTGCAGGGCGTCCTTGAGCTGCTTCTTCATCGTGGATCTCGTGCGATGGCCCGCAGTGCGGGCGGGGGCGGATGGGAAAGGGACTTGCGTAGCGGAGCCAGCCGCCCAGCGCAACGGGCCGTCTGGCGAAGGTGGTGGCAATTCGCAGCAGCTGCCGCGGCCAACCGGGCCGAGCACTGCGCCTGCCACCGCAAGGAGGCGCGCCACCGGGGCGTCGCGGGGGACTCAGACGCGCCCGACCAGGAGGCAGGTGTTGTGCCCGCCGAAACCCAGCGAGTTGCTGATCGCGTAGTCGACCCGCTGCTCCCGCGCCTGGTTCGGCACGTAGTCGAGGTCGCAGTCCGGGTCCGGCGTCTCGTAGTTGATGGTCGGATGCAGCGCCCCGAGTTGGAGCGATCGGGCCGTGACCGCCAACTCGATCGCACCGGAGGCCCCCAGCAGGTGTCCGACCATCGACTTGGTGGAGGACACCGCCAGTTTGCGGGCATGGTCACCGAACACCCGCTTCAGCGCCGCCGTTTCGATCTTGTCGTTGAGGTGGGTGCTGGTGCCGTGAGCGTTCACGTAGCCGATCCGCTCGGGCTGGACGCCCGCGTCCTGGATGGCCTGGCGGATCGCGCGGCTCGGGCCGTCCGCATCCTCGTTCGGTGCCGTGATGTGGAAGGCATCGTCGGTCGAACCGTAGCCGAGCAATTCGCAGACGATCGGCGCACCGCGACGCTTGGCGTGCTCATACTCCTCGAGCACCAGCGCCGCGGCACCTTCCCCCATCACGAAACCATCGCGATCGCGGTCGAACGGGCGCGAAGCACGCTTCGGATCGTCGTTGCGAGTCGACACCGCCTTCAACGAGCAGAAACCCGCCAGGCCAAGTTCGGTGGTCGCGGCTTCGCTGCCACCGGTCAAGACCATGTCCGCCTCACCCCACTGGATGGTGCGCAGAGCCAAGCCGATCGCGTGGCTGGCGCTGGCGCAGGCCGATGAGGTCACGTAGCAGGTGCCGAGCAGGCCGAAGCGGATCGCGGCTTGGCCGGCCATGGCGTTGGCCATGATCTTCGGGATGAAGAACGGGCTGACGCGATCGGCGCCGCGCTCGCGCTGCAGCACCTTGCTCGCCTCGATCTCGTGGATGCCGCCGATGCCCGTGCCGAGAATGCACGCCGCCCGGGTGCGATCTTCCTTGCCGAGATCGAGCCCCGAGGCCTTCATCGCCTCGTCGGCGGCGATCAAGTAGAACATCGTGAACAGGTCGAGCCGTTTGCTCTCGATGCGCGGGAAGTACTTCTCCGCGTCGAAGCCCCACACTTCGCAAGCAAACTTGCAGGAGTGCTTGGCCGTGTCGAACTTGGTGATCGGTCCAGCCCCCGACATCCCGCGCAGCAGGTTGTCCCAGGTGCTGCCGAAGTCCATGCCGAGCGAAGAAACGGCGCCGAGGCCGGTGATGACGACGCGACGTCTAGCCATGGTCGAAGAGTCCGTGATCGAGGAGCCCGCAGGCGAACCCGCGGCACAACGGTGCAGAAGGATGCCGCAAAGCACCCAGCGGCATGGCCACGGCACCAGAATGTAGTCCTGCGGAACCGCGGCGAACAGCCAGCAGAGCCGGTGCCTGCCGCAGATCCGCCGGCCGAGTCAGGCTCGGCAACCGCCGAGCACAGCGGCTGGCGGCTGGCCCAACTGGCCCGTGGATACCAGCGAGTCGGGGCTCAGCCCAGCTTGCCGGAGATGTACTTCACCGCATCGCCAACGGTCTGGATCTTTTCGGCATCCTCGTCCGGGATGCTGATCTCGAACGCGTCTTCGAACTCCATGACCAACTCGACCGTGTCGAGCGAGTCGGCTCCGAGGTCGTTGATGAACGACGTTTCCGCCGTGATCTTGTCCTTCGTCGCACCGAGTTGCTCGCAGACGATCTTGTGGACGCGTTCTTCGATGTTTTCAGCCTTCGACACGTTTGCCTCTCGACTACTTGGGGAAATTCACCTCCGGCAGCACCGGAGGTCTTGGAATGCGGGAACACCGGCGCGCGAGGCGCCGATCACATGGTCATGCCGCCGTCGACGACCAGAGTCTGGCCCGTGACGTAGGCGGCGGCATCACTGCACAGGAAGGAAACGACCTTGGCCACGTCTTCCGGCTCGCCGAAGCGCTGCAGCGGGATCTGCGCCAGCATCGCCGTCTTGACCTCTTCGGTGAGGACCGAGGTCATGTCGGTGGCGATGAACCCAGGGGCCACCACGTTGACCGTGATGCCCCGGCTGGCAAGTTCCTGAGCGAGGGACTTCGACAAGCCGATCAGACCGGCCTTGCTGGCGGCGTAGTTTGCCTGCCCGGCGTTGCCGGTCAAGCCTACGACCGAACCGATGTTGACGATGCGGCCGCCGCGGGCCTTTGCCATGGCCCGGGCAAACGCCTTGCACACGAAGAACGCACCGCGCAGGTTGGTGCCGAGCACGGCGTCGAAGTCGTCACCCGACATGCGCAGGAACAGACCGTCCCGCGTGATGCCAGCGTTGTTGACCAAGAAATCGAGCCGACCAGCTCGCTCGAGCACATCCTTGGCCAACGCCTCGACGCTGGCGGCGTCAGCGACGTCGACCACCAGTGCCTGCGCGGGCGTACCCGACGGCAAGGCCGCGATCGCCGCCAACGTGTCGGCACAACCACCAGCTTTGGTCGAGGTGCAGAACACCGTAGCGCCCTCGCGTGCGAGGTGCACGGCCACCGCCCGGCCGATGCCGCGGGAGGCGCCGGTGACGAGAGCTACTTTGCCTTGGAACTGCATGGTCGAGTGACGGGACGGCGCAGAGGGTCGGGGACCAGGAAGAGAAACGCCAGAGAAACTCCGAAAGGGCGGCGGCGGACGTGCGCGATCACCAACGCAACACCAAATGCCCCCATGCCATGCCTGCGCCGAAGGCCGGGCAGACCACCAACTTACCGCGCTGCAAGCGGCCCTGGTCGTAGGCCTCACGCAGTGCGATCGGCACCGACGCGGCCGAGGTGTTGCCGTAGCGGTCGATGTTGGTGAACACCATGTCCATCGGCATGTCCAGTTGGCCCATCGCGGACTCGATGATGCGCTGGTTCACCTGGTGCGGCACCACGAGCCCGATCGCATCGCGGCCGTGACGGTCGATCACGCCCTGCACCAGCTCGGCGAACACCCGCACGGCGAACTTGTAGACCTTGGTGCCCCCCATCTTCATGAAATGCAGGCCCTTGGCCACCGTTTCTGCGCTGGCGGGATGGCGGCTGCCGCCGGCGGGCTGGCACAGCACGTCCTCGGCAGCGCCCTCCATGCGGATCGAGCCCTCGACGAACTCGCCACGGCTGGCGCGCGACAGGGGCGTGAACACTGCCGCACCCGCTCCGTCGCCGAACAACACGCAGGTGTTGCGGTCGGTGTAGTCCAGGATGCGGCTCAGAACTTCCGCACCGACCACCAACACGTTGCGGAACTGACCTGACCGGATGAATCCCGCCGCCACCTGCGCGCCGAACACGAAGCCGCTGCAGGCCGCACCGAGGTCGAAGCCGCCGGCGTTCACGGCACCCAGGTCATGGCCGAGGCGGCAGGCGGTCGCCGGAAACGACTGGTCGCCGGTGACCGTGGACACGATCACCAGGTCGAGTTCTTCGGGCGCGAGTTTGGCATCGGCCAGCGCCTGCTGAGCGGCCAACAGAGCGAGGTTACTGGTCACCTGCTCCGGCGCAGCAATGCGCCGCTCGCGGATGCCGGTGCGCTGCTGAATCCACTCGTCGGAGGTGTCGACGAGCTTCTCCAGATCCTGGTTGGTGAGGCGCCGCTCCGGCACATAGCAACCGAGACCGGCAACGCCGACGGGAATCAGGTTCGCCATGGCTTCCTCGTGTCCTGCGACGGACGGGCAAGCGACTGCGCCGGCACGTCCAGCACCCGGGGTCGCCGCACCCAGACCGCCGGAACCTCAACCGTTGGCATCGGCCCCCGGCAAATGGGTCTCGCGGACGGCCTGCACAATGTGCTGGTTGACGTTGCCCTTCAGCGCCTGGAGGGCGAAGCGGATCGCGTTGGCGAACGCCGGCGCGCGCGAACGACCGTGGCAGATGGTCACGATGCCTTCGACGCCGAGCAGCAGCGCGCCGCCGTACTCGGCGAAGTCGACCCGCGGCAGGACCGCCCCCATGACCTGCTTCTGCTGCACCGGGTCGACCGAGAGCTTCTGCATGGTGCCGAACACGAGACGGAGCAGGTATTCGGCGCAGCCTTCACTGACCTTGAGCAACACGTTGCCCGTGAAGCCGTCGGTGACCACCACGTGGCAATCGCCCGTGAAGATCTCGACACCTTCGACGTTGCCGTGAAACTGGATCGGCAACTGCTTCATCATGGCGCGCGCCTCGCGCACCAGCGGGTTGCCCTTCAGCTCTTCGCTGCCGATGTTGAGGATGCCGACCTTCGGCGCAGCCTGGCCAAACGTGCCGCGGTAATAGGCGGAGCCCATCAAGGCATACTGCGCCAGATGGAACGGCTTCGGCTGCGGGTTGGCGCCGACGTCGAGCACCAGGAACGGATTGCGCTCGCCGTGGATGATCGCCGCGATCGCCGGCCGCTTGATGCCCTCCAGGCAGCGCAGTCCCAGCGTCGCCGCCGCCACCACGGTGCCGGTGGATCCGGCGCTGATGAACGACCCGGCCTTGCCGTCCTTCACCTGCTGGATGCCGACCGCAATGCTGTTGCGCGGCTTCTTGCGCATGGCATCGGTGGGGGAATCGTCGCAGGTCAGCAGATCCGGCGCGTCGACCAAGGTGAACTTGGCGGCATCCAAGCCGGCGGCCGCCAGCGCGCCGGCAACCATGTCGCGCGGCCCGGTGAGCAGCAGGTCCTCGGCCTTCACGAACCCCTTCTGGATGGCCATGGCGACACCCGCCACGGCCTCCGCGGGAGCGTGGTCACCACCAACGGCATCGAGCACGATCTTGGTCATGGCAGGTCTGCAGGACGATTCGGCCCCCGCCCACTGGCAGGACTGGCCTGGAAACGATGGAGCAGAACGGGCCCGCCGAGTGGCGGCGCACATGCCGCCGCGACCGGACCGGAGCCCTACCTCGATCCGTACACCGCGGTCAGTTCTCGGCCAGCACGATCTGCCGGCCGCGGTAGTGGCCGCAGGCCTTGCAGATGGTGTGCGGCCGAATCATCGCGCCGCAGTGCGTGCAGCGGACGAGTTGGGTACGGGTGAGAGCCAGGTGGGCGCGGCGGTGGCCCTTGCTCGCGCGGCTCAGCTTGCGCTTCGGATTTGCCATGTTCGGGGGGCGGCAGCCACACCAGCCGGTCGGCCGGGGTGGGCACCGCGGAAAGGAAGGGCGAACAGCTTACGGACCTGCCGGGCGATGTCAAACAGTCGAACCGGGCCGCCGGACACCACGCCATGACCAGCCACGCAAGCCCAACACCTTCCCCAGGTTCCGCACTGGGCCCACCGGCCCGGAAGTCCCACCAGCACCGCTGCCCCACGACCCAGGACGGGCACCTACCGCCTCCGCCGGGGCCCGGCCCCACCCCCTACGCCCCCCCCACACACTGGGGCCCCCACCCTCTGCGACGCAGTCATGCGAACGGCGAATTCTGCACAACCCGCCGCACCTCCTCCACGACCCGCCGCCGCATCGAGCGGGCCAACCCCACGAACAAGAAGGGCGGCCACAACAGGTGGATCGCCTGCACCATCTGGACGACCTGCCAGCGAATCCCGGGTTGACCGCTGGTCACCACGTGGCGATCGAGCAGCCAGTAGAGCACTCCGATGAGAACCGCGCCGAGCCCCACCACCACGCGCGCGGCCACGAGCAAAGGACTCGAAGCCACCAAGGCGAGCCGCACCTGACTCTGCTTGGCGTCGCCCACGGCCGCCAATTCGGCCACATAGCGCAGCGCACCTTGGCTGCGCCAACGCACCGCGTCGGCGGTCGAACTCTCCAGGATGCACGACTGCAACGGCATGCCGCGGATCGACTTCGCGACCACTTCGGCAACGCGGCGCACGATCGTCGCCGCCGGAGCCTGGACCTGGACCTGCTCGACCAGTTCGGCAGCCAGCTGCCGCGCCGAGCTGACCGTGAACCAAGCACCCAACAGCCACAACACACCGGCGCCGAGCGCCAGAGCTTCGAGCAGCGAACGCGCAGTCTCGGTGTCCATGTCCGCGAGGTTACGGCATGCGCTGCACGTAGGCTTCGATACGGGCCAGGAAATCGCGCGCCAGGTGCGGCCCTTCGAGGGTCGCCACCTGAACCCCGTCTTCGTAGACCGGCGCGCGCGGCGCCTCGCCGGTGCCGGGCAAAGAGATCCCCAGGTGCGCGGCCTTGCTCTCGCCGGGACCATTGACCACGCAGCCCATCACGGCCACTTGCAGGCGCGCTGCTTGTGGCTTGGTCTTCTGCCAAGCCGGCATGCGTTCGTGCAAGAAACGCTCGACCTGCTGGCTCAGCTCTTGGAAGTAGCTCGAGGTGGTTCGGCCACAGCCGGGGCAAGCGGTCACCTGCGGCAGGAACGGACGGATGTCGAGGGCCTGCAGGATCTGCTGAGCGACGCGCACTTCCTGGGTGCGCGAACTGCCGGGCTCGGGGGTCAAGGACACCCGGATGGTGTCGCCGATGCCCTGCTGCAACAGGATCGACAGGCCAGCGGTGGAGCCGACGATGCCCTTCATGCCCATGCCGGCCTCGGTGAGACCCAGGTGCAAGGCATGGTCCGTGCGATCGGCAAGAGCACGGTAGACCCGCACCAATTCTTGGACGCGGCTGATCTTGCAGCTCAAGACGATCTGGTTGCGGCGCAAGCCGAGCTCCTCGGCGGCCTGAGCCGAGCGCAGGGCACTCTGCACCATCGCCTCCAAGAACACGGACTGCGCGTCGAGCGGCACCGAAGCTTTGGCGTTCGCCTCCATCAGTCCGCCCAACAGTTCCTGGTCGAGCGACCCGGCGTTGACGCCGATGCGCACCGGCTTCTGATGGTCGATCGCACACTGCACCATGGTGGCGAAGTTCGCGTCGTGGTTGCGGCCCTTGCCGA
>JAEUHP010000062.1 GCA_016795295.1 Planctomycetota bacterium | reverse complement strand
GCACGAACGTGCTCTTGGCCGCCGCTTCGCGTTCCCGTTCCAGCATCTGCACGGCGTAGCGCACCATGGCGTCGTGCAGGTCGGGGCGGTTGGTGCTGCGGTGTTCGGGCAGGACCACCAGCTGGGCCGCGCCGCCGTGGTAGTCGAGGGCGTAGGCGAGGTCGGCACCGGTCGAACGCAGCTCGGCGTCGGCTTGGCGTTCGCCGGTGCGGCGCAGGGATGGCCAGTCGAGATCGGCACTCAGGTGCTTCGGCAGGCGCGATTGCAGCCATGCGGCGAACAGCCGCGGGTCGAGGAAGGTGCGGAGGAAGTAGACGTCGTGGGGGATGGCCATGCGAGGTGCGCCGGGAATCCGGCGTGCCGCAGGTGGCTGTGCTCCGGGCCGGCCATTGGTTGCGCGCAATCTGGGAAATCCACGTGGGACACGTTTCGCCCGCCACCCGAGACAGGTTTTTGCTTCGACTGGCCACTACGGCGGTTCAGACTCCAATGCCCCGGTCTGTCCTCCCCGGGCCCCAGCACCCATGGCACGTCCCCTGCCGATCGTCTTGCTCGTTCTCCTGGTGGCTGCCGCTGGGTTGTTTTGGTGGTGGTCGAATGGCGAGGCGCCCCCGCCGGCGCCGATGGGGCCCACGGTCGAGGCCAGCAGCAGCGCCGCCGGCGTGACGGCGGACACCAGCCAGGCGCTCGCCGTCGATCAGGCGCCGGTGCGGCGTGAAGCGGCGCCGACCCGCCGCGGCGAACTGCTCGACGATGCCGACATCCAGGCCGGCCTGACCGGCTTCCAGGGCCGGGTGGTGAACCACCAGAAACAGCCGGTCGCCGACTGTGGTGTGCGCATCTACCGCGGCGCCATGGACTCGGTGCTGCCCGAGGACGTCGACCTGTTCGCCGAGCAGCTGACCAAGGCGCCGAACTACGTCGCCGGGGAGACGCGCACCGCCGCCGACGGCAAGTTCTTGATCACGGGGGTTTGGCCGCGCGCCTTCTACCTGCTGTTCGCCGGCATCGGCACCGACGCGCCCTTGCACCAGATCCTGTCGCGCACGCCGGCTCCTGGCGAAGTGGTCGATCTCGGCGACGTGGTGTTGCCCGAAGCCGGGGTCATTGCCGGCACGGTGGTCGACGAGGACGGCGAGCCCGTGGTCGGTGCGCTGGTGCGCGCCGCGGACTTGCCCGGCACCCTGGCGCAGTTCTTTCCGATCGAACGCTTCGATCCGAAGGGCGCGGTGCTGGTGCGCCAGGAGAGTTCGCCGGTCAAGGTGGTGGAGATGCCGGCGTGGGTCGAAGACGCGTTCGAGCACCTGCCGATCCCGAGCACGCGCAGCGACGGCGAAGGGCGCTTTCGGTTGGTCGGCGTGGTGCCGGGCAGCAACCTGCTGGCGACCACCTGCTTCGGCTACCTGTCGGACACCAAGCCGAGTGTGATCGTGCGCGCTGGCCAGGTGAAGGACGTCGGCCGCGTCAAGTTGAAGCGCGGCGCCGAACTCGACGGCCGCGTCCTGGACAGCAAGGGGGATCCGGTTGCTGGGGCCGAAGTGCTGGCGGGCTCGACCATCCTGGTCGCGCCGGTGGACTTCGCGCAGCGCCTCGGCACCAGCGACGCGCGCGGCCAGTTCCATGGCCAGGGCTTCGTGCCCGGCAAGGTCACGGTCGCGGCGCGGCGCGGCCCGGGCCAGCCGTGGGTGCTGGCCGAGCCGCAGGACGTCGAAGGCGATGTGGTGGTGACGCTGCCGGCGGTGCTCGGCGCCGATGTCGCCGTGGCGCTGCCGGATGGCAAGGTGCCCGCTGCGCCCCGCTTCCGCCTGCTGCAGGGCCGCGCCGGCGAGGGGGCCGCGGAGATGGCGCTGTTCGGCCTGGTGCCGCCGGTGGACCTGAAAGAACGGCTGCGCCCGGTGCCGGGCGAGAATGGCGAAGCGGGGCGCTGGCGCATCGATGGCCTGTTGCCGGGTCGCTACACGCTGCTCGCCGACGCGCCGGGCCATGCCACGGCGTTCGCGGTGTTCGAATTGCAGGAGCGGGACGCGCAGGTGGCGCTGCAGCTGGTCGCCAAGAAGCAGTTCGCGGTGCGTGTGCTGACCCTGGAGGACCAGCCGGTGCGCAACGCGGCGGTCTACGCCGAAGCGCGCGGGGAGGGGCGGCGCGCGGTCGAGATGCCTTTGCACTGCGGGCGCACCGACCGCGAGGGCCGGCTGTCGATCGACAAGTTCGACGCCGAGTCGCTGCGCGTCAGCGCCGACCATCCGCGTTGGGGCACGGTGCACGGCGAAGTCAAAGTCGGGGCCGAGCTGGTGCTGCGCATGCAGCCGCCGGGGGCGCTGCGTGGTGTGCTGACGGAGAACGGCAAGCCGCCCGAGATGGCCAAGTACTCCGTGACCATCGAACGGCGCGGCGGCGGCGGTCCGCGCGGGCCGCTCGAGCAGGTGCCGGCGCTGCTGACACCCGGGCTCGACGGTTCGTTCGCCGCTGCGGCCTTGCAGCCGGGCAGCTACCGGGTCGGCGTGATCAAGTCGCTCGACGCGCTGCGTTCGCCGGGTGGGGTGTTCGCCCTGGCCCAGGAGATGTTCTTGGCGCGCAACCTGCCCCGCGAGGACGCGGAGATCGCCGCGGGCCAGACCACGGAGGTGCGCATCGATGCCGGCGAGAAGCCGATCGACGGTCCCACGGCGAGCCTGTCCGGCTCGGTGACCGTCGATGGCCGCGTCGGCGTGGACTACTACCTGACGCTGCGCGCCAAGGACCGCAACTTCAACACCAAGAGCGACCGCACCGGGCGCTTCGATTTCGGCGTGGTGCCGGCCGGCGAAGTGCAGTTGTCGCTGCTCGCCAACTCGCGCGAAGTGTTCTCCGGGCCCGGCACGCAGTTGTGGAGTGCGCAGTTCCAGCTCGCCGAGAACGAACCGCGCAGCATCGACGTGACGGTGGCGACCTCGTCGGTGGCGGGCATGGTGGTGCGCGCCGACGGCAGTCCGGTGCCTGGGGTGTTCGTGCAGGCGCGTGGCCAACTCAAGTCGGCCGACGGCAAGGCGCGGGATTCGGTCTGGCTCGGTGCGCCGACCGACAGCCAGGGGCGGTTCTCGTTCAGCCAGGTCGCCGAGGGCACTTGGTCGTTCGACGTGCGCGGCAATGGCGAGCAGGGCGGGCGTGGCCGACTCGCCGACGTGGTGGTGGTGGGTGGCTTGCCGCAGAACGACCTGCGCATCCAAGTGGTGGTGGGCATCTCGGTGAAGGGCCGCGTCGACCTCGCCGGATTCGGCGAGAAGAAGCCGCGCTGGCTGTGGCTCCAGGTCCACCAGTTGCCCGCCGACGGTGGTGCGGGGGTCGGTGACCATGTGGCGGGCATCCGTGTCGATTCGCGCAGCGGGGAGTTCAAGTCCGACGAGCTGCAGCCAGGGACGTTCCGCGTGCAGATGTGGGCCGCGGTGGACAACAACGAATCGAAGCAGTACCGCTGCGGGGACATCACCGTGGTGGCCCCCGCGGTCGAGGGGATCGTGCTCCGGCCGATTCCCGAGTGAGCGCGCCGCGGCTCAGCCAGGGCCGGCGCGGCGATCCGCACTCGCCGCTGCGATGGCCTGCCGCACCGCGTCGGGGTCCACCCGCCTGCCGAACGGCACGAGCCGCGGGTGACCGGCCAGCGCTGCTGGCACTGCCGCCTGCGGCAGGGCCAGCAGGCAGCGCGGCAGTTCGAGCAGCGCAAGTTTCTGCGGCAGCGCGCAGGCCGCGCGCAGGCCCGCGATTTCGAACCACCACGGCTCGCCACCCGGCGGCCGCAGCGCGAAGTCGGGGAACGCGAGGCCGCTGCTGGTGAGGACCGGCTGCGGCTCCCGCACCACCTGCCAAGCCGGGGCCGCCGCGCGGAACGCCGCCTCGAACTGGGCTTCGAGCGCGCTGTCGAACGTGCGCGGTTCGGGACCCGGCGGCAGCGGGTCACCAGTGGCCAGCACCACCGTTCCCGCCGCACCGCGCAGGCCCACGCGCGCGCGCAGTTCGAAGTGCTGCGCCCACGGCAACACCGGCAGCAGCGCCAGGAGCCCCCGGCCCGGGGCGCGCGCGCCGCACCGGCCAGCCTGCACCGGTGCCTGCCAGGTCACCAGCGCACCCTCGGCGTGGCTGCGCACCACCTGCAGACCCTGGCCATGCAGCCACGCCGTGCGCAGCACCGCCCGGCTCGCCCCGCGCAGGGCCAAGGTGGCGCTGCGGGCCGGCAGCAGCATGCCACGCGCCAACGCCTGGTTCGCCGCCAGCAGCAGCCACGAGCCGTCCACGCGCAGCGCTGGCACCGGGCGCTGTTCGGGCAGGTCGGCGAACAGTTGCTCCTGCAGGGTGGCGACGGCCATGCCCCGCGCCGCGGCAACCTGCGCCCACGCGGCCTCCGGATCGAGCTCCGCCGCGGCCGCGAACAGCGCTTGGCGCAGCGTTGCCGCCGCCGGCCGCGCGGCTGCGCCGCGCAACCAGGCGAGCAGCACGTGCACGGCGATGCGCCAGCGCCGCCCGGCGCGCGGGTCGGGTTCGCTCCGGGCCCAGTGCGTCGCGAGTGCGCCGAGCGGCTTGCCGGCCAACGCCTGGGCCTCGGCCAGCAGCTCGCGCAGCCACGGGCGGTCGCGGTCGCTGAGCCAGGCCGGCACCAGTTCACCGTCCGCCGCGGTCCAGGCCAGCAGGTGTGCCGGCAGCGGTGCGCCAACGTGCGGCACGGCCGACCTCCAGGGTGTCGTGCGACACCAGTTCGTAGACGAGGCCGTGGGGCGCGATCCGGCGCAGCCGCGCCGCGCGCTGCGCCGAGCCGAAGCCACCGCCGACCAGAATGCCGACATCGGCCGTGCCGTCCGGCACGCCCAGGTCGAGCAACCGCGGGCCCGCCAGCACCCGCAGCCGACCCGCCGCGAACGCCGCCAGGGCGCCACTGCGCTCTGCCTGTGGCAGTTCGGCCGTCACCGGTGCGATCAGATGCGCCCGCGCCAAGGCATAGGCGCTCTGGCGGTCCGGGGTGAACACCAGGATGCGTTCGCCCCGGTGCCGCCGCAGCAGTTCGCCGACCAGGGTGGCCTTGTGGGCGTGGAACGCCGCCGCCGCCAGGGCTTCGTGCCACGCGAGCAACGCCGGGCGCTGTTCGGGATCGAGGCGCGCCTGCTGCACGAAGGTGCCGAAACCGGCCCCGGGCTGCAGCGCGGCGAAGCGGTCGTAGGCGCACAGGAACCGGTGCCACGCGTCGCCGTACGTCTCGCGCGCCGCGTTCGGCATCGGCACGCGCAGCTGCACGAGCCGCGGCGCTTGCTGGGCGGCGATGCAGCCGAGCACCGGGCCGAGCCCCCGCGCCCACCGGGCCGCCGCCGCGGCATCCAGGCCGCCCGGGAAGCCGAGGCGTGCCTTGGCCGCGCTGCGCTCGAGAGTGCGTTCGAGGCGCGGCCACGGCTGCAGTTCGGGGCTGTCGACCAGCAGCAGGTCGAACTCCGGAGCCACCACCTGGCCGGGGGTGACCACGGTGATGCGTTCGGCCAGGCCCGCGGCCTGCAAGGTGTGCTGCCACAGGTGCTCCGCCGCACTGTCCGCGGCCACCAGGGCGCCGCGCGCCCCCGTTTCGGCCGACGCGGCGTGGGCCAGGTGCAGCCGGCCGTCGTGGTCGAGGCCCACGGCGAGGCCGCATTGGCCGGACAGGCGCCAATTGGCCAGGAGTGCTGCTTCGGTGCGCAGCAGCGGCGGTGCTGGCAGGGGCGGCAGCTCGGCGCGGTTGCGTGGGTCGACGAACGGCTGGCCGGTCTGCGCGAAGGTGGCGCGCACGGTGGCCCAGAGGCGGGCCGGGCCGCGGGCGCCGTCCTGGGTGGTGGTGAGGCCGAAGGGAAGGGTCTGGTTGGGTGGCCAAGGGCGCACGTGCAAGGTGCCGCCCTCGATGGCGAGGTGGGGAAGGGTTGCGAAGTCGAGCATGCCGTGGCTGTGTCACGGCAGGCGCGGTGGTGACGCGGAAAGTGGGGAATCGGGTTGGGGGGGGGCTCTGGTGCCGAGGCGGCTCCGTTCGCCGTTTTGCCACGTCTGGGCCGTTCTTCCGTGATTCGTCCGATCCCAAGTTGTTGAGAAACAAACGCTTAGCATAATGACTGGCTAGTGTTCAGAATGTCGTGCAAAATGAACACTATGTATACACGGCATCTTGCTCTGCCGAAGACCTCATTCTTCCTGTTCGGCCCGCGCGCCACGGGCAAGACCACTTGGCTGCGGCAGGTGCTGCCCGATGCAGCATGGTTCGACCTCGTCACCAACGAGAACTACCTCAAGTACCTGCACGACCCGGGCCGCTTCCGGCGCGAAGTCGAAGCGCTCGCGGCGGACACGTGGGTGGTCGTCGACGAAGTACAGAAAGTGCCGGCCCTGCTCGACGAGGTGCATGCGCTGATCGCGGCGCACGGCCGCCGCCACCGATTTGCCCTCAGTGGTTCGAGTGCGCGCAAGCTGCGCCGCCTCGACGCCAACCTGTTGGCCGGGCGGGTGATCAACCGCTCGTTCTTCCCACTGACACTCGGCGAGGCCGGGCTGGACACCAACATCGACGACATCCTGCGCATCGGCATGCTGCCGGGCGTGCGTGCCGAGCCTGAAGTCGCCGTCGACACGCTCGAAGCCTACGCCGCGAACTATCTGCGGCAGGAGATCCAGCAGGAAGCGTTGACCAGGGACCTGGCCGGCTTCTCGCGCTTCCTGAGGGTCGCTGGGATTCTCAACGGGCAGGTCGTGAACTTCAGCAACGTCGCCAACGAAGCCCAGGTCAACCGGGTGACGGTCAGCCGCAATTTCGAAGTGCTGGTCGACACACTGGTCGGAGTCTGGGTCAACGCCTGGCAACCACGCCTCAAAGTGCGCGAGGTGGCCGCGCCCAAGTTCTACTTCTTCGATCCGGGCGTCGTGCGTGCCGTCGCCAACCGTCTGCGCGCTCCGGTGCAGGACACCGAGAAGGGCGCTCTGCTCGAGACCTGGGTGCTGCACGAACTGCGCGCCCACCTGCAACAGGCGCAGTGTGGTGGCGAGATCGGCTGGTACCGCACCGGTGCTGGTGCGGAGATCGACTTCGTCTGGAGCGGCGCCGAGTACAACGTCGGCATCGAGGTCAAGGCGAGTGAGCGGTGGCGCAGCGAATCCGGCAGCGCTCTGCGGGAGTTGTTGCAGCAGCAAGCCATCCGCCACGCCTTGGTCGTCTACCTCGGGGATCGACCTCTGGTCGACGACGGCGTGCACGTGTTGCCTGCGCGGCAATGGGTGGAACGGTTGGGTGAGTTCGTGAAGTGACCCTGTCGCGGCAGTGGCCGGAACCGAGCCTCGACGGCCACCACGCCGACGCCCGAGCAGGTGGCGAGTGCGTTCGAGACGGTGCTGGGGCGCGGCGTGGACGAAGTCGAGGCCGAGTGGCGGGCCTGGGCCAAGCGCGGGTCGCGGCTGGGCCGGGCTTCGGGATTCAGTCGGTGACGCTACTCTCCACCGCCACCCCGTACGCATCGAGGCCGCCTACCGGGCACCGACCCTTCGCGCTCCACCGCGACCGAGGCACCGAGCTCCACCCATGACCGGCACCTACCAATTCCTGGTCGACACCTACCGCACCGAGGTGCAGAAAACCCTCGCCGTCTGGAGCATGGCCGAGGACCGCGATCTGCGCGTGCGCCCGCGCGCCGGCGACCGCCGCGGCCGCACGCTGCACGAACACATGGTGCACCAGTGCCAGAGCGAACATGGCTGGTTCCGCAGCATGCTCGGCATCGACCTGGGCGATCCGCCGCTGCCGGCAGAAGAGACGCGCCTTGCGTTCCAGCGCCACTACGCGGCGGCGGCGGCCTTGCGCCAGACGGCGTTGGCGGGCCAGCGCGATGCCTGGTGGGCGGCCGAAGTGTCGTTCTTCGGCGAGCCGCGTTCGCGTGCCTGGGTGCTGGTGCGCCGGATCGCGCACACCGCGCACCACCGCGGCCAGCAGACCCAGTTGCTGCGCCAGCTCGGGCGCGCTCTGCACAGCACCTACGGCCCCACCGCGGACACCGGGGGCCTGGCCAAGGACCAGCCGCAGGTCGTCTACCCGTATCCGGACGTGCCGACGCTGCTCCAAGAAGAAGCGGCGGGGCGGCGCAAGCAGCCGCTGCCGGCGCCGGTGGCACGGCCAATGACCGAACGGCCCGATCCGGCGTGAATCCAGGCCCCGCGGCGCGCCGCGCTGCTCAGCAGGGTGCGCCGGACGGCTGGAACAGTGCGAACATCGCGCCGGTCGGGTCCGCGAGCATCGAGAACGCGCCCACGCCGGGGATCGGCGAGTTCTCCATCATCGCCTGCGCGCCGAGCTGCACCGCCTTCGCCGTGGCCGCGGCCAGATCGGTGACGAAGAAGTACACGATCCAGCACGACGGCGCGCCGGGCATCGGGTTCTTCATCAGGCCACCGGCCTGCTTGCCGCCGAGGTTCTGCACCCGGTAGGTGCCGAGCGGGCCGATGTCCTTCGGCTCTTCGCGCCAGCCGAACAGGGCCGTGTAGAAGCGCTGCGCGGCGACGTCGTCGGTGCTGTAGACCTCGTTCCAGCAGATACGGCCGGGGATGCCGAGGTCCGGGTCGAAGCCGTGCGAGCCCGGCTGGCCCTGGTAGATGGCAAACACGGCACCCTGCGGGTCGGCGACGATGGCAAAGCGCCCGGTGCCGGGGATGTCGGCGGGGCCCATGTGCACCTGGCCGCCGAGCTTGCGCACGTGCTGGGCCGCGGCATCGACGTTCGCCACGGCGGCGTAGGGCAGCCAGTGGGGCGGGGCGGGCAGGTTGGGCTCTTCGACGATGCCGCCAATCGGCCCCGGGCCGCAATGGATCATGCGGTAGGTGGTGGGGCCCATGGGCACTGCGTCGATCCGCCAATCGAACAGCGCCGTGTAGAAGCGCTCTGCGGTGGCGCCATCCTTGGTCATCAGGTCGTGCCAGACGAAACGGCCGGGCCAGGGGCCGGCGGAGGGAGTGGTCATGGGCGGTGGCTGGTTCGGGAAGGGG
>JAEUHP010000225.1 GCA_016795295.1 Planctomycetota bacterium | reverse complement strand
TGTGCCAGCAGCAGGCAGAGGCCGTGGCGGCGGCGGTTGCTTCTGGCACGGCCACGGCCACGCAGGTGGCCGAACTCGTGCAGACGCTCGAGCAAGGCATCGGCTCGCTGCGCGGCCCCGATGCCGCTGCGGATGCCGACGAAGCCCAGCACTTCCGCGAAACCCTGGCGATGTTCATCGGGCACGCCACCGGCACCCTGGCGGATCTGGAAGAAGAGGTTCTGGCGGTCGAGGGGGCCAGCGATCCGACCGAGACGATCGGCGCGGTGCGCCGCGGCGTGCACACGCTCAAAGCCGAGTTCGGGGTCCTGGGCATGCGTGGTCCGCAGGATCTCTGCCACTTGGCCGAATCGGCGATCGATGCGGGACAAGCGGCGAAGCAACCGTTCCCGGTCGACACCATGCTCGCCTGCGTCGACGCGTTGAAGCAGTTCGTCGACCGCCTGGCGAGCGACGAACGCGCCGTCTTGACCGGCGTGGACGAGCTGCGCACGGCGCTGCAGCGACTGGTCGACGGCGCGAGCGGCACGGCGGAAAGCGACGTTCCGGTGCAGCTGGCCGTGGGCGGCGAGTACGCCGACAGCCTGCCGGACTTCACCACGGAAGCACGCGCCCACTTGGCCGATGCCGAAGCGGCGATGCTCGCGTTCGCCCACGATCGCGCCGATCGCGAGTCGATCAACCTGACGTTCCGAGCCTTCCACACCATCAAGGGGGTGGCCGGCTTCCTGAACCTGCAGCCGATCGTCGAGCTGGCCCACGCGGCCGAGACCCTGCTCGATGCCGGGCGTGAAGGCCGGCTCGAGCTGTGCCAGGACGACATCGATCGCATTCTCGCCGCGGGAGACCTGATCGCGCAGCTGATCGGCGCGCTCGACGGGCAGCCAGCACCCGGGCAGCGGCAGCTGGCCAGCCTGCAACAGGGCCTGCAGCGGGCCGCGCTGCGCCGCGGCGGTGCGCCGGCGCCGGCGGTGGCGGCCAACGGTGCAGCAGAGTCTGCGGGTTCGGACGAACCGACCGTCGTCGCGGCATCCGCGGTGTCTGCGGCTGCCGCGGTCGCGATCGTGGCGCCGCCAGGGTCTTCGGTTCCCCCGGCAGAGACCACCCGCGAGCCGGCCAAAGCCGGGCTGGTGCTCACGCCGCGGCCGCCGAAGCCGGCCGGCGAGGAGCCAGCCGCCGAGCCGCGGGCCGCCAAGATCGAACGAACCGTCAAGGTCAGCACGCTGCGGCTCGACATGATGGTCGACATGGTCGGGGAGCTGGTGATCGCGCAGTCGATGGTGCTGCAGGATCCTGCGATCCAGAAGCTCGACAGCCAGAATCTGGCGCGAAACATCGGCCAGGTGGCGAAGATCACCCGTGACCTGCAGGAGGCGGCCATGTCGCTGCGCATGGTCACGGTCAAGGCGACCTTCCAGAAGATGGCCCGCCTGGTGCGCGACGTCGCAGCCAAGTCCGGCAAGCAGGTGGCTCTGCAGATCCACGGCGAGGACACCGAGCTCGACCGCAACGTGGTGGAGCAGATCTCCGACCCGCTCGTGCACATGATCCGCAACGCCATCGACCATGGCATCGAGGCGGCGGCGGACCGCGAACGCGCTGGCAAGAGCCCCGAGGGGCACCTGCAACTGCGCGCCTACCATCAGGGCGGTTCGATCGTGGTGGAGATCCAAGACGACGGCCGCGGCATCGACAAGGACCGGGTGGTGCGCAAGGCCGTCGAAAAGGGCCTGTTGCCCGCCGGAACGGATCCGGGCGCCATGGCCGACGCGGAAGCGTTCCAGCTGATCTTCCTGCCCGGGTTCTCGACCGCCGACAAGGTCACCGACTTGAGCGGCCGCGGCGTGGGCATGGACGTGGTGCGGCGCAACATCGAAGCGCTGCGCGGCAAGATCGAGATCGACAGCCGCCTGGGCGAGGGGACGGCGTTCCGCATGCGCCTGCCGCTGACGCTCGCGATCATCGACGGCATGGTGGTGCGCGTGGGCGAGGAGCGTTACGTGCTGCCGACCCTCGCCATCGAGCAGAGCTTCCGTCCAGACCCCAAGGACGTGCACCAGTTGATCGACCGCGGCGAATGTGTGCGGGTGCGCGCCGCCGTGCTGCCCGTGCACCGCCTCAAGGTGGTGTTCGGTCAGGACAGCGGCTTCGACGACCTGGCGCAGGGCATCCTGATGGTGGTCGAGGCGGACGGGGAGCGATCCTGCCTGTTCGTCGACGAGATCCTCGGCCAGCAGCAAGTGGTCATCAAGTCGCTCGGCATGCCTGGGCATCGCGTCCCCGGGGTGTCTGGCGGCGCCATCATGAGCGATGGCCGCGTGGCACTGATCCTCGACGTCGGCACTCTGATCGCCGGCGCCAGCCATGGAGCAACGACTACAGCATGAACGAATGTGCGACCCAGCAGGCTGCGGAACGCCGCGGCAGTTTCACCGGTGGCCGGTACTTGTCGTTCCGCCTGGGCGGCGAAGAGTACGGCATCGCCATCCTGAAGGTCCGCGAGATCATCGGCATGGTCGACGTGACGCCGCTGCCGCGCACACCGGACTTCGTGCGCGGGGTGATCAACCTGCGCGGCAAGATCATTCCCGTCGTCGATCTCCGGCGCCGCTTCGAGATGCAGCCGACGCCCGACACACCCGAGACCTGCATCGTGGTGGTCGACGTCGGGCGTGACCGCGACAATCCGATCCAGGTCGGATGCCTGGTCGACGCGGTCAGCGAGGTGATCGACGTCGCACCCACGCAGTTCGAGGCGACGCCGCGGTGCGCCAACGCCATGGGCGAGTATCTCGCGGGGCTCGGCAAACTCGACGATCGGGTCCTGATTCTGCTCGAGATCGAGCGGGTTCTCGGCACCTTGGACCCAGCGCTCGTCGAGCAGGGATCCTGAGCGATGGCCGAACGGCTCGCAGGCTTCGGCTTGGTGGTCGGGGTCGGCGACCTCGGCGTCGGCAAGCAGCCGGACGCGCAGATCGTCACCTACGCGCTGGGCTCGTGCATCGGAGTGTGCGCCTTCGATCCGGTGACCAGGGTCGGAGGCATGCTGCACTTCATGCTGCCACAGCCTGCTGAAGGCAGTTCGGACGGCATCGAACGGCCGGCGCTCTACGCGAGCACGGGCCTGCCGCTGCTGTTCCGCCGCCTGCAAGAAGCCGGAGCTCTGCGCGAGCGCTGCATCGTTTGCGCCGCCGGTGGCGCCGAGATCGTCGGCGCTGCCGGGGCGTTCGCCATCGGCAAACGCAACCGCACCATCCTGCGCAAGCTGTGCTGGAAGGACGGCACGGCGCTGGCCGCGGAGGACGTGGGGAACGACTTCGCGCGGACCTTGGTGCTGTCCCTGGTGGACGGTGCCGTGAAGGTGCGCTCCCACGGCGCCGAACGGGTGCTGTGGCAGCCTGGGATGCCCACGCGGCCCGCCCCGACCGCCACTCGAATGCCAACCTTGGAGGGAACGTGAACTGCAAGATCCTGATCGTCGACGATTCGCCGCTGTTGCGCGCCACCGCGCGCCGGGCGGTGCTGCAGGCCGGCGTGCCGGTCACCCAGGTTCGCGAAGCGGCGAACGGCCGTGAAGCGCTCGACGCGCTCGCGCAGAGCCCTGCCGACGTGGTGCTGTTGGACGTCAACATGCCGGTCATGGACGGTTTCGAGTTCGTCGAAGCCAAGGCCAAGGATCGCAACCTGGCGGCGACCAAGGTGGTGCTGGTGACCACCGAGGGCAATCGGCAGCGGCTGCAGCGCATGACCGAACTCGGCGTCACCCACTACCTGCGCAAGCCGTTCGAGCCCGAGGATCTGCGCACGCTGGTCGCCGCGCTGTTGGCAGGCGGTGGCGCATGAGCAGGTCCGCCGTCGGCGAGCAACTGCTGGAGTTGGCACAGCAAGCGTTGGAGCGCATGGCGTTCTTGATCGCCGATCCGGTGGATCGCGCGCCGGTCGACGTCTTGCCCGAGACGCGGCACGCGGCTCGGGTGGCGATCCGGGGTGGTGCCGAGGCCAGCTGGCTCGTGGTTGCGGTCAGCGACACGTTCGCCACCGACGTGGCGGCGGGCCTGCTCGGCTGCGATGCCGCGGAACTCGTCGGCGACAGTCACGGCGAGGCTGCCGTCGCCGAACTGGCGAACGTCTTCGGTGGGCAGCTGCTGATGGCCCTGGGGGGCGATCGCCTGCCTCTGCGACTGGGCTTGCCCGAGCCGCTGTCGGATAGCGATGCCGCTCGTCTGGTGTTGGGGGCCGAGTGGAGCGGGGTGCTGGCGGGCGAGCGTGGTTCGCTGGTGCTCGCTTGCGGCCTCGGCTGAGGCGGTCCGTCGTGCGGTCGCGGTGAACCGGCCCACGCTTCGGTTGCGGGCGCGCGCCAGAGGCCACCGGAAGTCAGTTGCTGCGTTCGATCGCGTGGCGCAGCCAGCCACGCGCGAACGCCCAGGTGCGCTTGACGGTCGGTTCCGACACGCCGAGGGCCGCGGCGGTCTCGGCCACGTCGAGCCCCGCGAAGTAGCGCAGATGCACGACTTGCGCGGCATCGGGGAAGGCCATGGCCAGCCGTTCGAGCGCGTCGTCGAGCAGTAGGAAGCCAGCGGCAGCGTCGTCCGAGCGGGGATCGGGCAAGCCGTCCAGTGCCAGGGCGGCCTCCCGCACTGCGGCACCGCCCCGTTTCTGGGCGGCGCGGGCCCGGGCATGGTCGACCAGGATCCGGCGCATCGCCTGGGCCGCTGCGCCGAAGAAGTGCGCGCGGTTCTGCCAGGGCAGTTGGTTCGGGCCGACGAGCCGCAAGAACGCTTCGTGGACCAGCGCGGTGGGCTGCAAGGTGTGGTCGCGGCGTTCCCCGCGCAGTGCTTGCTTGGCCAGCTCGCGCAGCTCCTGGTAGACCAGAGGCAGCAGCTGGGCTTGCCGATCGGGGTCGGCCAGTTCGGGGTTCGTCAGCAGCGACAGCGTCACCGGTGCTCGCTGTGGTGGTGGGCCTCCAGGCTCTGGCATGGTCGCCTTCTGGTTACGGGGCTCGGGCCGCCGTGCAAGCCCCGACCTGCGAACCTGGAACCGTCACGGTGGGGTCTGCGCCCTGCGCCGCCAGTCCGCTGCGGCGGCTTCCCGCTCCGGCTGGGGCGCCGCGACCTGCCACGCGGCGTAGAAGTCGGCGAGCGCCCGCCGGATCGTCTGGAGATCGCTGCGCCCCTGCGGCAGTTGTGCGGCAAGGGCCGCTTCGGCGTCCAGCAGAGCGCGTTCGCCCTCGGCGAACCGGCCTGCTTTGCCCGCCAAAGCGCCGAGTTCTCCTTCGGCACGCAGCACCTTCGTGTGCTGGGCGCCGAACGCGCTGCGGTAGCTGTCGCGAACGTCCTGCAGCAGTTGCTCGGCGGGCTCGAACTCGCCGAGTTCGACGCGGACTCGGGCCAGGGCGAAGGCCTCGTTGGCGTGTCCCGGCCGCTCGCTGGTGTTGTGGGCACGCCGCGTCGCCAGGGCCGCCTCGAGTTGGTCGCGCGCCTCGGCCAGCTTGCCGAGACGGCGCAGGGTTTCGGCGTGCAGGGAGCGACCGGCGGCAGTGGTCGGGTGGTCAGGGCCGAACACCTCCAGCAACTCTGCGACCGCCGAACGGCCGAGCGGCTCGGCTTCACCCAGACGGCCCACTTCGCGCAGCGCACTGACCAGGTTCAGTTGCGTGATCACGGTGTCGCGCGGATCGGCTTCGGCCGAAGCACGCCCCGCGGCCAATGCCTGGTCGAGGAACGGCAAAGCGTCCTGGTAGCGGCCCTGGCCGAGCAGCAGGACGGCGTAACTGTTGGTGGCGATGACCGTGGTCGGGGCGTGCTCGTCGAGATGTTCGCGACACAGGTCGCAGAGGGTCAGCAGCTCGGG
Organism: Planctomycetota bacterium; assembly: GCA_016795295.1. Lineage (GTDB taxonomy): Bacteria > Planctomycetota > UBA1135 > UBA1135 > UBA2386 > JAEUHP01. The sequence goes on along the minus strand of JAEUHP010000225.1, from coordinate 14,927 downwards.
GCCACCGGCAGCCGTGTCGTTCGCCCGCACCAGATTGTTGGCCCGATGCACGCGCAGCAGCAGCGTCAGCGGATGGTGTGCGCCGAGACTGTCCGTATAGGCCGCGACGGCAGCGTCGAAGTGGGGCTTGGCGTCCTGCGGGTTGCCGAGCCGCGCCGTGCTCAGCGCCAGCAGTTCGAGCGCTTTGCCGGTCGACTGGTGCAGCGGGCCGAAGGTCTGCCGCCGGATCGCCACGCACCGCTCCAGCAGCGGCAGAGCCTGTGCGTAATGGCCTTCGTCGTAGTGGTGCACGGCCAGCTGCCAGGCGGCGAGTGCGGTGGTGGTGTGGGCATCACCGTAGGCCTTCTGCAAGCCGGTGTAGGCAGCATCCAGCATCGGCATCGCTTCGCCTTTCTGGCCCAGCTTCATCAGCACCGTGGCGAGGTTCATCCGCGCGGACAGCGTGTCGGGGTGGCGCTCGCCGTACAGGCGCAGGTCGGCGGCCAGCACTTCGCGGTACAGTTCGGCGGCTTCGGCCAGGCGCCCCTGACTCTGCCGGAGCACCGCCAGGCTGCATTTGGCGAGGGCGGTCTCGGCGTGATCCGGGCCGTGGTGTGCGACGAGTCCGGCGAGGCCGCGTTGCAGCATCTGCTCGGACTGGTCGAACTGGTCGAGGTCGCACAGCACCGTGCCCAGGTCGATGCAGAGCGCCAGCGTCGGCGGCGCTTGCTCACCCGAGGCTGCCGTGGACCACGACAGGGCTTCGCGCAAGACCTCGGCAGCGCGCTGGTTCTCGCCGCGCTGGACGTGCCATTCGCCGCGCAAGCGCTGCACTTCGACGACTGCTGGCGAAGGGCGATCGGGTGGGGTCTGCGCCAGTGCCGCGGCGGCCTGCAACTGTGCGTCGGCGGCCTCGAGGCGGCCGAGCGACAGATACGAACGGGCCAGCACCAGGTGCACGTCCGCGGCCACTTCGGGGGTGGTGCCGAACGTGCTGCCCACGGCAGGCGCGATGTGGTCGAGAGCCTGCACCAGCGTCGCGTCGCGGCCGAGTTCGCGCACGTTCGCCGCGCCGAGCATGCGCAGCAGAAACTGATTGATCGCTTTCGCCGTCGCTGCGTTGTGTTCGGCACGCAGCCGCTGTTCGGCCTCGGCGGCGGCCAACTCCGTGGCGCGCGTGCGTTCGGCCGCCGCCTCGCGTTGGGCCGAACGAGCCGTGTCGCGTTCCTCGGCGGCGATCTGGGCCTGCCACGCGAACGCGAGCATCCCGACCAGCAGCGCCAGCAGGACGGCCACCGCCGAGCCGAAGGCGGTGGCGTGGCGGCGCAGCAGTTTCTGCAGCCGGTAGATCGCGCTGGGCGGGGCGGCGACCACCGGCTCGCCGGCGCGATGGGCGGCCAGGTCGGCCGCGAGGCCGTCGACCGTCGCGTAGCGGCGGTTGCGGTCGCGCTCGAGCGCCTTCATGGTGATCCAATCGAGATCGCCCCGCAGTTGGCGGCCGAGACGATGTGGTTCACTGCGGCGCTGCGCGGCGATCGCGGTGGTGGTGGCGGCGGTGGCTGCGACGCGCGTCGAGGGGCGGGCCGGATCGTGGTCGCGGAATTGCCGCCGCAGATCGTCGAGGCCGAGCGGCGCCGAACCAGCCGTGGCGAACGGCGTGGTGCCGGTCAACAGTTCGTAGAGCAGCACGCCGAGCGAGTACACGTCGGCTCTGGTGTCGACGTCGGCCGAGCCCTCGGCTTGCTCGGGACTCATGTACTGCAGAGTGCCCAGCACCTGATGGGCAATGGTCAGCAGCGACGTGGAACGGTCCGACGCGATGGCTTTGGCGATGCCGAAGTCGATGACCTTGGCGTGGGGTCGCCCGTCGTGTTCGGTCACCAGCACGTTGCTCGGCTTGAGGTCGCGGTGCACCACGCCTTTGCTGTGGGCGTGCTGCACGGCACGGCAGACCTGTTCGAACAGCGCGAGCCGTTGGTCGATCGGCAGGCGGCGCTGGTCACAGAAGGTCGTTAGGGGTTCTCCGGTGACCAGTTCCATCACGAAGAACGGCCGCCCCGTGCTGGTGGCGCCGGCATCCAGCACCCGTGCGATGTGCGGGTGGTCCATGCGCGCCAGCGCTTGCCGTTCGTGCTCGAAACGCCGGATCACCTGGGCGGTGTCCATGCCGACCTTGACCACCTTGAGGGCCACGCGCCGCGCCACCGGCTCGTGCTGTTCCGCGAGGAAGACGCGGCCGAAGCCTCCTTCGCCGAGCAGTTCCAGCAGGCGGTAGGGGCCCAATTGGGTGCCCGGGCGTTCGAAGGCATCGGCTCCCGGCGCTGTGGTCAGCGCCAGGAAGTGCTCGTCCGCCGCGCCGGCCAGCAGCGCGCGCAGTTCGGCCAGCAGTTCGCCGTCCTCCCCGCACTGCGCGGTCAGGAAGGCGTCCTGGGCCGCTCCCGTGTGTTCGAGGGCGGCTTCGAACAGTTCGCGCAGGCGGCGGTCACGGGCGGAGTTCATGGTCGCGGGCGCGCATGGTATGCGGAGGCCGGCGGCGAAGCGCGGACCGCCGCTTCAGAAGCCGACCGTTGCCCGCAGGCCCCGCGACATGGCGATGTCGGCGAGCAAGCCGGAGCTGGGGGAGGCCACGGTCTGGCCCACCAGCGGCAAGCCGACCAGGCTCGGAGCCTGGGGAATCGACATCGAGTAGGTGGCTTGCCCCGCCGTCGGCAGCATCAGGACCGTCACTTCGGCGCTGGTGTGCTGGCGGCAGCCGGGCAGCCCGGCGGCGTTGAGCGGAATGCCGGGATCCAGCGCTTGCAGGCCCAGTGCGAGCACGCCCAGGTTGGCGGTCGGCGCGAAGGTGCTGGTGAACGTCAATTGCCGGCCGAGCCGCGGCAGGTTGCTGGTCAGCGTCGGTGCCTGCTGGGTCACGTTGCTGGTGGTGAACGTCGCCGGCAGTGCTGCCGAGAAGTCGCGGGCGCCGCTGGTGCCGCTGGGGTCGTTGCCCGCCGCGTAGCCCAGAATCGAAGGCGACTCTGGCGTGGGCATGGCGAGGAACGCGAACGTCACGTTGCCGTTGCTGCGGTCCAACTGCAGCTGCTGGAAGTTCGCCTGCGCAAAGCCGAAGGTGTAGACGCCGTTCCAGGTGATGACCTCCAGGTTGCCGATGGTTTCGCGCAGGATTCGCCCAGAGCCCGGCGCCGACGGGTCGTAATCGTGGTGCGTTCCCCAGCGTGCGTCCGGCGACGCCAACCACTCGCCGACCTCGATGGTGGGGTTGATCGAGTTGCCGGGGCCGACCGCCACCCAGCCGTTCGAGCCGACGAACAGTTGGCTGGTCACACCTCCCACGTAGGGGAAGGGCGAGGCCAGATTCACCAGCCGCACCGAATCGTCGACGTGCCCCAGGTCGACTGCCGCGCCCGACGGCGGGATCCACGCGCCACCGGGCTGGACCAGGTAGCGATTGCCTTGCCGTGTCATGCGGAACGCCGAGTTCGCGAGATCGAACTGGCCTCCACCGAGCCACTCGTAGGCCGAGCGGCTGCGAGCGCCGCAGGCCGTGCCGAACGTGCTCGTGGTGCCATAGCTGCCCTGAGGTCCGGTGACTTGCAGGCTGAACGAACCGGTGGCGCCGTTGTAGCCGGCGACCCGGATCCGATGCAGGCCCGGCTGCACGGCCACTTGCACCCGAGTTTGCAGGCTGCACGAATCGTCCACGCAACTCAGCAACTGCAGCGCGCCGCAATCCCCGCTGTAGACCGCGATCACGGTGTCGAAATTGGCCAGGGCACAGGTGGTGACTTCCAGCGTGCCGCTGGCGCCGACGAGATACGAGAACCAGACGTCGGCTCCCGAGGGCACGCAGAGAGTGGCTCCCGACATCGTGGCACCGACGTTGCTGAACGGACCGTTCAGGCCCGGTGCCAGTTCATACGGGAAGGCGCACTCGTCGTTGGGCACGCCAGCCGGTGCCGGCGTGGGGATGCTGTGCAGGTTGGCGGCGTGGATCAGTTCGGCGGCGTGGGGGGTGCCATTGGTGAGATCGCCGTCGTTGTCGTCGGCGAGCCAGACCTCGAGCATCGCGGCCGTCTGGTCCTGGGCATTGGCGACGATCGACCCGAGCACGATGCTGTTGGACACGGCGATCGCCGTCGGACGACCGCGGGTCGTGGCGAGCCGTTCGCGGAGCTGCCAGGCGAAACCCATCCAGCTCTCGCCTTGCTGGTGCACGCCACTGCCCGAAGGATACTGGCGCGCGTTGACGGCGGTGCGGATGCGGGTCCCAGCCCCTTGGATGCCCTCGCCCACGCTGGGCTGATCCGTCAGATACGTGGCCAGGATGTCGCCCCAACCTTCGGACAGGCCGTTCGTCTGCGAGATGCCGCCATAGCGGTCGTCGAGGCCGTGGCCCCACTCGTGGGCGATGATCGTCGACTCCGCCAGATTGCGGCAGCCGCCGCCGGTGGCGTAGAACACCATCGAATTGCCGTTGTAGTAGGCGTTGCAGTTGAGAGCGACGTTCACCGTGATGCCCATGTTGTCGGTGACCGCCAGCTGTGGCGTGTCACCGAGCACGGAGCGCACGAACTCGTTGGTCCGGTGGGTCCACCACGCGGCGTTGAGGTGGGCCGTGTGGGTTTCGGGGGCACTCGGGCCACCGACCTGCACCCAGCCCGAACCACCGGGGAGCATTCCGAAGGACCCAGGCGGCGTGTCGCTGCCCATCACGGGCGCGTGGCGGATGCCGTCGAGGGGGGTGACCGTCACGCTCGCCGACGCAAACAGATCGACCGTGAATTGGCCATTGGCGTCGGTGACGAACGTGCCGTGGCCACCGACCTGCACTTGCAGGCCGGGCATCGGTACGGTGGCCACGGGCGCGAGCATGTCGGTGCTGGTGCGCACGCCACCGTAGACGGTCAGCGTGGTGGGCACTGGGGCGGCGAGGGGGGCGAGCGGTTGGTCGACGACTGCGTTCGCGACCGGCAGTCTGGGCTGCTCCGGGCCGTGCCCGCACGCCAGCCCGCACTCGTGCTTGTCGTCGAGGAACGACAGCAGAGCGCCGGTCCTCGCATCGACGAGCTGGCGGCCGATCCGCCCCACACCGCCAGCGCCCAGGGCGTGCACCGGCACTTCCCAGGCGAGCACCGGCCGCTGCGGCGTCGCGGCGTGCGCGTCGCCCCAGATCACGAGGCGGGGTTCCCCGGCCGTCTGCGGTGCGTCGGCCGGGATCGTGCTGTCGACCGCGAGCTGCTGCAGAGCGGTGAGCCGCGCCACCTCGGCCGGAACGCCTGGAGCCGTGTCGAAGTCGACCGGGATCTGCCATGCCGTGCTGCCGAGCATGGCGATGCGCCCAGCCATGCTGACGCGCACGTCGGCGCGGCCGCCGAGGCACGGCAGGCCGCGGTAGTACTGGTCGAACACGAACGCCCAGGTGCGGCCCATGCGGCTGCCGATCGCTTCGCGGAACTCCGAAGTGCCGAGCCCCAGCAGTTCGCTGCGGTCGCGCAGCACCGTGAGCGCGTGGCGGCGCGCTTCTTCGAGGCTGTTGCCGCGCCAATCCGCGAGCGGCAGACCGCGCCCGTAGATGGCGCGTGGGGTGCCGGTGGCGGGGTTCCAGTCGACCTGCCAACCGCCGTCGTCGGCGGCGAGCAGTTCGCGCCAGGCGGGGCTGTCTTGGAAGGCGCCCTTGGCACTCTTTGGGGTGCCTTGGGCCATGGCCGTGTGGGTCGAGAAGGCCCCAAGGCACAGGCTGACCAGGACGGACCTGGCCAGCAGCCGGGAGGGGAGAGGGAGAGAACGTAGGTTCATGGGCGTGGGAGAGAGACCGGCGGCGAAGTGCCGGCTCAGCCCATGCGGAAGCCGTTCGGGGTCGGGATCAGGAAAATCCGTGAGTCGCCCCGATGGCGGCAGGGTCGCGGCGCCATCCCCAGCGTCGAGACTTACGCAAACTACTCCTGAGAAGCAGCTTGCGACGATCCCAGAGCCTTCGACAGCGGGCAGAGCGCGGGGTCGATGGGCTCGCCCGCACGGTAGCGGGCCAGCAACCGGCGCGACTGTTCGGCCAGTTCGCGCCGGACTTCGCGCCGCCGGCCGGCGACCCGCAGGATGGTCCGCGTGTCGTAGTCGGTCGTCTGATGGCGCAGCCAAGCGATCACCGCGGCGGCGGCGCGTTCGTCGACCGGAATACGCTCGGTGCGCGCCACCGTGCCGCTGCCGACGGGCGTGGCGTGTGCCGTCACCGCAGTGGCCAGACGTTCGGCGAGGGCCGCATGGCATGGCGCGAAGCGCAGGAACTGCAGCACGGCGCCCCGGAAGTCCTCGACATAGGCCTCCTGCGCGCGCTCGCGGCGCGCGCGTCCCGCCGCGAGCCGCTGCTCGTAGGCCGGATCGGCGCGTTCCTGCTCCAGAGCGAGGCGATGGCGCTCGATGCGTTCTTTCGGTGCCCAGACGCCGAAGCCGAAGACCTTGCGCCCCCTCTTTTCCTGCATCACCCAGCACGGGCCCTCGGCTTTGACCCGCCGCGTCAGCGCGGGGTCGCCCGGCGGCAGCAGATCCCAGTCGGCAGGCACGGGTTCCTGGCCGCGCTCGCTGCGCACGGTGCGTGGGTTGAGGCCTTTGCCGACGATGCGCGGCGCTTCGCTCATGCGGGCATGCAAGCCGACCAGGGCAGAAGCTGCCAGAGTGGCGCCGGTGGATTCGGGCGAGTTGGCGATTTCGCCCTGCGGGGCGCTGAATACGCCACTCCCTTGCCGCTACCGTGGGTGGTGATGGCCGGTCCTGGTGTTCCAGGTGCCCCGCCAACCTGAACTCTGCATGCCAGCCGACCGCAGCCAAGAACAACCCACCGTGGCGATCGTCGCGCGCAAGGTGACCGGCACCACCGGCACTTCGCGCACCATCCTTTCCCATGCTCGGCTGCTCGCCGACGCCGGCTGGCGGGTGGCGATCGTTGCCGAGAGTGCCCCGGCCGAACTGGCGGCCGCCGCCGGCGCCGACCTGGTGCGGGTGCCGCGTCTGCCGGTCGGCAACTGGTGGAAACGCCGCGCCTTCTCTGCCTTCGCCGGCTTCTACGGCCGCCGCGTCGGTGGGGTGGTCTGGGGCCATGGCGACGACCTTCAGCCCGACCTGCTGAGCCTGCACAACTGTGTGCACCGCGCCCACGAACTGGTGCGCGGCCGGCCGATCGATCCCGCCGACGCGGTGGCGCGGTTCTTCGAACGCCTGTTCCAGGTGGCGTCGTTCCGCCGCCTGATCGCGAATTCGCAGCGCATGGCGGACGACGTGCAGACCCGTTTCGGCGTGCCGGCCTCGCAGGTCGTGGTGGTGCATCCCGGCTACGATCCGGACCGCTTCGGCACCACTGGACGCGAACGCAACCGCGCGGCGCTGCGCGAACGGCTGCGGCTGCCGCCGGACCGGTCCTTGCTCGGCTTCGTCACTTCCGGCGACTTCGAGAAGCGCGGCGCCACGACGTTCTTGCGCACGCTGGCCGCGCTGCCCCCGTCGGTGCACGGCCTGCTGGTCGGCCGCGAGGCCAGTTTCGCGCCATGGCAGCAGGAAGCGGCGGCGCTCGGCATCGCCGAGCGCGTGACGTTCGAGCCGCCCACGCAGGACGTGGCGGCGCTCTACCACGGCCTCGACGTGCTGGTGCATCCCGCCGCTTACGAGGAGTTCGGTCAGGTCGTGCAAGAGGCGGGTGTCTGTGGCACCGCGCTGGTCACCAGCCGGCGGGTCGGGGCCAGCGAACGGCTGCTCGGGCTGGAGCTCGCCGAACGCTTCGTGCTGGACGGTCCCGAACCCGCGGGGTTGGCCGCGGCCGCGTTGGCCCTGCTGGACGACCCGGCGCTGCGCGCGCGCTGGGCCGAAGCGGCCCGCCAGCGCTACGCGCCGAACACCGTGGCCGCCAACTTCCGCGCGTCGCTGCCGGTGCTCGAAGCGGTGCGCGGTGAACTCGCTGCAGGTGCGCGGCGCTAGCCCGGCCGCTACGCTCGCGCCGTGTTCCTGCGCGCCCTGGCCTTGCTGCTGCTCACCGGCTTCGTCTGTTTGCCGCAGTGGAGTCTGCCCGATTGGGTGGGTACCGAAGGCCGGCGGCTGCAGATCGCCTTCGAGATGGCCGATTCCGGCGATTGGCTGGTGCCGACGCTCGGCGGCCAGCCGACCTGGGCCAAACCGCCTCTGCACTATTGGATCCAGGGAGCGCTGTCGTTCGTTTCGCGCACCGACCCTTGGTGGCTACGCCTGCCGTCGGTGTTGGCGCTGTTCGCGGCGGCTTGGCTCGGCCTCGAACTGCACCGGCGCTGGTTCTCGCCCGCGGCCGGTTGGGTGGTGGCTCTCGCCGTGATCACGGCCCCGGTGGTGGTCGCGGGCTGGCCCTCGGTCGAAATCGACCCGCTGTTCGCCGCGCTCACGGCGATGTCGTTGTGGTGCCTGGCCACCGGCGTGGCCCGCGAACGCCGGGGGCTGGTCTTCTGGTCGGGTGTGCTCGGCGGCCTGGCGATGCTGCAGAAGGGGCCGCCATACTTCCTGTTCGCCAGCGGTGCCTACCTCGTGTGGTGGCGGCGGCGCGGCCTGCGCCAGGGCCTGCCGCACTTCGTGCCGTTGCTGCTCCTGCCACTCGCCTACTACGTGCCGTTGTGGTGTCTGCGCGTGGCTCCCGGTGAGATGCTGGCGGTGGCCAGCGACGAGAGCGTCGGCCGCGTGGCCACGTTCCAGATGGCGAACGTGCTCGAGACGCCGCTCTACTGGTTGCGCGCCGCGGCGGTGCAGCTGCCGCTGTTGCTGTGGTGTTTCTGGGAATGGCGCGGCGCGCGCGATGCGCGGATGGACGCCACCGACCTGACGCTGCGCATGTGCAGCGGTGCCGCGGTGCTGGCCGTGGTGATCCTGACGTTCTTCCCGGGCCGACCGACGCGTTACCTGCTGCCGAACGTGTTGCTGTTCCCGTTCGCGGTGGCACCGGCCGTGGCCCACTACGCGGGTGCTGGCCGGGAGCTGGGCCGGTTCGCCCGCCGCGGGCTGCGCGTGGCTGGGGTGCTGGGGGCATTGGCGCTGCCGGTCGTGCCGTGGTTCGCCGACCGCATCGGCTACGGCGCCGCTGGCCTGGCGCTGGGCGTGGCCCTGTTGCCGATCCTGGTGCGCACGCCGCGGCACCTGGTCGCCGCCTGCTTCGCGATTCCGGTGTTGGCCGGGTGGACGGTGATCCTCGACCGCGCTGCGCAATGGCCCGACACGGGCCGAGCCCGTGCGGCTGCCGGTGCCGTGCTGCGGGCCGAACTCGCCGCGCGCGGCGCTCTGTCGGAACTCGCGTCGCACGGCCACATCGAAGGCCCCATGGTGCTGGGTGCCGGGGTGCTGCCGCCAGGGGACGAGTTCGCGCGGCAGGCGCCGACCGCGCGTTGGGTGCTGCACGAGGCGGCGGACCGCCCACCGCGCCATCTGGAGCAGTACCGCGAACGACTGCGGCTGTGCCTGCCGAAGCAGACCTTCGCCGTGCGGGAGCGCGCGCCGCAGTGACCGCGGTCCTGCTGGTGCGGCTGTCGGCGATGGGCGACCTGGTCCAGGCGCTCGGCGCGATCGCCGCACTGCATCGGGCGCGGCCGGACTGGCGGCTCACGGTGGCCACGCAGACGCCGTTTCTGCCGCTGCTCGAAGGGGTGCCCGGCATCGCGCGGGTGGTGCCGTTCGAACGCCGTGGCGGCTTGCGGGCCGTGGCGACGCTGCGCACCGAACTGCAGCGCGAACGCTACGACGTGGCGCTCGACCTGCAGGGCAACTGGAAGAGTGCCTTCGTGGCGCGGCTGAGCGGCGCGCGGCGCTGCCTCGGCGCGGTGCCCCGCCAGGAGCCACGCAGTCGCTGGCTCTTGCACGAACGCATCCAGGGGCCGCCCAGCCGGCATCCGGCACTGGTGGCGCACACGTTGGTGTCGGCGCTGGTGCCCGGCCTGCCGTTCACGGCGCCGCGGCTCTGCGCCACCGCGGCGGAGCGCGAGCGCGAACGGGCGGCGCTGCGCGCTCTCGGCATCGACCCGGAGCGGCCGTTCGCCGTGGTGGTCGGCACCGACCCGCGGGATCCGCGCGCCCTGCGGCCTGCCAGCATCGCCGCGGAACTCGCCGCCGCGCCGCAAGGGCTGCTGCTGCTCGGTCCGGCCGAAGCCGATTTGCCGACTCCACCCGGGACCGTGGTGCTGCGCCACGGCCGCGGCGAACTGCGCCGGCTGGTTGCCTTGGGCGCGCTGGTGGCGGCCGCCGGCGGCGAAGTGCTCGGCCCCGACCAGGGTGCCAGCCACGTGCTCGCCGCGAGCGGGGCGCGCACTCGCGTGTGCTTCGGTGCGCAGGATCCGACCGCGACCGCGCCGCCTGCGGCGGTGGCCCTCGTGCATCCGAGCCCCCCGCCGTGCCAGCCCTGCCGCGCGCGCACCTGCCGGCACCCAGAAGGCCCGGTCTGCATGTTGTTCGTCGCGCGCGACGGGCGCACCGTGAGCACCGGCCTGCCGCACGCAACTTCGTGACGCCAACCGGGGACGGTCGCTGCCGCCTTGTCTCGCCGCCCTCGCCGTGCTTCGCTGCGGCCATGGTCACGCCGCCCACACCGCACGACGCCGGGGTCCTCGACACGTTTCCGAATCCGCATCCCGAGCGGGACTACGAGATCAGCTTCGTCTGCCCCGAGTTCACCTGTGTGTGCCCGAAGACCGGCCAGCCCGACTTCGCGACCATCCACATCCAGTACGTGCCGGACCAGCGCTGCGTCGAGCTGAAGAGCCTGAAGCTCTACCTGTGGAGTTTCCGCTCCGTCGGGGCCTTCCACGAACGCGTCACCAACGCCATCTGCGACGACCTGGTCAAGCTGCTCGCCCCGCGCTGGCTCGAAGTGCGCAGCGAGTTCATGGTGCGCGGTGGCATCACCACGCACGTGCGCTGCCGGCACGGGCAGCGGCCGCCCGCCTGACGCCGCTTTCGCGCGGCACGTCCCGGGCTTAGAACACCGGCGTGCGTTCGCGCCTGCTGTCTGCCTTGCTGTGGCTGCTCGCGTTCGGCTGCCTGTGGCTGCCGATCTGTGCCGACGCGCCGCTGCGCTCTGGCGCCTACCTGCAGGACGTGACCACCGAGGCGGCCACGGTGGCGATGATCACGCCCGGACCCGAACGGCTCACCTGCCAGGTGGTCGACGCCTCGGGGGCCACGGTGGCCAGCCTCGCCGACGCAGAACCCGTGCGGCGGCACGCGTTCCGGGTCCCCGGGCTACGGCCTGGCGCGGCCTACCGCTACGAATTGCGCGCCGAGGGGGTCCTGCGTGGCTCCGGGCCGCTGCGCACCCCGCCGGCCGACGACCGCGCGCCGGTGGATTTTGCGTTCCTCGGCGATTCGGGCGGGCAGCCGTGGTGGATCTGGCTGCAGAACGCGCCTGCCGTACACTGGCTGGCGCGCACCGACTGGTTGCCGACCCGGGCCGAAGTCACTGCCGTCGGCGCGGCGCTGGCCGCCGCGGATCCGCAGTTCGTGCTGCACCTCGGGGACCTGGTCTATCCCAACGGCCGCCACGCGCACTACACCACCGGGTTCTTCCGGCCGTTCGCCGAGGTGTTGGCCAGGGCGCCGCTCTACGCCGTGCTCGGCAACCACGACCTGATGGACGCGAACGGCCAGCAGATGCTGGCCAACCTGCACCTGCCGCGCGGTTCGGTGACGGGCGACGGGCGCTGCTATTCGTTCGCCTGGGGCGCGGTGCGGGTGATCGCGTTGCATTGCGATCCGAAGCACGGGGCTGGGCGCTTCGAGCCCGGCCATCCTGCGCACGAGTTCCTGATGGCCGAACTGCCGCGCTGCAGCGAACCGTGGGTGGTGGTGATGTCGCACTTCCCGATCCTGTCGGCGTCGGATCAGCGCAACCGTGCCGATCTGATGCAGTCGCTGCTGCCGGCGCTGCGCGAGTTCGAGGTGTCGGTGTACTTGAGTGGGCACGACCACTGTTACCAGCGCTTCGCCACCAAGGATGGCCCGCCGCTGGTGGTCAGCGGGGGGGGCGGCAAGAGTCTGTACGGGGTGCGCCCGGACCCCGCGGCGGTGCAGTTGGCGTCGGCCTACCACTGGTGCAAGGCCGAGGTGCGCGGCGACCGGTTCGGGGTGGTGGCGATCGATCTGGCGGGGCAGGAGATCGATCGCTTCGCGCTCGAACTGCCGGACGGGGCGCGGCTCGAGGGGCTGGCCGCGCGCAATCCGGCGCGGGCCGCGCGCATCCGGGCGTTGCGTGCGGGTGGGTGAGATGGTCGGTTGTCAGCCGGTTCGGGGCGCGATCGGCCCGATCCGCCGCTGAACCGCCGAGCTCGCAGCTCGTTTGCGCAGCACCCAAGCCATGAATCGACTTGCCCTCCTCGCGAAACTCTCGCCCATCGGTCTGCCCTGCCTCTTGTTGGCCCAGGATCCGACCCGCCCACCGGAGCCGAAGCCGCCCGCCGAGCAGGAACAGCCCGATGCTTCGGGTCGCCCCCTGATTGCCACTCCGCCCCAGGGCATCGGCCCCGTCCTGGTCACCGCCACGCGCGATGCCCGCGACCCGTTCCTGCTGCCCTACGCCACCGAGGTGGTCGACACCCGGCGCATGCGCGAACGCGGCTACCGCACCACGCCCCAGGCGCTGCGCGACCTTCCCAGCGTCATGGTCCAAGAGACCTCGCCTGGCCAGGGATCGCCGTTCCTGCGTGGCTTCACGGGCTACAGCAACCTGTTCTTGATCGACGGCATCCGCCTCAACAACAGCGCGTTCCGCTCAGGGCCGAACCAGTATTGGAACACCGTCGATCCGCTCGGCCTCGACCGGCTCGAAGTGGTGCTCGGCCCGGCGGCCGCCCTCTACGGCAGCGACGCCGTGGGCGGCACCGTGCAGGCGATCACGCGCAGTCCGTACCGTTACTCGGCGGATGGAGTGGCTTATGGCGGCTCGACTTATGCCCGCCACGCCACGGCCGAACGCTCCGTGATGGGGCGCGGCGAGTTCAGCGTCGGCCAGACCTGGGCGGATGGCACGCGGACCGGTTTCCTGATCGGGGGGTCGGCCAAGAGTTTTGGGGACCTCGAGGCCGGGCGCGGCATGGACACCCAGCCGAACACTGGCTACGAGGAGCGTTCGTTCGATTTCAAGGTCGAGCACACGCTGGGCAAGGACGAGCGGTTGGTGTTCCTGCACCAGCAACTGGCCCAGAACGACGTGCCGCGCACGCACAGCACCGACCAGGCCCGTCCGTACCGCGGCACCACGGTGGGCACCGACCGTCGGCGCGACCTCGACCAGGACCGCACGCTCACCTACCTGCAGTACCACAAGAGCGGCATGGGTGGTTTCCTCGACGGCGTGCACGCGAGCTTGTCGTGGCAACAGCAGGAGGAAGAACAGGACCGCGTGCGCAGCAACGGGGCCCAGGACTGGCAGGGCTTCACCGTGGGCTCGCTCGGCGCGTTCGTGCAGTTCGACTCCAGCATGACGCCGCTGGGACGGTGGAACTGGGGCATCGAGTACTACCGCGACCAGGTCGACTCTTTCCTGCGGCGGTCGACGCCTCAGGCTGCCGACCGCATCCAGGGGCCGGTCGCCGACAACGCCTACTACAACCTGTTCGGCGTCTACCTGCAGGACTCGATCCCGCTCGGCGAAGCCACCGAGGTGATCCTCGGTGGGCGGTGGACCTACGCAGAGGCCAACGCCGACAAGGTGCGTGACCCGGTCACCGCGAACCAGATCGCGGTCGAGGAGGACTGGAGCCGCTTCACCGGCAACGCCAGGGTGCGCCACGACCTGATCCCGCGCCGCTGGAACGTCTACGGCGGCGTGAGCCAGGGCTTCCGGGCGCCCAGCTTGGCCGACCTGAGCAGCTTCGAAACGGCGCGCAGCGGCGAGTTCGAGATCGCAGCGCCCAACCTAGGTGCTGAAAAATACCTGAGTTACGAGATCGGCACCAAGGTCCAGACCGCCGACTGGACGGCTCGGGCAGCGTGGTTCTACACGGACATCGACGACTTGGTGCAGCGTTTCCCCACTGGCAACGTGAACGGCAGCGGCCAGAGCGAAGTGACCAAGGCAAACGTCGGCAGCGGCCACGTGCAGGGGGTCGAGGCGACCCTTGGCTGGATGTTCATGACGGACACAACCCTTTTCGGTGCAGGGTCTTGGCAGTACGGCCGGGTGCTCAACTACGAAACCGCAGGCACCGAGTTGCGCTACGAGCCGCTGTCCCGGGTGATGCCTCTGATGTACCGGGGCGGGGTGCGCTACGAACCGTTCGGCCGGGGCTTCTGGGTGGAGACGGAGATCGTGCGCTCGGAGGCGCAAACCCGTCTCTCTGCAGGGGATCGGCGCGACACCCAGCGGATTCCGCCGGGCGGGTCGGCCGCCTACACGCTCTGGAACGTGCGGTTCGGCTGGCAGATCAACCCGCAGACGACCCTGGACGTCGCCCTCGAGAACCTGACGGACTACGACTACCGGGTGCACGGCTCAGGCACGAACTCGCCTGGCCGGAACCTGGTGCTGGGCCTCGCCGTGGCCTTCTAGGAACGGCCCTAAGGCGCCATCCATCAAGGGCTTACAAATTCTGCAAAAAAACTCACTCAACTTGCTTGAAGGGGGAAGCCGAACTCGCTACCTTCTCCCGCCCTTCCACGCGGTCGAAACGGCCGGGATGGAAGCGATCTTTGACATTCTGGGTGGCCTCGAAAGAAAGCGTGTGAGCGAGTCTGCTCGGTGACCTGAGGGTTTCCGGGTGGGCAGCCCCCGACGGTTTTTCGGTGGTGAGTTGGCCCTGCAAGGGGTTGGCGTGCTGCTGGAGGGCTGGTCGGGAAAGCGACAAAAAACTGGACTGACTCTTTTTGAAGAAATTTCAAGTGAAGGGTTTGATCCTGGCTCAGAACGAACGTTGGCGGCGTGGATGAGGCATGCAAGTCGAACGTGAAAGCCGCAAGGTGAGTAA
>JAEUHP010000189.1 GCA_016795295.1 Planctomycetota bacterium | reverse complement strand
GCCTTCTGGGCGATGCCCTGCCGCAGGCGGTCGGTGTTGGTCACGAACAGGTCGTCGCCGACCAGTTGCACCTTGTTGCCGATCGCGGCGGTCAGCGCCTGCCAGCCCTTCCAGTCGTCCTCGGCCATGCCGTCCTCGATCGAGAAGATCGGGAACTGGCTGCACCAGCTCTGGTAGAGCTCGACCATGCCCTTGCCGTCGAGGGTCTTGCCCTCGCCTTCGAGCGTGTACTTGCCTTTCGAGAACAGTTCGGTGACTGCTGCGTCGAGCGCCAGCATCACGTCCGAACCGGGCTTGTAGCCGGCCTTCTTGATCGCCTGCAGGATGATCTCGAACGCCGCGGCATTCGACTCCAGGTTGGGCGCGAAGCCGCCTTCGTCGCCGACTGCCGTCATCAGCTTCTTGGCCTTCAGCTCGGCCTTCAATGCGTGGAACACTTCGACGCCCATGCGCAGGCCTTCGCGGAAGCTCTTGGCGCCGACCGGCATCACCATGAACTCCTGGAAGTCGACGTTGTTGTCGGCGTGCGCGCCGCCGTTCAGGATGTTCATCATCGGCACCGGCAGGCGCCGCGCCGACGCGCCACCCACGTAGCGCCACAGCGGCAGGCCGACCTCGGCCGCGGCGGCCTTGGCCACGGCGAGGCTGCAGCCGAGGATCGCGTTGGCGCCGAACTTGGCCTTGTTCTTGGTGCCGTCGACTTCGCGCAACAGGGTGTCGACCGAGTACTGGTCCTCGGCGGGGTGGCCGAGCAGCGCTTCGGCGAGTTCGTTGTCGACGTGGCTCACCGCTTTGGTGACCCCCTTGCCGAGGTAACGCTTCTTGTCGCCGTCGCGCAGTTCGACGGCTTCGTGGGCGCCGGTCGAGGCGCCCGAGGGCACGATCGCGCTGCCGGTGGCGCCGCTCTCGAGTTCGACGAACACTTCGACGGTGGGGTTGCCGCGGGAGTCGAGGACTTCGCGGCCTTGCACGTGGACGATGGAGCTCATGGGGGTGGGTAGGGATAGCCGGTCGGAGGGGCGCAGGGAATGCTGTTCGGTCTGGGGCAAGATGCCGACGGGGGGGGCGCGAGGGGTTGCCCGGTGCGAGTCTGCGCGTGCAGGGCATCGTGCTCGCGACCCAGGCCGCCAACGGCACCTACGCCACCACCAAGGCCCACGACGTCGAGCTGCGTTGCACGAGGGGGACGCGCAGTGCATCCCGTCGTCTAGTCGTCCGCGGCCGCATGACCGCGCCGATACCAGACGGTGACCACGCCGTCTTGGTGGTCGGCCGAGTGGGAGATCGAGATCAGCTGGTCGGGGCGCAGAGTGTTGGCGAACTCGGCGGCTTGCTGGAAGAGCTGGGCCCAGCTCGCCCAGGTCCCACGGAAGATCTTGAAGGTCACTTTGCCCATGGCTGGATTCTGGCGGCGCTTGGGGATCCGGCAAGAGTTGGGATCCAAGGGGGTGGGCGTGCCGAGGCGCTGCTGCGGGGCTCTGCCCTCTCCCATCTTCCAGGTATGCTTGTTGCTGCTCGCCAACCCATGACGCCTTTCCGCCGCCTCGTCGCCATTGCTGGCCTCTGCTGCGCTTCGCTGCTGCGCGCGCAGTCCTTCGTCGTGGATGCCGCGAACGGCCCCGGCACGGACTTCACGTCGATCGCTGCCGCGGTGCAGACCGTCCCGGACGGCGCGGTGCTGCGCATTCGGGCCGGGGCCTACGCCCCGTTCGCGATTGCCGGCAAAGGCCTGCGCTTGCTCGCCGAGGCGAATGTCCGGGTGCTGCAACCTCTTTTTGGAGTCGGCATTACGATCTCTTCTCTGGCTGCGAACCAGACCGTGGTGTTGCATGGCCTGCGGGTGGCATCGGCGAACAACACGCCGGCGCCGGTGTCGCTGACGTGCAGCAATGCCCAGGGCGCCATCGTGCTCGACGGCCTGATTCCAGGACCGGGTGGCATCCTCGCCCTGCGGGCGACCGGCTGTGATCGTCTGCTCGTGCGCGGCGGGGTGGGTTGGCGCACCATGGAGTTCGCGAATTCGCACGCGGTGGTCGAGAACTGTTCGGTGTCCGGGATCGGTTGGGTCGCCGTCAGCCTGCCGACGGTGACCGTCGCCAATGGCACGTTGCAGTGGGTCGACAGCACGGTGGATGGCTCGGTTGCCCTGAACGGGACGAGTGTCGCCACGATCCAGTTGCAACAGGCCGACTTGCGTTTGCTCGGCTCCAGCCTGGTACGCAATGCGCTGGGCCCGTTCTGCATCGCTGGCTCGGGTCGGGTGCGACTGGACCCGGCGGTGCGCGTGACCCTCCTCAACGGCGGCTCGGGGGTGGGTGCGATCGACCCAGCACTGGCCCCGTTGGTGAAGCAGATGCCCAAGCTGACGACGGCGGTCACGGCAGCTTCGGCCAGCGCCAGCTTGGTCGGCCGCGCCGGTGACTTGGCTCTGGTCACGGTGTCGTTGCCAGGTCCGCGTCTCGCCGTGGCCGGTTTCCAGGATCCGTTCTGGATCGACACCTCGGTCGCGGGGCCCCTGACCTTCGGCGTGCTCGGCAGCACGCCGTTCCCTGCTTCGTTGCCCTTGCCGCCTGGTCGCTTGGACGGCGTGCGCGCCATGTGGCAGGCCGTGACCTGGGACCAGGCTGCCGACTGGCAAGTGAGCAATCCTTCGGTGGCGGTTCTGAATCGACCGTAGGCGCGGTCTGGCGCGGCGGGTCGGGTCCGCGGTGCCGAGGGGTGCTGCGGTCCTGCCGATGGACCTGCGGCTCGCGGTGCAAGCGCTCGGCGAGGCGCAACGGGAAGGCGGACCGGGCGCGGTGTCGCACCATCTGCGCGACCTGCGGCGCGAGTTTCCGACCTCCAAATGGGAAGCGTGCGAAAACCAGCTTCGCGTGGCTGGGACTTGACACCCAAAACTTAAAGTCTTAAGTGTAGGCGGTCCGATCCGAGATCCGGCCGAAGCCCACCATGACGAACTTGCCCGAACCGACCGACCGCGAACTGCTGCTGCTCAAGGTGCTCTGGGACCGCGGCGAAGCCACCGTGCGCGAGGTCTACGAGGCTCTGCGCGACGAGGTGCCGATCGTGCAGAACACGGTCCAGGCGTTCTTGCGGCTGATGGAGGGCAAGGGCCTCGTCACGCACCGCACCGAAGGGCGCACGTTCGTCTACCGCGCCGTGGCTTCGGGTGACCGGACCAAGAAGCACCTGCTGTCGGGCTTGCTCGACTCGGTGTTCGACGGCGCCCTCGACCAACTCGTCGCCAGCGCCTTCGCGGCCAAGGCGCCGAGCGCCGAGGAGCTGAAGCGGCTGCGGGCGCTGCTGGCCAGTGCCGAGCGGCAGCGGGAGCGGCCGTGAGCTGCCTCGCTTCGGTCGTCGATCTGCTGGTCGACCACGGCGGCGCGCTGTGCGCCGGTGTCTCGCTGGTCCTGCTCGCCGGTTGCGGCGCGGTGTTCGTGTGTCGGCACGCTGCAGAACGGCGCCAACTCGGCCTGTTGACCGCGCTCGCCGGTGGTGTGTTCCTGCTCTTGGCCGTGGTGCCACTGCCACGCTGGCAATGGGACGAAGCACCGGGATTGCCGTCGCGCGTCGCTCCGGAACCGGCGTTGCGCGCTGCGTCCGACGACCCGGAGCTGCGCATTGCGACGCTGCTCGCGGCGATCGACGAGCTCGTGCCGGCGGCCGAAGGACCAGTGGCTGCGCCGGCGCTCGTGCCACCCGCCGCACCCACCCGCTCGTGGGCGCGGCTCGCCGCCCACGCCTACCTGGGTCTCGGCACCCTGTTGCTGTTGCGCACGGTGCTCGGCGCGCTGCGGCTGCGCCGGCTGTTGCGCAGCACGCAACCTGGACCGCAGGAACTCGCCAGCGCGGCGGGGCTGCCGTCGGGCACCCGTCTGTGCATCACCGACCGACCGCTGCGGCCGTTCTGCGCCGGCATCCGGCGCCCCTGCGTGGTGCTGCCCAGGGACCTGCTGGCTCCCGCGCGTCGCGCCCAGGCGCTGGCGGTGTTGCGCCACGAAGCGGCCCACCTGCGCAACCGCGATCCGCAGGCCCAGTTGCTGCTCGCCCTGCTCGCAGTGCCGCTCGGCGCGCACCCGCTGTTCTGGTGGCTGTGCCGCGACGTGCGCTTCCAGAGCGAACTGCTCGCCGACGATGCCGCCGCCGCGGCTGCCGGCGCCTACGCGCGCTCGCTGATCGAACTCGCCGAGCGGGCGAACCCCGCGTTCGCTGCTGTCGGTGCCGTGCCCGTGTTCCATCGCCAATCCGATTTCTTCCGGAGGCTACAAATGCTGTTGCAACGCCGTGGTCGCTTGTCGCCTGCTCCCTCGCGCGCCCGTCGCGCGCTGCACACGCTCGCCGCGTGCGCGTTCGTCGCCGCCGCCGGCAGCCTGTTCGGGGTGCCACTCGCCGCCCAGGACCCGCCGCCGGCGCCCGCGGAGCTGCGGGCCCAGAACAATCGGTTGCGCGCCGAACTCGACGCACTGCGCGCCGAGCTGCAGCGGCTGCGGGCCAGTCTGGAACCGGGTGTGGGGGCTCCGTCGGACCCGATGCTCTCGGAAGGCGCCCATGCCAAGGGGCGGCAAGCAGGCCCAGAGCAAGACCGCCAGGCAGCGGCGAAGGGGGCGTTGCTGGTGCCCGAGGCGTCGGCTGCACCGGGGCAAGGCCCGCCGCCCGCACCTGCCGGAGTCCCTGTGCTGAGAGACGTGCCGCTGCTGCGCAGTCTGTTCGTCGACACCAACGGCGACGGGCTGCCGGATCAGAGCGTCACGCCCGTTCCTGAGCCTGCCGACCGGCGTCCCGTCGGTGCCGCTGCCGAGGCCACCGCGGATCTCGCCACGCGCTGCCTCGACCTGCAGAGCGAACTCGAAATCGCCGTGGCGACGGCGAGCGAGATCCAGCAACTCGCGGCAGCGGGGACCGTGTCCGCCGTGGAAGCGCGCAAGGCCACCGTGCACCTGAACACCCTGAAGCGGAAGCAGGCGATCGTGCAGCGCCTGATCCGCGGTGAGATCGAGGCGACCTCGAGCGAGTTGCAGTGGCTCGAACGCATGAAGAAGGACGCCGACAAGACCGAACGGATGCGGCTCGACATGCAGATGCAGCGCGCCATCGCGCGGCTCGAAGTGTTGCGTTCGGTGCAGTGACCACGGCGCCCCCGGTGACTCTCTCGGCAGCACGCGCAGGGGGCCGTGGTGTCGGCGGCCCGACCCAGTTCGGCTGGCTTTCGACCGCTCCGTGAGCCGCCGGTGTGCAACTTCGGCGCGTCGAACTGGAAATCGGGAACACTTCGTCGCGCCACGGTGTCTTGTCGGCACCGCCCCGATGTCCGCACCGCATCCCGAGCCCGAACTGCTGCTGGCCCACGCCGACTTCGTGCGTGCGTTGGCGCGCACGTTGGTCGGCGCTGCCGGCGACGATCTCGCCCAGGAGGCCTACGCGAAGGTACTCCGCCAGCCGCCACCGGCGCCGCCAGGGCGTGCGTGGTGGGCGAAGGTGCTGCGGCGCCTCGCCAGCAACCTGCGCCGCCAGGAGCGGCGTCGGCAGCGGCGTGAAGCGGTCCCGCCCTTGCCCGAGCCAGCACCGACGCCCGCCCAGGTGCTGCTGCGGGAGGAGGTGCGTGCGCGTGTGGTGCAGGCGGTGCTGCGGCTCGAGCCGCCGTTCCAGCAAGTGGTGCTGCTGCGCTACTACGACGACCTCGATGCGACGCAGATCGCCGCCCGGCTGCAGATTCCCGCCGCCACGGTGCGCACCCGGCTGAAACGCGGGCTCGAACGCCTGCGCCTGGAACTCGACCGCGAACACGGCGGCGACCGCGCGGCCTGGGCCACACCGCTGCTGCCCTGGGCCGCCGTTCCCGGCGCCGCGGCCGGACTCCTCACTGCAACGATCGTCATGAAGAAGACCCTGATGTTGGCTGCTGCCGCCGCGGCGCTCTGCTTGCTCGCCGCGTGGTTCGGCCCGTGGTGGTCGGAGCCGGCGGTGTTGCCGGATGCGAACGCCAACCTCGCGGCCGCCGCACTGCCGAACGGCGCTTCGGCCACTCCCACAGCCGCCCCCGATCCGGGCGTTGCCGCGCCGCGGACCGCGGTCGCCGCCGCGCCAACCAGCGCGCCGCAGCGGTTCCCCGCCGAACGAGGGCTCGGTGCCCTGCACGGCACCGTGCTCGACGGCAACGGCCAGCCGGCAGGCGGCGCGATCGTGGTGCTGCAGCCATGGCGCGGCCATCTGCCCGCTGGGTTTCGCATCGACGACGACCGCGCCTACTCCCGCGAGGCCGCCGCCGACGCCATGGGCGCCTTCCGGTTCGACGAGGTGCCGGAAGGTCCGTGTCGGGTGAGCGCCACGGCCGCCGACGGCCGCGGCGACGCCGAGGTCACCGCCGTGGCGGCCGCCCGCCGCGAGACCGTCGTGCTGCAGCTGGGCGATGCCGAACCGCGCCGCGACGAAGTGGTGGTGTCGGTTGCGGATGCCGAGCAGGTGCCGCAGGTCGGCGCGCAGGTGGACGCCTTCGTGACCTGCCAGCGCGACCTTGCCGCCTCCCGAGCGGAGGTGCCCACGCTGCAGCAGACGACGGATGAACACGGACGCGCCCGCTTCCGCGGGCAGGGGCTCGTCGGCGGCGTGTTCTTCGTGCGCACTGGCGACGGCCGGGTCGGGCTCGGCCTATTGTCGACGGACGACCAGACCAGGGTGCAGGTGACGGTCGCAGCCCCCGGCGGGGTGCGTGGTCGCCTGGTGGGTGCCGCAGCGGACCAGCTCGTCGGCGCGACCGTGCAACTGCATGCATTGCAGTTCACGCATGCCTACCACTCGGCTGCCGGGCGTTCGCTCGCCGTGCCCGTGCAGGGCTCCGAGTTCGCCTGCGCCGATCTGCCTGCGGGCGAGTACGGCCTCACGCTGCATTCGCCGAGCGGTTTGCGCCTGCAGCTGGAGCCGATGCAGTCGATCCCGAACTCCGTGGCGATGCGCACCGTGACGGTGGCTGCGGGAGCCGTGACCGAAGTGGCGCTCCCGGTGCTGCCAGGCGGTTCGCTCTTGGGCACGGTGGCGCTGCCCGACGGCGCGCCGGTGGCCGGTGCGCGGGTGCGTGCGGTGCTCGCGCCCGCGACTTCGAACTTCCCGGCCGGCTTCGTGCTGCACGGCGTGCACGTCTGGCGCCTGGACTCCGTGTACGAGGCGATGCCCAGGAACCCGCAGAGCCACTTCGACACCGTGAGCGATGCGCTCGGCTGCTACACGCTGCGTGGCCTGCCGCCGGGCGAGTACCGCGTCGAGGTGGTCGCCGACCGGCTCAGCCTCGACCGGCGTCACGGCATCGTGGTGGCGGATCGTGCCGAGGTGGAGCTGCGCCACGTGCTGCATGCCGCCGGTGTGCTCCAGGTGGCGACCCGCGACCACTCCTATCTCGGCGTAGCACCGCCGGGCCATGCCGACCAGCCCGTCGCCCTCGCGATCGTGGCCAACGGCATGGGCACCTTCCCGGGGCTCGCCGCCGGCCGCTACAGCGTCGTTGCCTACCACTCAGACCCTCGGCGCGTCGCGCCGCGACCGATCGGCGACGTGACCGTGGTTGCCGATCGGACCACGTGGGCGGATCTGCGTGGTGCCTGCGTGCAGACGACGATTGCCGGCCGCGTGTTCGCCAGCGGGCAACCCGTGGCCGGTGCGGTGGTGCAGTGGTATCCGTGGTCGGTGCTCACCGACGCACAGGGGGCATTCACGCTGGAATTGGGCTACCGGGTCACGGGGCAGTGGCAGGTGCCCATGGACCGGCGTTTCGTGGTGGCCGTGCACGGCGTTCGCCATGCGATGGTGCCCGAGGACATGAGCAGTGGCGCGGCGTTGTTCGAGCCGGTGTTGCAGCTCGGCACCCACGAACTGCCGCTGCAGGCCCGCACCACCCAGGGTGCCGCCGGCCCGGTTGTGTTCGTGATCCGCGGCGAGGCGAACACCTTCGCTCCGGCGACTTCGCAGGGCATCGAAGCCACTCTGCAGTCGGCGACCGGCGAACTGCGTGTCCCGCACCTGCCGGCCGGGACCTACTACGTCACGGCGCGGTTTCCGAGTGGCGCCACCAGCGCTGCCCAGTGCACGGTGCCGGCCAGCGGACCGGTCCGGCTCGACGAGCCCGAGCACGGCGCCATGACGGTGCGGGTCGTCGATCGCCATGGCGCGCCGGCGTCACGGCATCGGGTGACGTTGTTCGTGCGGCGCGGGCCAGCCGCGCCGCCGGCCGACGACGCCGCGTTCTGCCAGGGGGCCGAGGTGCTGCAAGCCGACGTCGACGAGAGCGGCGTCGCCAAGTTCGCCGCCGTGCCCGCGGGTCACGTGCTGGTGCAGGCGAACACCCGCGGGTTCGGGAGCGGGAGTCCGCAGAGTTCCCGGTGCGAGTTGCTGGTTGGCGCCGTGCTGGAGCTGCGCGTCACCATGCCCTGAAGCGTGGTTCGAGGGGTGGGGCGCTCGCCGCGTCGTGCGCCGATCCGCTGGCCGACCTTGGTCGCAGTTTCCGGCATCCTGGCGCAGTGCGCAGGCCGGTGGCGGTGTGCAGATTTGGCGCACTGCGCCAGGAGTGCGCATGCACCGCCCTGAGTCTGGATGTCGCAAATAACTATGAATACAAGACTTGTGTAGATTCCGACACTTGGCATCCGCTTTGCTTTCCGAGCGGCGATGCTCGTCCCGCGCCTAGCCCTCCTGGCTCTCGCCGCCTTTGCGGCGGCGGCGCCAGCTCAGGGGCTGCGCTTGGTGGACCGCATCGAGGCGCCGCTGCTCTACCTGGCCCTCGACGCTGCGGCGCTCCATGCCTCGGCTGCCAATCCCGGCGCGCCCGCCTCCGGCACCAACCCGACCTCGAGCGCGCCGAACCGCAGCCAGCCCGGCGACCGCAGCACCGTCCAGACGCTGCTGGCCGACCCGGCGCTCGCGCGTCTGCTCGGCAGCAGTGCGCCCAATTCCTCGACCGGGCGCGCTCTGGCCTTGGTGCGCGGCCTGCTCGCGCGCAGCCCCGGCGAGATCGAGATCGCCTTGACCAGCGTACTGCCGGCGAACGGCCAGCCGTTGCTGGTCTGCCGCGTACACCTGCAGAGCGCCGAGGCCGAGCGCCTGCAGGGCCTGTTGGCTGGCCCGGACTTGGCCCACCCGCACCGGAGTCTGGGTGGCCGCGCCACCTGGACGCTGCGCAGCGCCGAGGGTTTGCGGCCGAGCGGTCCCGGCGAACAGGTCGAGCTCGCGTTGCTGGGCAGCGACCTGCTGCTGGCCAACGATGGCACCGCCATGGAAGAACTGCTGGTGCCGCCCGAGCCGCGCACCAGTGCCACGCCGCGCCTGGTGCTGGCCAACGACCCGCGCTTCCTGTCGCTGCGCAAACGCCTCGACGTGCCGGCGGGCTCCCTGCTGGTCTACGGCGATTGGCTGCGCTTGGGCCAGCGCTTGCAGGCCAAGACCGAAGGCATCGCCGGTGCCGCGTTGGAATGGTCGGGCCTCGGCTCGGCCAAGAGCGTGATGGCTTCGATCAGCGGCTTGGGCGGGGCCTTCACCGGTACCCTGTTGCTGGATTTCGACCAACGGGAGCGCGCGCGCCCCGAGCCGCCTCGCCCTGGCCGCGAGGGCCGCGAGGGCCGGCCGTTCGAGCCGCGCGACGGCATGCGCCCGCACGGTGCCGAGGCCACTCCGATCGACGGCTGGTTCGCTGCGGCGCAGCCGGCGGCAGCCCGCACCCTGCTGCCCGATCTGCCGGTTGGCGGTTTCGGAGGCTTGGTGCTGGCGGTCGACTTCGCCGACGTGGCGCGGCATTCGCACCGCGGCCGTGAGCTGCGCTTCGAACTGCACGAAGCGTTCGACCGCTTTGGGCTCGACTTCGAACGCAATGTGATTGCCCGCCTCGGCGCGCGGGGCACCGTGCAGTTGCTGTTCCGCAACAGCGAAGACGGCGTGCTGCCCGAAGTGGTCGCGGTCTACGCGGTGCGTGCCAAGGGCAAGAAGGCTGCGGCCGATCTGTTCGCCGACCTGCGCCGGGCTTCGGAGCAGCGCGGCAACGGCCGCATGGCGTCCGGTCGCGACAAGCGCGGCATCGACGTGCTCGAATTGAGGAGCCGCGATCGCGACGCACCGACCTGCATCGCCGTGCACGAGGATCAAGTGCTGTTCGCCTACGACGCCGATTCGCTGGCGGTGGTCGCCGACGAATGGCGCCGCGCCGGCCGTTCGCGGCAGAAGCGCGACGCCACGGTGGCGGCTGCCGTGGCGTCGATCGGTGGCGAACAGGTCGCGGGCCTGTTCGACGTCGACCTCGGCGCCTGGCTCGAGCGTGCGTTCGGCGGTGGCGCAGCGGAGCGCGGCACCGAGCGCCCGGATTTCTCACGAATTCCCAAACGACATGTCGGTTATCTCGACCTGCAACCCCGGGACGGCGGCGTAGTGCTGCGTGTCTGTGTGTTGTCGTCGAGTTGATCCGTTGTAGCCGCTGCTGCCCAGCGGTCGCTCTCTCCACAATTCGAACTTCGACGACTGCTGGCGCGCGAGCGCTGTCGGCCGTCACGGGTGCATGGACAGTGCGCCGGCAAACCACCCTCACTGGGGCAGGCAGGGTGGCCCGCTGGTTCTGCTGCGTGTGTTGCGCGGCCCATGCACCCGACCCTTCCACGGGTGCACGATCCACCAGGTACCGTGGCCGACGTTCCTCACTGGGGCAGGCAGGAACGGCGGCTGCGGCCGACTGCGCGATGTAGCGCAGGGGTCGTGCACCCGCACCTTATTCGCTGGGCGCCGGGTATGAGTGACCGGCAGCCGGTGAGCGGGCGATTCTGCGGCAACGGACAGGTGCCGTGGCGTCGCCCGCATGCTTTTCCGGGGCGGCCCGGTTCGGCCTGGTTCGCGCGCGGCTGGCGCGCCGCCCCGCGTGGGGCAGCGCCACGGGCCTGGGCCAAGGTGCCCTTTGCCTCCGGCGCGCAGCGCCCTACAACCGGTCCATGGCCGGCAACGACCCCAAGGATCCGCCGGAGCCTCCGGCTCCGCCTCCCCCAGCCGATGGCGACGGTGGCACTCCGGACGGTGGCACTCCCGACCATGCTTCTGCCGGACCGACCCTGGTGGTCGAAGGCGACGGCGACCGCGCCGGTTCGGTGGTGGTCAAGGAGGCCATGCCGGACACGATGTTCGTGTTCCCGCTGCGCGGTTCGGTGCCGTTCCCGCAGTTGATGATGCCGTTGTTGCTCGATTCGCAGTCGGCGCGCGACATCGTGGCCAAGGCCGAGGCCCACAACGGCCTCTTGTTCCTGGTCCTGCAGAAGGATCCCGAACGCGAACCGACTTCGGCCGACGACCTGCACGAGGTTGGGGTGGTCACGCGCATCCTCAAGGTGCTCAAGCTGCCCGACGGCGGTAGCTCGGCGATGACCCAGGGCATGCGGCGCGCCAAGCTGGTGAAGATCGTGCGCCAGAAGCCACACCTCGTGGTGCGCACCAAGGAAATCGTCGAAGTGCCCGCCCAGGGCGAGCGCGCCGAGTCGTTGTTCCGCCTGCTGCAGAAGCAGTTGAAGCAGCTCGCCGAGATGCAGGAGCAACTCGACACCGGCTTCACCACGGCCCTGCTCAACGTCGACGAGCCGAACCAGCTCGCCGACTTCACCGGCGGCGTGGTGCGCAAGGTCACCGACCGCCAGCGCCTGCTCGCGCAGCCGAACGTCGAAGCCCGCCTCGAACTGGCCCTGCAGCTGGCGATGGCCGAGACCGAGCTCGCCCAACTCGACCAGAAGATCCAGAGCGAGATCCGCGAGAAGGCCGAGAAGGCGCAAAAGGACTACTTCCTGCGCGAGCAGATGAAGTTGATCCGCCGGGAGCTCGGCGAGGAGAAGGATCCCCGCGTGCTCGAGCTGGAGCGTCTCGAGCAGGCGATCGGCGCGGCGAAGATGCCCGAAGCCGCCGACCGGCGCGCGCGCGAGGAGTTGACCCGCCTGCGCACCACGCCGGTCGAATCCGGTGAGTACGGTGTGATCCGCAACTACCTCGATTGGCTGACCACGCTGCCGTGGTCGGTCTCGACCCAGGACGACAGCGATCTCGGCCGCGCCGCGCGGGTCCTCGCCGACGATCACTACGGCCTCGACGAGGTCAAGGACCGCATCCTCGAGTTCTTGGCGGTGCGCAAGCTGCGCCCGGGCCACCAGGGTTCGATCCTGTGCTTTTCCGGCCCGCCCGGCGTCGGCAAGACCAGCCTCGGCCGCAGCATCGCGCGGGCGATGGGCCGCAAGTTCTGGCGCTTCTCGCTCGGCGGTCTGCGCGACGAAGCCGAGATCAAGGGCCACCGCCGCACCTACATCGGGGCCTTGCCCGGGCGCATCCTGCAGGGCCTCAAGGCCTGCGGCAGCAACAACCCGGTGCTGCTGCTCGACGAGATCGACAAACTCGGCAGCGACTTCCGCGGCGATCCGAGTTCGGCGCTGCTCGAGGTGCTCGATCCCGAACAGAACCACGCGTTCCTCGACCATTACCTCGACGTGCCGTTCGATCTGTCGAAGGTGATGTTCCTGGCCACGGCGAACGTACTCTCACAAATCCCGGAGCCTCTGCGCGATCGCATGGAGGTGCTGGAACTCCCCGGTTATCTGCTCGAGGAGAAGGTCGAGATCGGGCGGCGGCACCTGCTGCCGAAGCAGCTCGAACGCCACGGCCTGGTGCCCAAGAACCTGTCCGTGCCCCAGGTCGTGTGGCCCAAGATCGTCGATCTGCACACGCGGGAAGCCGGGGTGCGCGGCCTCGACAAGGTGATCCAGCGCCTGTGCCGCAAAGCCGCGCTCGCGGTGGCCAAGGGCCAACCCGGTCCCGGCAAGCTGTCGTTCGCCGAGATGGAGCAACTGCTCGGGCGGCCGAAGTTCAAACCGGACGAACGGCGCAAGCAGCGGCTGCCCGGGGTGGTGCAGGGTCTCGCCTGGACACCGGTCGGCGGCGACGTGCTCTACGTCGAAGCGGTGGCGAGCCCGGGCAAGGGTGCGATGCAGCTCACCGGCAGTCTCGGCGACGTGATGGCCGAATCGGCCAAGCTGGCGCTGAGTTACCTGAAGAGCCGCGCCGAGCGGTTCGGGCTCGACCTCGAGCGCATCGGCACGCTCGACCTGCACCTGCACTTTCCGTCGGGGGCGATCAAGAAGGATGGGCCGTCGGCGGGCATCGCGATCGCCTGCGCGTTCCTCGGTTGTCTCCTGGGCAAGCAGGCGCCGATGGATCTGGCGATGACCGGCGAGCTGACGGTGGTCGGCGAGGTGCTGCCGATCGGCGGGGTGCGCGAGAAGGTGCTCGCGGCGAAGAACTTCGGCCTCGGTCGGGTGCTGCTGCCGAAGGGCAACGAGCCCGACGTGGCGGAGCTCAAGCCGGAGTTGGTGCGGGGTCTGGAGATCCGCTACGTCGATCGGTTCGAGCAGGTGTTCGACGTGGTGTTCGGCGGGGAGAAGAGCAAGCCCGCGGTGGGGCGGGGGCGGCGGCGGGGTTGATGGGTGGCCGCCGGTCCGCGCGGGGATTCCGGAGGCATCCGTGCGGGTTCCAGCGACTTGGTCGCCGGCGGGTGTGGCTCTTCGGCAAAGTCCGGCGCAGTGGTTAGCATTGCTCCGGCATGGTGGGACGTGAACTGCAGTTCGCTCACTTGGTGCTGCTGGCCCTAGGCGCATCGTGGGCGCGGTGCCAGGCGCCAGTGGCGCAGACGGACGCCGAGCGAGGCCGCGAACACCAGCCGACGCACGTGGTGCTGTTCGGCAAGGTGGTCGACGAACTGGAGCGGCCCGTGGCCGGGGCCTGTGTGCGCTGCGATGCGTTCGATGCCAGCCTCACGGCTGCGGTGCTGGAGGAGCCGTTGGTGCGCAGCAATGCCGAGGGGCGCTATGAGCTGTCCGTGGCGCCACCCGCGCAGGGCACGAAGGTGCGTCGTCTCTACATCGCGGCCCCCGGTATGGCGGCGGTCGCGGTGACCATTCCCTGGCGGATCGTTGCGGCGAACGGCCAGGAACGCGACTTCGACGACGAGGAGGAGGCGGCGTCTCCAGTCGTGTTCGTGGCCAGGCTCGAAATCCCCACCGCGTCGCTGATTCCGGGTGCCACTTTGCGCGGCAGAGTGCGTGACTCCAGTGGCAAAGGGCTGGCCGGCGTGCGGGTGGTCGCTCGGGATGCCATGTTGGATCGCGGCTCTGGTGGTGGCCGGACAGGTGGTTCGTTCTTCTGCGCGGCATCGACCGAAGAGCAGGGATGGTTTGCGCTGCCCGGAGCCTTGCCGGCGGCCACCCGCCTGGTGTTCCGCAAGCCGGGGTACCTGCGCACGGTGTTGGAGCCCGTAGCCCTGGGCAGCGACACCAGTGTGGTGATGGTGCCGTCTGGATTCGCCCAAGGGCGCGTCGTAGATCGTGAGGGGCGCCCGATCGGTGGGGCGGCAGTGGAGCTACTGCACGAAGTCGACGATGGTCTGGCCTTTGGCGACCACCGGACGGCCATCGACGGCACGTTCCGGCTGCCGTTGGAATTGCCCGGCCGCTGGCGCGTGTCCGCGAGCCACCCCGCTCGGCACCCTGGACCTGCCTTTTCCGCCATCCACGAGCGGCCGGCGGATCACCTGGAGATCGTGATGGGCGACCTGCAGAGTGAGAACCTGCAGTTGCCCTTGGTGGTGGTCGACCGGCGCACCGGACAGCCCGTGGCGGCGTGTCGCGTGGTTGGCTTCGCGACCGACGATCTGCCAGACGACGAGATCGAACGCGAGCTGCAGTGGCGGTCCTACGCGGACGATGGGCGCGTGGATCCGGGGGGGGAGGCCAAGCTGCGCTGGCCGCGCGAGGCCGAGGCGCGCGTGCCTTGGCTACGCGTCGTGGCGCCTGGTCACGCGCCTGCCACGTTGCTCGACGTGGCCTGGTCGGAGGGCGTGGGCGGAGCCGCGTTCGCTCCCGTGCGTGTCGAACTCGAAACCGAGGCGGTGGTCGAGGGCCGGGTGGTGGATGCGGCGAGTGGCCAACCAATCGCTGGTGTGGCGGTGTTCGCCCAGCCCGAGCTGACGGGCAGCCAACGCTCTTGGTACCTCCGTTCGTCGCCCCCGGCCGATGCCGCCACCACCCGTGCCGACGGGGTGTTCCGGGTCGGCAGTTTGGGTGCCGGCAAGTGGCAATTGGTGACGCGCTGCGAAGGGCGTCCGGCGGCGCCGATGCAGTCGTTCGAACTGGCGGATGGTGAGCGCCGCGGTGGTTTCGTCCTGGCCATGCCGGCGCGCCCGACCACCGCCACGTTGACCGGCCGGTTGCAGGGTGATTGGTTCCCCGAGGGGGCTGCGGTGGAGCTGCAGACGCTGGACCTGCGCGACGACTGGCAAGATTGGGAGTATCGCTTTGGGGAACGGGT
The DNA here is from genome assembly GCA_016795295.1 of Planctomycetota bacterium. Taxonomy (GTDB): domain Bacteria; phylum Planctomycetota; class UBA1135; order UBA1135; family UBA2386; genus JAEUHP01. The sequence goes on along the minus strand of JAEUHP010000189.1, from coordinate 1,931 downwards.
GGAGATCGGCCGCGATGGTTCGTTCCGTTTCGATGCCGTGCCGATTGGTCTGTTCTCGTTGCGTTTGTGGGTGCCACAGCCTGGCCGCTACCAGCAAGGCACGTTGTTGTCTGTCGACGCGTTCCGTCTGTATCCAGAGGGTGGCCATCGCGAGGTGGATTGCCGCCAAGACTGCCCCGGCACGATCTCGGGTCGCCTCGAATTGCCACACGGTGCGGCACCCTTCCAGCAGTTCGTGGTCGTGGCCCTGCCGGTGGACCGCGCTGACGAAAGGATGCGCTATCTGCCTCCCGACCGCACGTACTGGGATGGTCGAAGCAGCCACGTCGATGCGCAAGGTGGTTTTGGCATGCACCTGCCGAGCGGAAGGTACCAGTGCGTCGTGGTCGATCTGGCCACCGGCATGGCGGTCCACCTCGACCCACGGTGTCATCAAGTCCGGCCTGGCACCGCCCTGGTCGCCGACCAGCGTGTGGAGCTGTGCCGCGTGCAGGTCGAATTGCGGCCCAAGCAGGCGGGGGAGTCACTGGCCTGGATCGACAGCATCGAGGTGCTGGCGGTGTCGGCTGCGGCAACGGCTGGAGGCTGGGCCGACGACGGGGAATCCGGCTACTCGATTCGCTGGCCCCTGGGCGGCACGCGCCACGAACTGCTCTTGCCCGCCGGCAAGGTGCGAATTCGTGCCAAGACCAATGTGTCGAATCTCTACATCGCAGAGGGTGGGTGGGAGCCCGAGTTGCCGGGAGAAGTGGAGTTCGAGGTGTCGGTGGGGAACTCTGCGGCCGGGCCGATCGCGTTGCCCGTGGCGCCGCCGGCGGTGGTTCCTGAGCCGGAGGTGAAGCCGTCGGACGAGGGCGGTGGTGAGTCTCCGGGGCAGGCCGTGGGTGGCAAGGCCGTCGAAGCGCCTGCCGGTGGTGGGAGATGAGTGGCAACGGCGATCGGCTGCGGCCCTGGCCGCAATGCGTTCGTCACGCCGCCCCTCGTGCTTTGGCCTTTTCCACCCGCTGCCGCGCCTGGCTCATCGCCCAACTGCACACCGGACACTCCGCAACGCAGTGCCCACGCGCCGGACAGAACGCGCGCCCGAAGTAGATGAACTGCAGATGCAGCCGGTTGCCTGGATCGTGTCCGCCGGAGTCCGCCCGAGGGCTGCTGGACTGTCTCCGGTTTGTAACTCATGGGGGCGCAGATTGACGAACAGGGCAATGTTGGTCTGCTTGTCGGTGAGGCAAAAGGCAGTTCCCATGTTGCGAACGAGATCCAAGCAGCCAGCAGCCAGCAGCCAGCAGCCAGCAGCCAGCAGAACCAGTCTGGACCGATGGCAGCTATTCCGACTTCTGGGCAGCCCTGCTAGCCGCCCTCAACGCCATGGGTGCGGGCCCCGATCACGACGACGACGTGCAGAATGTGCTCTTCGTCTTGTATCGTCGCTGGGGCGATCATCCGCCGCGAGAGTGGGGAGTGGCGAAGAAGTATGCTGTCGTGGCCTTGCTGCACCGCAGATGGTACCGATGGCGCGGGGCGGTGCGGAGACGCGAAGCCTTGCTGGGCGACGCGGATGCCGCGGTGCTTGCCGAATCGCGGGCCGGGGTGGCACCCCTGGACGAGACCGCGAACCCGCCCGTGGCGCGCCTTCTGGGGCGGCTCGGCTTCGCGGTGTTGTCGGCCCGTCTTCAGGATCCGTCGGTGACGCGGGTTGCTACCCGTCTGCGCACTTCGCGGGCGTCCGTCCTACGGGTGCTTCGGCGGATCCGGCGGATGGTGTCCGAGGCGCTTGAATCTTCGGTTTTTTCTCCTGGATGATACACCTTGTGGCATTCAGTCCAGCAGACCGGCAGGGGCCGGCCGAGATCGGACCGAGGCGAGTGTCGTCCTCGGACGAAGCAGGCGCCCCTACCTGTGAGGTGATGCATGTTGATCGGACAGTCCTT
>JAEUHP010000176.1 GCA_016795295.1 Planctomycetota bacterium | reverse complement strand
CAGGTCGCGCTGGGTCTGATGACGGAGAACAACGGCGGCACCACCGGTGGCAACAATGTCGTCCGCGTCGAGCTCCGCGGTCGCTTCGCCCGCAGCGAGAGCATTCCTTGCCGCCTCGTCTCGGCGCAGCACTACCAGATCCCGATGGGACCGGGCCCGTGCCCCTATCCGCCCGGCCCGGTGACGCTCGGCCCGTACGAAGCCGGCGGCAGCTGGCCGTCGACCCTGGTCATCGATGCCGCCACCGGCGTGGCCACGGCCGAGTTTGCGGCGATCGAAGGCGCCTACGGGCCGCGCTTCCTGGTGTTCGACGCGACGCCCGACATGGCGTTCTTCATGCCGCGCCCCAGTGGTCTCAGTGTCCCGTGCAGCTTCGTGCCCTGGTGGCGCGAGTTCCGGAACACTGCTCCCTGGACGCAAACAGCCCCTGGCACGTTTGCACTCCGGGCTTCGAACCAAGTGTCGATCTACACCTGTGCCCAGTGGGGCTGCGGCTCGCTCTACTACGACCTCACGGTGACGCGTGGCGCCTGGTCGAACCCGAGCACGCCGAGCCTGAACGTCACTCCGGGCCTGCCCACGCTGCGCACCACCGGGATCCCTGCACCAGGACGCACCTACAATCTCGTGGTCGAACGCGGCGAGCAAGGACCGGCGCGCAACTGGAACGTGGCCGTCATCGTATCCGACTTCTCCAGTGTCGAGTCGCCGCTCGGCCCCCTGGGCTGCATGAGCATCTACAATCCGGCGACCAGCTTCCTGTCGGATGCGCTCCCGTTCGGCCCGTCCCTGCGCGAGGGCTCGCTGTCGGTCCCGATCGCCACGCCACTGGACGCCGCGTTGCTGGGTCAGCGCTTCTTCCAGCAGGCGATCCTCGCCTCCGACGTCGCTGGGGCGCTGCAGCTCGTGCCGACGGCCCAGGTGGTCGGCGTGCGCATCGGCTGGTGATTGCGGGCTGCATCGCCGCGGGCGGGCGACCACCCGCGGCGCGCCCGGCCCAGCGCGACCAACCCAGGCGCGCGCTGCCGCTCGCGCCTACTTCATCGCGCGCGGAGCGACGCGGCGATCCGGCAACCCGACCATCGGATCGGGGTTCGTCGCCAAGGTCGCCAGGCGCAACAGGGCGAAGGCCTCGCCCGCGGCTCCGAGCATGAGGTCCACGTTGTGCCGGTCCTTGCCGGCTTGGTGGCCGTTCGCGCCATTGGCCCACTTCAGGCCGTCGCCGTCGACTTCGGCCTTCTGCAGCAGGTAGGCGGCGGCACGGCGCGCGAACGCGCCGTACTGCACGTCGCCGGTGGCGCGCTGCAGGTCGACGAAGAACTCGAGCGCGCCGGCGACACCGCAGCAGTAGCTCGGCGGGAACGCAGGCGGAATCGCGGCATCGGCGGGACCGGCCTGGGCCACGACCCACTTCGCCGAAGCGATCGCGGCCTCCAGCCAGCGAGCCTCCTGGGTCGCCGCGTGCAGCAGCAAGAACAGCCGCGCCGTGCCGGGCGCCCCATGGCACCAACCACCGAGGCTGACCGTCGACTTGGATGCCACCGGGAAGCACATCGCCCCGTCCTTGCTCATTGCGAGCGCCAGCACCCACTCGGCGCCATCCTTCGCCGCCTGCACGCAGGCCGCGTCCTGGCACTCGAGGCCAATGCGCAGCAGCGCGTAGGCGACGCCGGCCGTGCCGTGGCTGAAGCCCGTGTAGCTCTTGTTGTTCGCGAGCTGCCAGCGCCAGCTGCGCTGGGCCGGCTTCGCTTCGTGCACGGCGGACTCTGCGATCAGATGGCGACCCGCGGCCTTGGCGCCATTGCGAAAGCGCGCCGCGGCGGCGGCATCGTCGCAGGCCGCGGCGAGATCGAGCAAGAACAGCGCCGTACCCGCGGTGCCGTAGATGATCTCCACCTGTTTGTCCCAGTGCAGCGCTTCCCCTTCGGTCACGGCGCGCGCGAGCAGAGAGTTGCCGACATTCGTGGCCGTGGCGAGCGCTTCGGCGTCCCCACGCAGCTTTGCCCGCGCGAGGAACGCGGCTCCGACGCCAGCATCGCCGACGTACAAAGCGGCCGAGCCCTCCTCGCGCTGGGCCCCTGCCCACGTGATGCCGTGCGCGTCCTTGCTGGCCACCGCGAGCAGTCCGGCAGCCGCCTTGTCGGCGAGTGCCCGAGCGCGCGTGTCGTCGAGGACCTTGGCGGCGTTCTCGAGGAACAGCAGCACCCCCGCCGAACCGCCGTAGACGATGGGGGTCGGCGCCTCCTCGGCTTCGGCGCTGCCCGGGAACTGCACGGCATCCTTGGCCCCCTCCACCGGCTTGGCCTGGCGTTCGATCCAGGCAACCGCCTTGCGGGTCGCGGCAAGCAACGCCGCATCGTCGGCGGTAGGAGGAGCAGACGGCTCCTGCGCGGCGGCGATGCCGACGAGTAGAGACGTCACCAAAGGGCTGCGGATCATCATGAGAGCTCGGGTGGGGAGGAAGTTGCGGCGGGTGGCCAGAGGCCAAGAAGGTGCGCGCTGCGCCACTCTAACGCCCTCCCAACGCCCCCGAACAATCCACGGCACACGCTTTGGGCCGACCGCAGCCCGTCGCCCACCGTTTCGATCGGGACAACGCGGCGGGCCACGCCGGCCTGCGGCTGGAACTCGGGTGCGGATCCCGAGTCCTCGTGGCGGCGACCGCTTGCGCCGCCGCCGTGAACCGATCCGGCGTCAGGTCAGCGGATCACGAAGTCGAGCGTGTTGCTCAGGTCGATCGCCCCGAGGCAGGCATTGCCGCCGAATGCCCAGCCCTGAATCGACAGCGTGAACGAGTTCACGAACACCGGGTTGGCCGGCACCACGAAGGTGAAATTGGGTCCAGGCACCCCCACCGCGTTGCTGACGCCGACGATGCAGGACGGGCATGGCGTCGGATTGACGAAGCCAGGGAACCCGAACAGGTAGCCGGAGATCGGCCCCGCACCGACCAGGCTGAAGTTCAGGAAGCCACCGGTGGTCGGCGCGCCACTCGCCGCGATGTTGAGATTGCCGCACTGCGAGACGAAGGTCGTGAAGAAGTTGCCCGGCAGCCAGCCACCGTAACGCCGCACCTCGATCGCGTTGCTGCCGATCGCCGCACCGACGATCGTGTACTCCGAGTTCGGCACCGGCGCGAAGAAGTTCCAGTCCGCGACGATGCGCGTCCAGTAGTCGTCAGTGCCCGCGTTGGTGCCGAGCAACGCACGATCGTCGTCGAGGCGCCACGCCAACGTGCCGGGCAGCCAAGTCGCGGTCGCGGCGAAGGTGTCGTAGTCGCTACCACTGAACTCGCTGTAGCCAACCGCGAACCGGTTGCCGTCCGTCTCGATCGACGGGAAAATCTGGTTTCGGGTCAGGAACGCACCCAGCGAGACCTGCGCACTCAAGTTGAGCTGCGTGGAGAACGGGTTGCCACCGAAGTCGAACAGCCGCACGGCGATGTCGTTGTCGGTCAGGTAGTCGTCCTCCCAGGCCACACCGGCACACTGACCGCCGATCACATTGGCGTAGCTGCTGACTGCGGGCCGCCGCTCGTTGCGCATCGAGCCGGCGACCAAGAACTGCGGGCCGTTCGGGGCGCCGTTCCAAGTGATCCATCGCGCGACCACGTCGTCGTCGAACGGTGCCTGCTGGCGCTGGCTCTGCCAGGCGACCAGAGCGAGACCGATCTGTACCGGCCCGTTGCTCTCGGCAATCGCCGGGTTCCCCTGCATCGTGGGGCTGGTGTCGAGCGGCAGCGGGTTCAAAGTGCGCAGAGCGCCCGCCTGATCGATCTGCTTGTAGTAGATGTCGTGGTTGCCGGGCGCCGTCTCGTGCTCGAACACGATCGTGTAGAAAGCGGCGGGATCGACGGCGGCGTCACCGCCGACGTCGGGACGGAAGTTGCTGCCGGGCAGGCCGACGACGTTGCCACCTTCGACGACCACCTTGGGCAGGGTGGCGCCGGTGGTGTCGATGATACGGCTGCTGATGTAGGAGCCGACGAAGCTCCCGGTCACGGCGTCGACCTGGGCGGCGACCAGGAACCGGCTGGTGTTGGCGTTCGAGGCGATGCGCGCCGTCACCCAGTTCTCGCTGGTGAAGTCGACATAGCCGGCAGCGAGGAAGTTCTGTGCCGAGTCGAGGATCTGCACGAAGACGTCCTCGTCGTTGGCACTGAACGTCCGGGTCCAACTGACGGCAGTGATTCCGGGCACCGTCAACCGGGCGACATCCGGGTTGCGCTGCGCCTCAGCCGGCGGCACGCCACCACTCAGAGTCAGCGTGGACAGCACCGGGTCGAGCACCAACGGCAGCGACGCCGCGGCGACGAACGCAGCCGGAATCTCGATGCGGGCGAGACCGTCGCGCCAATCGATCCGGAGCGGCAGCTCGTGGCCCGCCGCGTCGCGTGCGATCGCCTTCTCGTAGGCAACACCGCCGTGGTCGTTGTGGAACTGCAGTCCGCGCTCGGCGGCCACGGCCGCGAACTCGCCGCTGAGGGCGATCTCGACGGCGACGGCACCGCGATTGGGCAGCTCGGCGAAGGCGAACGACTGTTCGATCTGCCGCGGTGCGAGGTCGACCAGCTCGACCAGAGCGCCGCGATCGATCCGGATCTGCTCGCCCTGACGCTTGCAGCCACTGGACTGCAGCTCCAATCGCTCGCCACCGACCGACGCCGTGCGCAGTTCGACCCGCAGGGGGAAATTGCGCGGCGCGTGGCTGCCGAGAAACGGCACGTACTGGAAGCCTCGCCGATCGAAACAGGCCTTGTAGGAGCTGCCGCGCACCCACAGCGCACCGTCAGCGGCTTGGTCGTCGAACCAGAGCCGGTCGGCGAGCGCAGCCGAGCTGGCCCCGATCGGAGCCTGGGGCGGCGCCAACTGCTGGCGGGCGGCCCGTTCGCGCGCAGCGATTGACGCTCCTGGCGTCGCTTCCCGGCTGGTCACGCCAGGTGCACGGGTTGCAGAGGGAGTGGGGAGTTGGGCGAGCAGGCTGCCCACGAGCGCAGGCAGCATCAAGAGACGGTGGGTCATGGAGGGGCCAGCGGCAGTTCGGGCACGAGCGAACCATCGCCTGGACCTCTTTTTTGCCCACGATCCATGCGGGAGGCGGCGACGCGTGCCCATGGAGAGAGCACGACGTGGCACCGCTTCCCCCGGCCACCGATCGCCCCTTGTGCCCCAGGCCCAACCCCGGCCATCATCTGCACATGCCCGTTGCATCCGCCTGCCTGCTGCTGGGGGCCCTGGCCGTGCCCCAGGAAGCGACGGCTCCGCACTGGGCTTACGCCACCCCGCAACCCAGCACGCCCCCGCCGTTGGCCGAGCACCCGGTCGATGCCTGGCTGGCACAGAGCCAGCGCGAACTCGGCCTCGTGCCCACCCCGCGCACCGACCCGGCCACGCTGCTGCGCCGCGTCTCGCTGGACCTGATCGGCCTGCCCCCCACCGAGGCCGAGCTCGACCACTTCCTGACCGACCCCAGCCCAGCGGCCTATGCCGCCGCCGTCGACCGGCTGCTGGACTCGCCGCACTACGGCGAACGTTGGGCCAGCCTGTGGCTGGACCTCGCGCGCTACGCCGACAGCGACGGCTTCAATTTCGACAAGCCGCGTTCGATGTGGCCGTATCGGGACTGGGTCGTGCAGGCTTTCCAGCAAGACCTGCCCTACGACGAGTTCACCCGCCAACAGCTCGCCGGCGATCTGCTGTATCCCGGGGCGGAAGAGCCGCGGATCGCCACCGGCTTCCACCGCAACACCCCGGTCAACGACGAAGGTGGCGTCGATCCCGACGAAGCGCGCTGGGAACGGTTGCTGGACCGCGCCAGCACCACCGGCACCGTGTGGCTCGGCAGCACACTGCATTGCGCGCGCTGTCACGACCACAAGTACGACCCCGTCAGCCAGCGCGAGTTCTTCGGCGTCGTCGCATTCTTCGAGTCCCAGGACGAAGTGGTGCTGCAGCGCGCCGCAGACCAGGCCAAGACGCTGGTGCTGCAAGAACGCGACGGCGCAGCCGCGGTGACCACCCTGCGGCTGCGCGGCGCCTATGATGCGCCCGGTGAATCCGTGCCGGCCCATGCTCCGGCCGCGCTGCATCGCTGGCAACACGACGGCCCGGCCGACCGCCGTGATCTCGCCGCCTGGTTGACCGACCCGCAGCACCCGCTGGTGGCGCGGGTGCACGCCAACCGCCTGTGGCATGCGCTGTTCGGCCGCGGCCTCGTCGACACACCAGAGGACTTCGGCCGCCAATGCCCGCCGCCGCGGCAGCAAGCCTTGCTCGACTGGCTGGCTGGCGAGTTTGCCCGGCTCGGCTACCGCCAGAAGCCGCTGCTGCGCTTGTTGGTGCTGTCGGCGGCCTACCAGCGCGATGCCGCCGCCAGCGCCGACCAGCGCGACCTCGATCCGCAGAACACCTGCTTCGCCCGGGCCAACCGCCCCCGACTCGACGCCGAACGCATCCGCGACACCTGGCTGCAAGCCAGCGGCTTGTTGAACCGGCGGATCGGCGGCCCGCCGGTCCATCCGCTGCAGGCCGACACCCGCGGCGTGGTGCCGACCAACAAGGTCGACATGCGCTGGCCGGTCAGCCCTGGCGAGGAGCGGTTCCGGCGCGGCCTGTACACCTATTGGCGCCGCACCGCACCGTTCGTGGCGCTGGCAGCCTTCGACGCCCCGTCGCGCGAGGTCTGCCAAGTCGTGCGCCAGAGCAGCAACACGCCGCTGCAAGCGCTGGTCGGTCTCAACGACCCGACGACGGTGGCCGCTGCCACGGCGCTGGGCGAACGCATGCAGCAGCATGCGGGCAGCCTGCCCGAGCAACTGGCGTTCGGCTTTCGCTGCTGCACCAGCCGTTGGCCCGGCGAGGCCGAACTGGCGCTGCTGCTGGCGGCGTTCGCCGCGGAACCGGCCGACCGCGCGTTCCAACGCCTGGCGCTCACCTTGCTGAACCTCGACGAGACCTTGTGCCGTGGCTGAGCCGCACCCTGACCGCTTGCCGCGTGGCTGCAGCCGCCGCCGCTTCCTCGCCGGCTGCGCCGCCGCGGCCGCGGTTCCGGCGCTGCCGGGCGGCGCGCTCCAGGGGCCAAACCCACGACCACACCACCCGCCACGCGCCAAGGCCGTCATCCAGTTGTTCATGGCCGGCGCGCCCTCGTCGCTGGACCTGTTCGACGACAAGCCACTGCTGCGGGCCCACGACGGCCAACCCATGCCGGAGAGCCTGCTGGCCGGCCAGCGCTTTGCGTTCTTGAAGGGCCGCCCCAACCTGCTCGGCTCGCCGTTCCGCTTCGCCCGCCACGGCGAATGCGGCGCGGAGGTCAGCGAACTGCTGCCGCACACCGCCGCCATCGTCGACCGCATCAGCTTCGTCAAGTCGGTGCACACCGAGCCGTTCAACCATGGGCCGGCCCAGTTGTTCTTCCAGACCGGCCACGGCCTCGCCGGCCGCCCGAGCTTGGGCAGCTGGTTGCTGCATGGCCTCGGCAGTGACAGCCGCGACCTGCCGGGCTTCGTCGTGCTGGTGTCCGGCAAGGTCGACCCCGGTGCGGGCTCGGCGCTGTGGTCGGCCGGCTTCCTGCCGAACTCCCGGCAAGGGGTCGAACTGCGTGGCCGCGGCGAACTGGTGCCCTGCCTCGACAATCCGCCGGAGTTCGACCGGGCCAGCCGCCAGCGCGGCGTGGCCTTGGTGCAGGCCTTGAACGGGCTGCGCGCGGCCGCCATCGGCGACCCCGAGATCGATGCCCGCAGCGCCGCCTACGGTTTGGCCCTGCGCATGCAGGACAGCATGCCCGAACTCGCCGACCTCGCCGCCGAGCCGGCGTTCGTGCACCGGATGTATGGCAGCACGCCGGGCGGCAGTTCGTTCGCCAACCACTGCCTGCTGGCCCGCCGCATGGTCGAACGCGGCGTGCGCTGCGTGCAGGTCGTCCATCGCGGCTGGGACCACCACGGCACCGACCGCAGCGACGATCTGCTGCATGGCCTGCCGCAGATGTGCCGCGACACCGACCGCGCCTGCGCCGCGCTGGTGCTGGACCTCGAACAACGCGGCATGTTGGACGAGACCCTGGTGGTCTGGGGCGGTGAATTCGGCCGCACACCGATGCAGGAGGTCCGCAATGCGAACCACCTCGGGCGCGACCACAACCCGCGCGCCTTCACCCTGTGGTTCGCCGGCGGCGGCACCGCGCGTGGTCGCACCCTGGGAGCCACCGACGAGCTCGGCTACGCAGTGGCCGCGGACCCGGCTTCGGTGCACGACGTGCACGCCACGATGCTGCACCTGCTCGGCCTCGACCACGAACGGCTGGTGCATCGCCACCAGGGCCGCGACTTCCGCCTGACCGACGTGAGCGGTCGTGTGCTGCGCGGCTTGCTGGCCTGAGCGCCGGGCATCCGACCCGCCGCGGCGCTCAGCGCACCACGCAACCGACCGCCGCCGACGCGCGCACGCCGTTCGCGACGAGTTGGAACGCCTGCACGTACAGCCCGAAGCCGACCAGCGTGCTGGCATTCGGCACGAGGATCGGGCGCGGCACGCTGCTGCCCGCGGTCGGCAAGGACAGGGTCAGCAGCACCTGTTGCTGGGGCGCGCCGACGAACGGATCGAGCACCTCCGGGTGTGTGTAGGCATTCCCGTCGAAACCGGCGAGGATGGCGAGCCACCCCGTGCTGCCGGCAATGGCAGTGAACGTCGACGTCTGCCCGAGCTGCAGCGGCAGGTCGGCGCCGAGGCCGACCAGTTCGGGTTCTGATTGCACGGGCCCCGAACTCGCCGGACCGGTGCTGGCGGCGAGTGTCGTGCGCGCGACGAACGTCGCGACGGCGGTGGCGAGGGACGGCGGCGAAATGGCGTTCGGGCTGGCACCGGCGGCGACGGTGCAGTCGGCGAGCGAGCACGAACCAGCGAGGACGATCACCCCGGACGAGCCGGCACTGGCGCCGAACACGCCGAGCGTCCTGCCCGCTCCGCCGTCGAAGCTCGTCCTCGACGCCAGCACCGTGCCGCCGTTCACCCGCAACCCTGGTGTCGAAGCAACCGAGTAGGGCCAGGCGGACTGGAAGATCGAATTGCCGCCGTCGACGTCGCAGTCGACCAGCGAGCACAGGCCCGAGTGCACCTGCATGCCGCCGACCGGCTGCGGCCAAGCGGGGAGCGGATCCCCGAACACCTGGCAGCGGTTCAGCAGCACCGAGCCGGACGTCGAGAGGTTGCACGGATGACCCTGGCGGAAGCGGCAGCCGTCGAACGTGATC
>JAEUHP010000172.1 GCA_016795295.1 Planctomycetota bacterium | reverse complement strand
CAGGTCGCGTGGCCGCTGCGGCAGGTCGGTGCTTCGATGGTGCCGACCGAGGCTGGCTTCAACGACAGTCCGGCCGCCGTCGAGGTCGACTCGGCGGGCAGGATCTACGTGGCGGGTCGCTTCACCGAGGTCGATGGCGTTGCCGCGCTTGGCGTCGCGAAGTTCGACGGCTCGGCGTGGGTCGGTCTCGGCACCGGCATCACCGGCCCCACTGGCGCGTTGCGGACCATGAGCGTCGACACTCGGGACGACGTGTACTGCGGCGGCATGCTGCCGATGACCGCCGGCAGCGCCAGTGGCTACCTGCTGCGCTGGAATGGCAGCACCTGGGATGACGTCGGTGGTGGCACCAACAACCGGATCGATGCCGTGGTCGCGCGGCCAGGTGGTGGTGTCTACGTCGGCGGGGCGTTCACCATCGCCGGTGGCTTGCCGGCCTCCGGGATCGCTGCGTGGAACGGCACCGGCTGGTCGGCGCTGGGCACCGTCCAAGGCACCTGCTTCGGTCTGGCCGTAATGCGCAATGGGGACCTGATCGCCGTGGGCAACTTCACCGCGCCGGCCTCGCGCGTGATCCGTTGGGACGGCTCGTCCTGGTCGGCACTGCCTGGCTTGACCGCCACCGTCTACTGCGCGGCCGAGCTGCCCGACGGCAGCCTGGTCGTCGGCGGCATCCTGAACGCTGGCAACAGTGGTTTCCCGAGCAACGTTGCGCGCTGGACGGGCAGCAGCTGGGCGCCGGTCGGCACGATCCTCGGCTCGGTGACCTCGCTGACGGTGTTGCCCGACGGCGATCTGCTGACCACCTCCACAACCGTGCAGGGGCAGTTCCTGGTCCGCTACGACGGCACCAGCTGGCAACCGTTCGCCGACGTCCAGGGCCAGGTGCTCGACTGCGCCATGCTGCCGTCGGGTGGCCTGGTACTGGTCGGCCGCATGACCTCGGCTTCGGGGATCCAGGTCGACGGCTACGCCCGACTCGACTCGACCTGCCCACCGTCGCGGACCAGTGTGCCGAGCGGTTGCGCGGCACCGGGGCTGCGGGTTGCGGGTGAGCCGTTGCCGTGGCTCGGCAGCAACTACCGCAGCGCCGCCGACGGCTACCTGGCGGGTTCGCTCGCCATGGCGCTGGTCGGGCTGCAGTCGCCCGGCACGTCGCTGGCGGCGCTGACTCCGCTCGCCCAGGCCGGCTGCCGCCTGCTGGCTTCGACCGAAGCGGCGCTGCTGCTGGTGCCGAACGCCGGGCGCGCCAGCCGCGTGCTGGCGATTCCGGACAGCGCGGCGTTGGTCGGGGTGCAGTTGCACGAGCAGTACCTCGAACTGCGCAACCCAGCCGGATTCGGCACGCAGTTGGTGGCCTCGAACGGGCTGCGGTTGCTGCTCGGCGCGTTCTGACGGCTGGCGGCAGCTCGCGGCCGCACCGGTTCGGCGCCATGCTCGCCGCCGCGGGTGCGCTGCGCCCTGCCGCCCCTCTGCCTGCGCCCCGTGCTACGATCCAGGCGACCCCTGCCACCGGCAGTGGTCTCGACAACCGGAGTGCGCCATGGTCGAAAGCCTGCGTCGTGTCGTTTGGTGTGGTGCCGTCTGCCTAGGGCTCGCCTTTGCCGATGCGGTGGGTCTGCGTGCCCAGACTCCCGCCGAGCCAGCTCGTGCGTCCGTTGCCCCCTGCGACATCGATCTGTCGCTGCCGGGCATGATGCGCGACGTGCTGTCGAACGCTTTGGTGCTCGGTTTGGGCAAGCCCGAGGCCGAGGTCCGCAAGTTCCTGGATGCCACAGTCGAGCGCGCCAAGCATGGTGAGCAGCTGCTGCTGCCGGTGGCGAAGCAGTTCGCGATCGACGAGGTGGCACTCAAGGCCGAGGTCGAGCGCTTCCGTCATTGCAACTGCAAGCACGCGCCGGTGCCAGGTCAGGTGCCGCTGCCGAGGGGGCTCCCCGACGCAGTGCCGGCGGCGGTGGCGCCGGCCGTGGAGCCGGCCGTGGTCGTGACGCCGTTCGCCAAGGACGTGCTGTTGCACGTCGTGCTGCACGAACTCGGCCACGCTCTGGTGCGGGAGTTCGATCTGCCGGTGCTGGGCAACGAAGAGACGCTGGCCGATGCGTTCGCCACGCATTACCTGGTGCACCACCTGCCGGACCGCGCACCAGCGGTGCTGGAGGCGCGGGTGCGGTCCTGGCTGATCGAGGCCGCCGAGGTGCCGCGTGTCGAATGGCCAATCCATGGCGAGCACGACCACGACGCGCGCCGCGCGTTCTGCACGGCCGCGCTCGCCGTCGCCGCCGACGGCAAGGCGTACGCGAAACTCGCCGAACTCGTCGGCATGACCGAGCGCGAGGTGCGGCGCGCCAAGGACTATGGCGCCGAGGTGCACCGCAGCTGGCGACGGATCCTGCAGCCGTTGTGGATGCCCCAAGGCCAGCCCAGCAAGGAGGCGCGCGTCGACTGCCCGGCGGACGAGCCGCTGTTCTCGCAACTGCACGAATTGGGGCTGGTCGAGGAACTCGAACGCGCCGTCCGGCGCTTCGACTGGCACTCCCAGGTGACGGTCCGCTTCGCCCCCGGTGACGGCGGCGCGGCGTGGAGCAGGAGTACGCGGACCGTGACGGTGCAAGCTGGCTATCTGCGCCGCTTCGTCGCGCAGGGGCTGGTCGCGAGCCAAGCGGCCGCGGCGCCAGGTGCGCCGGGCGCCCGTTGACCGGGGACCGGTCGGGCGGGAAGTTGCGCCGTGCCAGCCGCGCCACGCCAGTTGGATCGTGCAGTGGGTTTTGCTCGCGGTGATACTGCTGGGCGAGTCGCGGCACTCGAAACGCGATTCGTCGCAGGGATGCTGGCACGGCAAGGTGCCGTCGCCGCGCCTTCGTGGCCGGTTGCCGCCGCACGCACACCATGAACTCCGAGCCCTCGTCTGCGGTGCCTTGGCCCGAGCGGTCGCTCGAGCGAGCCCTGCAATTGTTCGCTGCGGCCGGCGACGATCCGGCGGCACAGCGCCGTCTGCTGGGCGAGCATCCCGAACTGCGCGACTGGCTCGAGCCGATGCTCGACACTGCGGCGTTCGCCACCGCTTCTGCCGACGAACGGGTGCTCGGCGACTACCGCTTGATCTCCGAGCTGGGGCGCGGCGGCATGGGCATCGTCTACGCGGCGTGGCAGCGTTCGTTGAGCCGGCGGGTGGCGATCAAGGTGCTGGCGCCAGGGCTGATCGCCAGCCCGACGGCCTTGGCGCGCTTCCGTCGCGAAGCGGCGGCGGCGGGGCGGCTGCGCCATCCGGGCATCGTCGAAGTGTTCGACTGCGGCAGCGTGGACGGCGAGCACTTCTTCGTCATGGAACTGGTCGACGGCCAGCCGCTGCACCATTGCGCGGACCGCTTCGCCACCCTCGACGGTGCCGTGCGCCTGGTGTTGCAGGTCGTCGAGGCGCTCGCCCACGCGCACGCTGCCGGGCTCGTGCATCGCGATGTCAAGCCGGCGAACATCCTGGTGCGCGCCGACGGCCGTGCGGCACTCACCGACTTCGGCTTGGCCAGTGACAGCGCGCTGCCGAGTCTGACCAGGGAGGGGGGCTTCCTCGGCACGCTCGACTATGCGGCGCCAGAACAGGTGCGTGGCGAACCCGTGGACGTGCGCGCCGATCTGTTCTCTGCGGGTGTCGTGCTGGCGGAACTGCTCGCCGGAACGCATCCGTTCCGCGGTCCGACGCAGGTTGCGACCACCGCGCGCCTGCTCAGCCACGAGCCCGAAGTGCGCGACCGCCGCGGGGCGCGCCTGCCGAAGGATCTGGCGGCGATCGTCGACCGCGCCTTGGCGAAGGAACGCAGCCATCGCTACGCCACGGCCGAGGCCTTGGCAGCGGACCTGCGTGCGTTCGTCGCCGGAGCACCGGTCAGTGTCCGCCTGCCGTCTCGCTTCGAACGCTGGTGGCGGATGGCGAGGCGGAACCCGTGGCGCGCGGCGCTCGTGGTGGTCCTGCTGACCGGCGTCCCGGCGCTCGCCACGCTGGGCGGGTTCCTGTTGGCGAAGGCGCCTGCCATTGCCGCCGGGGAAGCGACCCTGGTGTCGCAGCGCCGCGAAGTCCGACTCGCCGAAGCGTGGCTGGCGTTCGGTGGCGAGGACTACCACGGCACGGTGGCGAGGCTTGGGGGTGCCGAGTCCGAGGATGGCGAAGCGCGGTTGTTGCTGTCCTTGGCGCTGCTGCGACTCGGACGCCGTGACGAGGCGGCGGCGGCGCTCGACGGCCAGCAGGGACCTGCCTGCGACATCGTACGGTTGTTCTTTGCCAGGACGTACGAGGCAGACGCCGCCGAGTCGTCGGCTCGCAAGGCCGGTGACGATGCCATGGCCTGGTTCGCGCTGGGAATGCACGCCTACACCCGAGGTCTTGCCGAAGACGACCGCGAGGCGTTGGCGCAGGCGCGCCACGCCGCCGACCACGCGATCGCCCTCGCCGCCAGCCCGCGCCTGTCGTTCCTGATGACGTACGGCTATGCGGCGGCGCGCCTCGGCGATGCCGTCGGCGCGGGACGTGCGAAGCTGGCGATGCAGAAGCACTTTGCGCACCTGACGGTCGCCGAGGTCTTGGTCGCCACCATCGACGCACACTTGGGCGGGCCGGAGGCGATCGCCAAGTTCGAGGCTCTGACCGTGAAGTGGCCCGAGGACGCCGGCCACCACTACACCCTCGGGGTCTTGTACGAACGTGCCAACCGGCATGCCGATGCCCAAGTGGCGTACCAGCGAGCCGTCGAGCTTGCACCGGCGGTGGCGCCGGCCTGGAACAACCTCGGTCGCATGCTGCGCCGTCGCGGCGACCTTCCGGCGGCGATCGCGGCCTACCGGCGTGCGTTGGCGGTCGCGCCGGAACACGTGCGCGCTTGGAACAACCTCGGCAATGCACTGCTGGCCAATGGGGATGCGGCGGGAGCACGCGCGGCGTTCGAACGGGCCATCGAGGTGCGTCCCGGCTATGGCCGCGCTCACTACAACCTGGCCGTGCTCTTGCACAAACAGGGCGATCTTGCCGGCGCGCTGCCGTGCTATCGGCGCGGCGTGGAACTCGAACCTGACTATGCCCAAGGGCACAACAACCTGGCGCTGGTGCTGTGGCTCACCGGCGCCCGCCCGCTGGCCATGCCGGCGTTCCAGCGCGCCGTCGAGCTGGCCCCCAAGGATGTACGCTTCTTGACCAACCTGGCCGGGTTCGGATTCCTGTTCGGGGACGCCGAGGTCAGTCGCCGTGCTGCCAGGGACTTGGTTGCGTTGCAGCCGACGGACCCGAGGGCCCGCCTGCTGATGGTGTTGACGCGGCTGATGGAGCCGGGTTCCGACCTGGATGGCGCAGTGGCGGACATGGCGGCGTTGGTGGACCTGCATCCAGCGGCTGCCCTGCTGGCCCTGGCCGAGGCTCATCTGGCCGCGGCCCGGGGCGATCGCGCTGCCGCGCTACGCGCTCTCGACAGCTGCGACGCCACCGCCGACCGAGCGCCGTGGGAACTCGAGTACGCGCAGCAACTCCGCGCGCGGCTCGCGCGTTGACCAGCGCCGCCTGGCCTTGCGCCGTCGCCAAACGCCGAGTTCAATCCGGGGGTGAGTGAACCAGTGTCGACCGTCGAGCTGCTGCGGCGCTGGCACGCCGGTGCGCCAGGGGCCCTCGAGGCTCTGGTCGCGGCGCAGCTGCCGTGGTTGCACCAGCTCGCCGAACGACGCCTCGGGGACTTCCTCCGCCAGCGCGGCGAGGCCAGCGACTACCTCCACGACGCCTTGCTCGAGTTCCTGCGCGATGCGCCGCGCTTCGCGGTTCGCGACGAAGCGCAGTTGCGCAGCCTCCTGGCCCGCGTGCTCGAGAACACCCTGCGCGACAAGCACGAGTGGTTCCGGGCCAAGCGCCGCTTCCTCGCCGCCGCCGTGCCGATGCCCAACGACAGCGTGCTCGACCTGCACTCCGGCGCCGTGCAGTCGAACACACCGAGCCGCGAGGCGAGCCGCGCCGAAACCCGTGCCTGGGTCCGGTTGGCGCTCGAACTGCTGGATCCCGAGGATCGGCAAGTTCTGGTGATGCGCGACTACGAAGATCGTTCGTTCGTCGACATCGGACGGGAAGTCAACGCCTCGCCCGATGCCGTGCGCATGCGCTGGCAGCGGGCCGTGGCCAGGCTCGCCGTCGAACTCACTCGGCTGCGCAACGGCGGCCTCGGCCGCGGTGAGTCGCCCCTGGGTGGTGGATAGTCCCGCGGTTCTCTACTGCTGCCGCTGGATCGTCACCGCGAGCGGATTGGTCGCGTAGACACAGCTCCGCTGCGCGTCGAGCTCGAAGCCTTGCACAGTCAGTCCCATTCCGGCGAAACCCGTCGGCACCCAGAACGAGTAGATGGCCGGGCTGCCCAGCGCGAGCTGCACGTGACCGGACAGGGCGAAAGCAAGAGCTGGGGAGCAGGCGTATTGGGCAGGAAGCGCCAGACCGGTCGTGTTGACACCGAAGTCGATGGTGAACCAGCCGATGCCGCTTGGGCAGGGGAACTCGATGCCGAACAGGCTGGATTCGGTCGCGGCGTCCCAGACCCGCATCGCCGACGCATTCGGGCCGGCCTGGACCAAGGTGTCGACGTCGACGCCATACAGCCACGTGTCACCACGGTAGACATACGGACCGTTCGAGTACGAGCCGCCGCCGTACACGACCATCCTGGAGTTCCTGGTGTCGAAGGCGAGTCCAGGCGACTCACGTGTCGCTGGTTGCGTCGAGTTGGGCTGGCGCTGGCGCCAAGTCACGCCGTCGTACTCCCAGACGTCGTTGAGGTGGGTGCTGCCCGAGAAGCCACCGTGCAGCACGGTGACGCCGCGGACCGGGTCGAAGTCCATGGCATGTCCCCACCGCGGCGACGGTGCCTGGCTGTGAGTGCGTTGCGTCCAGGTCGAAGTGCTGCCCTGGAATTCCCAGGTGTCGCCGAGCGCTCCGCCTGCCGAGGACTGACCACCGAACAGCACGGTGCGGTTGCGGCGGCGGTCGAAGGCCATCGCCAAGTTCGAGCGCGCCGAGGGGCCGCCGCCACCAGAGACCTGCACCCATCCGTTCGCGCCGAATTCCCAGGTGTCGTTGCGGTAGGTGCCACCGTAGCCGCCGAACATCACGATGCTGTTGCGTGCCGTGTCGTGCACCATGTCGTGGCCGTACCGCGCTGTCGGCCGCTGCAGGGCGAACATCACCTGCCAGGCCGTGCCGGTCCAGACCCAGGTGTCGTCGAAGAACGTGCCGCCGACACTGCTGGCACCGCCGAACATCATCACGCCGGTTCCCGCGCGGTAGGCGAGCGCCGGCAGCACGCGGGCTGCAGGGCCGAGGTTGTTGCCGTGGAAGGTCCAGCCAACGGAGTCGCGCGACCAGGTGTCGCCGAGTGTTGCCGAGCCGTTGGCGCCGCCGAACAGTACCACCCTGCCGTTCGGCGGGTCGTAAGCCATGTCGGCATAGACGCGGCCCGTTGGCTGGGGCCCGGCCGGCTGTCGCTCCTGCCAAGTGCCGGTGGCGGAGCGCGCATGCAGGTCGTTGAGGGTCTGGAAGTTGCCCGTCCCGCCGAATTGGACGAAATGGCGGCGCTCTTCGTCCCAGGTCAGTGTGGCGTACTCGCGGGACGCTGGCACGTGGGTGTTCAAACCCGGCACGAAGTTCGACGTGAACGTCCATTGCACCTGCCCAGGCGACTGAAACGTGCCCAGGAAGGTCAAGTTGTTGTAGCCCGTGGCGTCGCCGCCACCACTCAGCAGCAACTGGCCCGGCGCCGCGCCGAACACCTGCGAACAGGCGAGCCCGTGGCCGCCGATCGGCCCGGTTGTCGGGGATTGGCCGACAACCGTCCAGTTCGCTCCGTCCCACGCGTACATGTCGCCCCGGCCGATGCCGCCGTGCACATACGTGCGCCAGTAGTGGTAGACGTGGGCGACCGCTGCGTCGACGCGGGCGGGCAAGCCGCCAGTGTTCAGCAGCACCCAGTTGTTGCCTGCCCAGCGCCACGTCTTCATCAGACTGCCGCCTTCGTTGGTCAGCAGCAACGGACCTTCGTTGGGCCCATGGTGTGCGACCATCGCCGACCATGCCGAGGCCGCGGGGTTCGTCGCCGGGAACAGTTGTGTCCAGTTGGTGCCGTTCCAGGCCCAAGTGTCGGTCATCGTCCCGCTGGCGGCATTGCCGCCGTACAGCAGCACGCGCTTCGCCCAGGGGTCGTAGACCATGGCGGCCTTGGCGCGTGCCGACGGGCTCGTGGTCGGCTGTCGGGTGATCCAGCCTTGGCCGTCGTACTCGACGGTCGAGGCCAGATGGTTGCCGGCCTGATCCATGCCGCCGAACA
The DNA here is from genome assembly GCA_016795295.1 of Planctomycetota bacterium. GTDB lineage: Bacteria > Planctomycetota > UBA1135 > UBA1135 > UBA2386 > JAEUHP01. Next base: position 21,196 of record JAEUHP010000172.1, on the reverse strand, counting down.
CCAGCAGTCGACCGCTGTCGGTCGCCATCGTGGCGCTGTGGCCCCAGCGGGGTGTCGGTCGGCCGAGTGGGCTGGACCAAGTCGGTCCTTGCGCGAGTCCAGCGGCGGCCGGAAGGCACACGGCCAGGGCGGCGAGGCTCGGGAGGCGACGGGTGCGCGGTATTGGCATGGTCCAGACAGCGGGAGATGCAGCCGACCCGAACGTTTCCGGTGCGGAATCCAGCGACCTGGAGGCGCGGTGCCAAACCAGCGCAAGGAGTTGCTGGACTGGCCACGAGAACCGTAACGTGGGGCTTGGCGTGCCCCAGGGTGGTCCTTGGGCCGCATCGAGAACGTCGCACTCCGCCCATGAAGACTCTCCTGACGTGGTTGTGTCTGCTGTCTGCGTCGGCGAGCTGCGCACTCGCGCCAACTCGGCCGTCGGTACAGCCGTTCACTCTCCCAGTCGGCGAGCTCAAGGTGACCGACCTGGTCGACCGTTGTGCGGCCTATCTCGGCCGCAACATTCTGATTGGCCCCAACGAGCTGCTGCATTCCGGGGTCAGAGACCATGCCCTGCGCCTGCAGCAGCCGATCGAGACCAACCGCGAAGGCTGTGAGGAGCTGCTGGCCAACTTGCTGTGGAGCAAGGGCCTCGCTCTGGTCGAAGTGGATGCGGCCAGCGGAACCCTCGAAGTGATTGCGCTGCTGGGCCCGCGGGCCCGAGAGGTGGGCGCCAATGCCAAGAACCGCACCGTGGCGGAGGTGCTGGCGCGTCCCAATCTCAAGGTGCCCGTGACGACCACGATCGATCTGCAGCACAGCAACGCCAACGCCGTGATCAACGGCTTGCGCCCCTTCCTCGCCAGCACTTCCGGTTCCGGTGGCCAGGTGCAGCTGGGAGCCGGTGGCGCACGCTCGATCGTGGTTTCGGGCGCGCAGGACCAGGTGGCCAAGACCGTGGGCATGATCCGTGGCCTGGACGTGCAGCCCATGCCGGGCACCGATCCGGTGCCCTTGCCATTGGCGACCCGCCTGGAACAGAGGCTCGAGGCGCTCGAGCAGCGCATCGCGGCATTGGCGCAGCAGCTCGCTGGCAAGAAAGACATGTGACTTCTTGGCGCTGGTTCCGGTTCGGTGGCCATGGCCAGGGCGCCGACCGCCGCGGCCGTGGGATTTCGATGGTTGTGGTTGGCGGCTGCTGGGGTCGCGGGAACGAAAGTCTGGAGGTTGCGCTGCCAGTGCGCCCGTAGGATCCGCCCTCCGAGACGACCATGAGCGAGACCTCCAAGGATCGATTGCTGCAGCTGCTCGCGCGCGCCCTCGAACTCCCTGCTGCGGCCCGCACGGCGTTCCTGGACAGCAAGTGTGGGGGTGATCCGGAGCTGCGCTTGCAGCTCGAGGCCATGCTGGCCGCCGCCGAAGGTCCGCCGGCGCTGCCATGGCCCGCACCGGCTGCCGGCTCCCACCCGGCCACGTCTCCGGCGCCGGCCACGACCGTGCCGCAGCGCGAAGGCCCTGGCAGCACGATCGGCCCGTACCGGCTGCTGCAGCAGATCGGCGAAGGCGGTTTCGGTGTGGTGTTCCTCGCCGAACAGACGGAGCCGGTGGCGCGCCGCGTCGCGCTGAAGATCGTCAAGCTCGGCATGGACACCCACCAGGTGGTGGCGCGTTTCGAGCAGGAACGGCAGGCGCTCGCGCTGATGGACCACCCCAACATCGCGCGCGTGATCGATGCCGGCGCCACGGCGGCGGGCCGGCCGTTCTTCGTGATGGACCACGTCAAGGGCGCCCCGATCGCCGAGTACTGCGACCAGAACCACCTCACCATCGAAGAGCGGCTCGACTTGTTCGTGCAAGTGTGCAGTGCGGTGCAGCATGCGCACGGCAAGGGCATCATCCACCGCGACCTGAAGCCGTCGAACGTGCTGGTCGGCACCCAGGACGGCAAACCGATCGCGAAGGTGATCGACTTCGGCATCGCCAAGGCGACTTCGCAGAGGCTGACCGACAAGACCCTGTTCACTGCCCAGGAGCAGGTGATCGGCACCCTGCAGTACATGAGCCCCGAGCAGGCCGAGGGCTCGCTCGACATCGACACGCGCACCGACGTCTATTCGCTCGGCGTGATGCTCTACGAGCTCTTGGTCGGCAGTTCGCCATTCGCCGCGGACTCTCTGCCGAGCGGCAAGTACACGGACCTGCAGCGCCTGGTCCGCGAGGTCGACCCGCCGAAGCCCTCGACGCGCCTCGACGCCTCGCGCGAGACGCTGGCCAGCATCGCCGCGCGCCGTCGCATCGAGCCCAAACGCCTCGGCCTGCGGCTGCGAGGCGAACTCGACTGGATCGTGATGAAGGCGCTCGAGAAGGACCGCCAGCGCCGCTACGAGACCGCCAACGGACTGGCCAACGACATCCGCCGCCACCGCGCCGGAGAGCCAGTGACCGCCGCGCCGCCGAGCACGGCGTACCGGCTGCGCAAGCTCGTGCAGCGCAACCGCGGGGTGTTTGCGGCCGGCTGTGCGGTGGGGGTGGCCCTGCTCGGCGGTGTGGTGGCGTTCGCTTGGCAGGCGCGCGTTGCCGAGCACGAGCGCGATGTCGCAGTGGCGGCGCAGCGCAGCGAGGCGGAACAGCGGCAGATCGCCGACCAGCAACGGCAGCTGGCGGTGGACCAGCGCCGGGTCGCCGAAGAACAACGCGGCATCGCCGAGCGCAGCCAGGACCAGGCGAAGGCGATCAACCAGTTCCTGCTCGACATGCTCGGGGCCGCGGACATCCGCAAGCTCGGTCGCGACGCGAAGGTCGCGCAGGCGCTCGATGCAGCGGCGACGACGGTGCAGCAGGCGTTTGCCCATCGACCCGAAGTGGAGCCGGAGGTGCGGCTGATCCTCGGGCGGACCTACCTGTCGCTCGGCATGCTCGACGCGGCCACTCCGCAGATCGAGGCGGCGCTGCAGGCGAACCGGCGCTTGCACGGCGCGACGTCGCAACCCTACGCGATGGCCCTGCGGGCGCAGGCCGCGCTGAAGCGGGCGCGCGGTGACGACGCCGCCGCCGCCCGACTGTTCGAGCAGGCGGGCGACCTGCTGGCGGCGACCAACGGCGCGGAGGACCGGTTCGTGCTGGCGACGCGCACCGACCACGCCAACTGCCTCGTGCAACTGGGGCGCGATGCCGAAGCGGAAGGTCTGCTGCGCGAGCTGTTGGGGATCCGGCGCCGTGTGTTCGGCGACGACGACAACGACACCCAGATCGGCGTCAACAGTCTCGCCGTCGTGCTGCATCGGCTGGGACAGCTCGACGAAGCCGAGACGCTGTACCGCGAAGCCGCGGCGGCGGGGGAGCGGCGGTTCGGCGCTTTGCACCCGGACACACTCACCGCGCGGCTCAATCTCGCCAGCATGCTGCATTCGCGCGGCAACACGACGGCCGCCGAGCCGATGATGGTGGCGGTGCTCGCCGATCTGCGGCGCGTGTTCGGCGTCGAGCATGGGCAGACGGCGGTCGCCTGCCGGACGCTCGGCGAGCTCTACAAGGACCTCGGCCGGTTCCGGGACGCTGCGCCCCTGTTGCAGGAGAGCGTGGCGATCCTCACGCGTGCCGAGGGTGCCGACTCGCTCGCCGCCGCGGAAGCCAAGGGGGCGCTGGCCATCGTGTCCAAGCGGCTTGGCGACGTGGCGCAGGCGGTGCAGCTGCAGCGTGAGGTCGCGACTGCGTATGCGGCGCGCTTCGGGGAACGGCACGATCGTACGTTGCATGCGCGCCTGAACCTCGCCAACAGCCTCGTCGATCCGACCGAGGGCGCCGCCGCCGAAGCGATCTTCGAGGACGTGCTCGGCATCAGCGAAGCCGCGCTCGGGGCGACCAGTTCGGTGCACATCATCGCCAACAACAGCTATGGCGTGTTCCTGATGGCGCGCGATCGGTACGCGGACGCGGAGCCGTACGTGCGGCGCGCGCTCGATCTCGGCGCCGAGGCCGAGGGCGAGGAACACCAGAACACGGTCATCACGCGCTACAACCTCGCCTGCATCGAGCTGGAGCTCGGCAAGCTCGCCGAGGCCGAAGGGCTGCACCGCGCCTGCGCCGACGCGTTCGCGCGGGTGTTCGGGGCGCAGCACCCGAACACGGCGGCTGCCCGTGGCGGCCTCGGGCGGGCCCTGGCCAGGCTCGGGCGCACCGACGAAGCGCGGGCCGAGTTCGAAGCGGCGATCGGCATCTGCAAGGCCGCGCTCGGTGCGCAGAACCAGGGTTTCTGCGACCACGCGCTCGAGTTGGGCCGGCTGCTCTGCGAAACCGGGCAGGCCGCCGCGGCGGAACCGGTGCTGCAGGAAGCTGCTGCGGTCTACACGAAGGCGCGTGGGCTCGACGACCGCCGGACGGCCAACACGCGACTCGAACTCGGGCACTGCCTGCAGCTGCTGGGTCGCTTCGCCGCCGCCGAGCCGCTTCTGACGGAGAGTCTCGCGACCTTGGCGAAGACCCGACCGGAGGGGCACCGCGACCGCAAACGCGCAGTGCGTCATCTCGCAGCGTTCTATGCCGCGTGGCAGGCCGCCGCACCCGACCCTGCGCGCGCCGCGCAAGCGGCGGAGTGGCAGGGCCGGGCCGCCGGGTTGCGTTGAGCCGCGGTGGTGCGGCAGGAATCTGGAAGCCGGGGCGCTGGTTCTGCACGATGTGCGCATGCTGCCCGAGCCGTCCGACTTCTGCCGTCTGTGGTTGTTCCGCCACCCGGAGATCGACGCCGAACACGCGGCGGTGGCGGTTGGCGACGGCCCGGCGGACCTGAGTCGGCGTGGCCGTGCGCAGGTGCTGCGTTGGCTGGAGCTGAGCAAGGGACTCGAACCGGCCGAAGTGTGGACCAGCCCGCAGCCGCAGTGCGCGGGGCCGGCGCGTGGGCTGGCCGAGGGATTGCAGCAGGACGCGCACGTCGATGCGCGGCTGCGTGACCAGAGCCTCGGCCGCTGGCAGGGCCGCACCTGGAGCGACGTGATGCGCGAGGAAGACGGGGCGGTGCGGACGTTCTTCAGCGAGTTCGGCGATGCGAAGGCGCCGGGCGGGGAGAGCCTCGGCGATGCCGTCGAGCGCGTCCTGCTGTGGTGGCAGGAGCGCATGCAGCCCTCGCTCGGCAAGACGTTGGTGGTGGTGCTGCCCGGCACGCTGCTGGCGGGTTTCGCCGCGGCGATGCTCGGCATGCGCTTGTCGCGCAGCATCACGCTGTCGCTGCCGATGGGCGGCATCGGCGCCCTGGACGTGTTTCAGAACGGTTCGCGCGTCGCGACCTGGAACCTCGACGCGCTGCGCGAGTAGGGGCCATGGCGGACTTGCAGTCGACTCCTGAGGGTGGCGAGCGGCGGATCCGGGCGCTGTTCGACGAAGTCGTCGACCTGCCGGTGGCGGAGCGCCGTGCGCACCTCGAACGGCTCGGCGTCGCCGACAGCTCGGTGGGCATTGCCGTGCTCGAGCTGTGCCAGGCGAACGACATGGTGGTGTCCAACCGCCTCGTCGCCGACGTGCAAGGCGCCCTGCGGGCGGTGGCCGGGGCGGCCGGCTGGCCCGAGGGGATCGATGGTTACGACCTGGTGCAGCGCCTTGGTGCCGGCGGCATGGGGGAGGTGTTCCTCGCCCACGATGCACGGCTTGGGCGCATGGTCGCCATCAAGGTGATGGCGCCGCATCTGCGCACGCATGCGGCCGCCGTGGCCCGGTTCGAACACGAGGCCCGCGCTGCGGCAGCACTCAGCCATCCCGGGATCGGCCGGGTGCACGAGGTCGGGGTCGGGGCCGACGGTTCGCCGTGGTTCAGCATGGAGTTCGTGCCCGGCACCACCCTGGCGGCGGCGATTGCACGCCGGCGCGAACCAGGCGTGTCGCTGCGGGCAGCGCTGCAGCTCGAGGCGTCCGTCAGGCCGGAGTGCGGCGGTGACCTGCAGCTGGCTGCGGCGCTGGTGGCGCTGGTGGCTCGGGCGCTGGCCCACGCGCACGAACGCGGCGTCGTGCATCGCGACGTGAAGCCACAGAACCTGATCGTGCGGCCGGACGGGCAGCCGGTGCTGCTCGACTTCGGCCTCGCTCGCTTCGACGTGGCGCTCGGCTTGTCGCGTCCGGACGACTTCCTCGGCACGCCGACCTATGCGTCGCCCGAGCAGGTGTCGCGCCGCGGTCTGGCGATCGACCACCGCACCGACGTCTACTCGCTGGGCGCCACGCTCTACGAAGCGATCGCTGGTCGCCCACCGTTCCGCGGCGAGAGCCAGGCGCAGTTGCTGCGTGCGATCGAGACCCAATCCGCGGCTCCGCTGCACACGCAGGTGCCCGACGTGCCGCGCGACTTCGAAGCGATCGTGGCGATGGCGTTGGCCAAGGAGCCGCAGCATCGCTACGCCACGGCCGCGCAGTTCGCCGAGGATCTGGAGCGCTTCGTGACGGGCCAGCCGGTGCGGGCGCGGCCGTTGCGGCCGTGGGTGCGCTGGTACCGGTGGTCGGCCCGGCATCCGGCCCCGGTGGCGGCCACGCTGTCGGCGGCGCTCGCGCTCGCGGCGCTGCTGGTGGCGGCGGTGCTGGCAGAGGCACGTGCGCGCACTGCGGCGGCGCTCGCTTCGACCGAGTACGCAACCGCACGGCTGTTGCTGGCGAAGGGCGACTACGGAGAGGCGCTGGCGGCCATGGCCGCGGCGCAGGAACACGGCTTTCCGGACCCTGCGGCGCTGCAGCTGGTGGCGTTCGAGGCGCACGAAGGGCGCGGGGCGTTTGCCGACGCGGCGGCCGTGCTGGCGGCGATCGTCGCCACCCCGGCGGAGCCGGCGCTGGCCGCACGGCTGCAGTTGCTGCGCGGCGACTTCGGCTTCGATCGGGTGGTCGAGCCCGAGCGTGGGTTCGACCAGGTCGCGGCAGCGCTGGCGACGGGACAGCTGGAGGCCGCCGATGCGAACTATGCCAAGTGCCTGTTGGCCAGCGACGTCGAGACGGCTGCGGCTCATGCGCGTGCGGCGCTCGATGCGGCACCCTCGCACCGGCGGGCCGGGCTCGCGGTGTTCTGGCTGGCGTTGGCGCGGGGCGATCGCGCCGAGGCGCAGCGCTGGCACGCGGACTTTCGGCGCCGTTTTCCGGACGATGTGCAGTTGCCGGTGTTGGAGCGCGGGGTGTTGCTGCTGTCGCGCGCCGGGGTGCCGGTGCGCCCGAATGGCGTGGTGCAGGACGCCACGCTGGGGCAACCGAGCCCAGCGACTGCGACGACCGCCTTGCTCGATGGGCTCGAGCTGCTCCAGGACATGGCTGCCGCGTTCGAGGTGTTCCAGCAGGCCCTGATCCGCGGCGAAGGCGCCCGCGCGTCCCGCGACCTTCGCAAAGCCTGGCTCGAGTTCGGCCGGCGCGGCAAGTCCATCGGCCAGGCATTCGCGGCGGCAGAGGGCACGCGCGAGCCCAGTGGCGCCCACGTGCATCCCCTGCTCGTCCGTGCCTGGTCTCCGTTGGTGCAAGACGGGCTGCTGGACGTGCTCGTGGGGCTGCGGGATGTGGCGCAGCGCGGCAGGATTCTGCCACACTTGGACGCGGCGGCACGTGTCGTCGGCGACGGGTTCTTCGAGTTGTTGCGCAACTATTCGCTCGGACTGACCAAGGACTACGGGGCGATGAGCTCCGCGTTGCAGAAGGCGATCGTGCAGCCGAGCCTGATGGGTCTGCAACGCCATGCGCTGCGCATCCAGTTGACGCTGCAGGCTGGGTTCGCGAGCGGCAGATTCCAGGGGCCTCCACGCGCCGAGTTGTTGCCTCTGCTGGAGGCGAACGTGCTCCGCATGCTCGCCTACGAAGACCTCGCCACCGAGGAGTGGGATCAGCTGGTTTCGACGGTGCTGATCGCCGAGCGCTTCGATTTGGCCAACCGGGTGTGCGCCGACTGGCGGCGGCAGGCTCCGCGTGAAGTGCTCGCGATCAGGGCCGAGATGGACTTGGCCCATCGCCGCAAGGAGTGGGAGCGTGCGTTGCGGTGCGCCGAGGAAGCTCTGGCGATCGATGCCAAGCTGCCGTGGGCGAACCAGGTGAAGGAAGAGCTCGAGAAGTACCTGCACCGGTGACCCCGCGCCGGCTGGCCGGTGTCGTTGCGGCCGCACCCGGCGCCGGCCCAGTCGCATGTGCGCGGGTCGTGGGCGAACTGCGCTCGCTGCGGAATCAGTTCTTGCTGGCCTTCTGCACGTGGTCGCGCACCGCCTTCTCGACGCCGCGGCCGAGCAGCCGTCCCAGATGTGTGTGGAACGCCCGCCGCGACGCCAGCCCGTAGAGCGTCGCCTCCCCCGTGAACTCATAGGCAATGCTCGCCGCGCGGACCGGCCCAGCGTCTGGTTCGATCCTGAGTTCGCACCGCACCTCCGCAGCCACCGGCTCGTTCTTGTACAGCGGCTAAGTCCACAGCGGTGGCGAGTAGGTGGTCGAAACCCGCCCCGTGACGCGGGCCGTGCCGAGCAACCAATGCTCTGGGAAGCCCTCCCGGAACGCATCGCCGAAGGCACCTTCTGCCACCTCCACGACCAAGCGCCCGGCACTGGGTGGTGCATCGGCCGGCAGTTCGGTCCAGGCCGACGAGTTCCAGCCGCTGCGGTGTTGGTTGCGCGACCAGCTGAGGTTCGCATCGAACCACCCGGTCTCTCGTGCCACCGACCACAGCACCAGGAACCCGAGCGGCACCAGCCACCCCGCCGCCCCTGCCAGCACCGGGCGGCCACGCCAAGTCAGTTCGTTGCTACGGCTGCGCGCACGCAGCCAAACGGCACGCAGCAGCAACAGGCCGGCGAGCAGCGCCGGGGTCTGCACCAGGGCCAACAGCACCGCTGGCTGCGGCCCGATCGCGATGCCACCGAGAAGCAGCGCGATGGTTGCGGCCAGGGCGACCCAGAACACCAGGGAGCGGCTCACGATCGCCAATGGGAGCATGCCACCCGTCGTGCGCAAGCACGATCCCGTTGTGCCAGGTCGGGCGCCCTGTCCCGGTGCCGGGCTGCAGCCATGTTCTGCGTCCGGCCGGCCTCGACTCACCGACCCAACTGCGCCTTGCCGCCGTGGCTGAAGGCCAGGGAGCCTGCGCTGGTCGGTGCCATGGCCTGGTGGTAGACCGACGCGCCCAGCAGCTCGCTGCTGGACGGGATCGTCAGGTGCCACAGCGCCGTCGTGCCGTTGCCGGTGAGCAGCTCTACGCTGAGTGGGTCGACCAGCAGGTTGCAGCCAGGGAAGCCGGCGTTGGCCAGGCTCAGTGGCAACTGCAGCGTACCGTTGCCGACGTTCTGGTCGGTGAGCCCGGCGATCATCAGCGCGGTGCCGATCGGCAGGTTGTCGACTCGCACCGTCAGCGTTTGGCCGAGGGTCGGCGACGACCATGCCAGCAGGTTCGGGACCCCCAACGGGCCAGCACAGCCATTGCCGAAGGTGGTGTGCAGGCCGGTGACTGGCCGCAGATGGTCTGGGCGCCCTTCCAGCACGACGCGGTTCTGGTAGGGGCGCAATTCGTAGCCAGTGACCGTGAACTCGGTGTCCCCTGCGTTCAACGGGAAGGTGTGCCAGTACTGGTAGGTCACCCGGAACTCGCCGTTGGCCAGGGGTTCGACTTCGCACTCCAGGAAGCCGTAGTGCTTGCCACCGCTCACCAGCTGGTTGCCGTTCCAGAGTTCCGGCTCGCTCTGATCCGCCGACCACACGTGGTACGGGTTGCTGCGCCAGTTGGCGCCTTCAAGGTTCTGCGGGTTGTCCCGCCAGCTGCGGATGGCGCTGTTGGTGGTCCCTGGGGCGTCCTCGACGCCGCGCAGGCCGTCACCGGCCGCACCGACGTCCCACAAGAACACGCCGTAGCCGTCGCGGTTGAGGTCGACGAAGCTCATTTCCGAGACTTCGCTGTGGCCGCACAGCACGCCAGCGACGCGGTACTTCTCCATCAGTGGCTGGTAGATGCGCATCGCTTCACCGGACTGGGTGCTGGTGACGCTGGAACCGTGGACGCCGCGGCTGTAGGGCGTGTGGTGCCATTGCACGAAGATGATCTGCCCAGCAGCGCGGGCGGAGGCCAGCTGCTGGTCCGCCCACTGCCATTGCAGCGTGCCGACGTTGAAGTCGGGCAGGTCACCGAACGGGTAGTTGACCAGCCAGGCGCGGTTGGTGTCGCGGTTGTCCGGGTGGTTGACGCTGAAGCCCTGGCCGACCGGTGGCGCCACGTTGTCGTTGTTGGCGAGTGCGCCAACCGAGCACAGCGTGAGGATGGTGATCGGGCCGTAGTCGGTGCGGAAGTACAGGTCCTTGGCCAACGGATCGTTGTTGGCCGGGTAGTCGAAGTAGGCCGACCACTGCTGACGAGCGTACTGCACCAGGGGGTTGGCGGTGCCGACACCGCCGCCGTTGTAGATGCAATTGTTGCCGATCGCGGCGACCAAGGGACGCCCACTCAAAACGTCGTCGTACTCACCTGCGTTGTGACGCCAGAACTCGTCCCAGCGGCGCTGGCATTCGTTGGCGGTGCCCTCGATCAGGTCGCCGGGCATCATCAGCAGTTCAGGGTTGCGGGCCTTGAGGTTGCGCAGGTTCTGCTCGTAGCCGACTTTTTCGGTCAGAAAGTACTGATCGCGGCCCCTGCCGGTTCCGGCCGGGCGACCGGTGCTGGCCGCGGTTTGCGGCGTGCTGCGGGACCATTCGCGGAATCGGCCGCGACCGAGCACCAGTGTCTCGCTGTCGGAGATCGCCGCGAAGCGGATGGTGCGCGTGGTGGTGGCAGTCGGGGCGGTGCGAAAGCTGTTGCTGTAGCTCGAGGCACCCTGCACCACGGTGTAGCTGTAGATGCCGTCGGCCGACAAGCCGCTGACCTGCACTCGGTGGCGGTGGTTGCGGGCCGGCACGCCGGGTGCCTGGAAAATTGCCGTCGTCGCGAATGGCCAGGCCCCGCCGGCGTTGAGTTCGGCGGCAATCTGGTAGTCGAGCACCGGATCGAGCACCGGATTGCTCTGCAGGACCAGCGGACTGGCGAGGCCCGGGCCGGTGATCGTCAGCGTGCCGGGCGTGGCGTCGGTGGTGAACCACGTCAGCAGGATGCCGTCGACGGTCGGGTTGAGCTGGTAGGGCAAGACACGGAAGTCGGCAGTCGATTGCGCGATGGCTGGGGCGTGTACGGCTGCGGCGGCGCCGAACGACGCCAGGATCAGGGAGGTGAGACCAGGTTGCATGGGGGGCCTTGGTGGTTGGGATTCGCTCCAGAGGTCGGAGCCGCGGCATGCTGGGAACCCCAGGTGTGGAAACCGCGATGGCATCGTGAAGGTCCCAGGGGAGTGTCGACCCCACGGTCCCGCCCCGGTCGGGCTACGTTTGCGGCGAGGCGCGCTCCGTGGTTGGAATCGCGCGGCTCTGGCCACCTGCGAGCTGCGCTGCAGCCGTGGGGTTGGCAGGCAACCCGCAGCAGCTAGACTGCCGGCATGGAGCCGATCGGGATCCTGCTCGTGGTGGTCGCCGTGGTCGTGGTGCTGCGCCTGATGGCCGGTTCGCTGGATGGCGACCGAATCGAGAACTATGTGCGGCAACGCGGCGGCAAGCTGCGTGCGAAGTCCTGGGCGCCGTTCGGCAAGGGTTGGGTCGGCGAGAAGAGCGACCGCATCTACGAGATCGAGTACGAGGATGGCGCTGGCGAGCTGCGCCGAGCCACCGTGAAGACGAGCATGCTCAGTGGTGTCTACTTCACCGACGACCGACCGGTCCGCGACGAGCGCGGGTCGGCGGCCGAGGCCCGGCCTGTCGACGATGTCGCCGCGCTGCGTGCGGAGAATGCCCGCCTGAAGGCCGAGTTGGAGCGATTCTCTGGCCGGCGCAGCTGAATCGGTCTCTGGACGGCACTGGGTTGCTCTGGCACGCTGCGTCGACGTGTCCCGTGCTCGCTCGCGTCATGGTCACGAGCGGCAGCGCGCGTTCGAGTCAGGTCTGCGACGTGGATCGCGTGGCGTGAAGCCTTCGGCGTGCGCTCTCAGCGCCACTTCGACGCATCCTCGAGTCGACCGCACGCCTCGTAGACCTCCACCAGCAGCGCCCGAGCCTTCTGCACCGCTTCGCTGCCCTCGCCGCGATCGCGCGTCGCGCGGGCCAAGTGATCGAGCGCCAGCTGCACCGCCTCGTCGTGGCGGCCGAGCGCCGACAGCGAACGCACTCGCTGCAACATGGCGCTACGGGTCTGCGCGCGGTCCGGACCGTGCACTGCTTCGCCGGCCGCCGTGGCCAGAGCGAAACCCTGTTCGGCCTCGGCGTGCTGGCCTGCTCCGGCTTGGCAGAACGCGATCTGAAACAGCAGGAACACCACCGAATCGTCGTCTGGCCGCAGCCGTCGCCGCAAGGCCAACGCCGCGCGGTAGTCGTCGATCGCCGCCTGCCACTCGGTCGCCTTGCGATGCAGATCGCCGCTGGTGCGCAGGCAAGACGCCACCTGCAGGTGCTGTTCGCCGAAAGCTGCGCGGGTGCGCTCCAGCGCCTCGTCGATCGAGGCGCGCGCACCGGGCCGATCGCCGCGCAGGTTCTGCACGATGGCGAGGTTCTGCAGCGTGAACGCAACGTCTGGATGCCGGTCGCCGAGCACCCGGCGTCGCGTCGCAAGTACTTCGCGCGTGATCGCCTCGCTGGCTTCGTGTTGGCCGAGCGACAGCAACGCGCCGCCGAGGTTCTCGCGCAGCGCGATCGTGCGCGGATGGTCGGGGCCGCGCACACGCTCGAAACCGGCCAGCGCCTCGCGGTACAGCGGTTCGGCCTCCTTGGCCCGATTCGCGGTGTAGAGGCGGGCCGCCAGGCTATTCAGGGATTCGAGCGTGTCGACGTGGTCGGCGCCGAGCACGCGACGGCGTGCTGCCAACACTTCGCGCAGCATCGCAGTTGCGGCTTCGAAGTCGGCTGGCGCATCGAGACTCGCGGCCAGATTGTGCCTGGCCTGCAGCACCAGCGGCGAATCGGCGCCGAGCTCGCGCTGCAGGATCTCGAGCGCCTCGCGGAACTGCGCTTGCGCTGCCACGCTGCGCCCACGTCGGTGCAGGAAGGTGCCGAGATTGCCGAGCGAACGCCCGACCAGCAGGTGCTGGTCGCCGTACAGCTCTCGCCGTGCCGCCAGTACTTCGCGACCGAGTTGTTCGGCAGCGTCGAGTTGCCCGAGGTCGGCCAGCACCAGGGCCAGGTTGGTGGCCACCACCAGGGTCTCCGGATTGCGGTCGCCGTCGTTCGCGCGGCGCAAGCGCAGCACCTCTTCGAGTCCGGTTGCCGCAGCCTGCAGGCGACCCTGCCGCAGTTCGAGCATGGCCAGGTTGTTCAAGGAGATGAGCGTGTCCTCGTGCTGTTCGCCGAGTGTGCGCCGCTGGATGGCCAGGGTGTCCTCGAGCAGCTGGCGTGCGTCGGTCGGCTCGCTGGTGCCGGCCAGCAGCATCGCCAGGTTCACGCGTGTCGACAGTGTGCCGCGGTGCTCGGGGCCCAGTTCGGCCTCGGCAATGGCCAACGCCTGCTGGTACGACGCGATCGCCGCCGCCGTATCGCCTTGATCGGCCTGCAGCGCAGCGAGGCTGCGCAGCGACTGCAGCACCGGCTCGCCGCGTGGCCCGGCCGCCCGCTCGCGGAGCGCGAGGCTGCGGGTCAGCATGGTCTCTGCCGCCGCGAGCTCGCCGAGGCGGTGGTAGCTGGTGCCGATCGTGGTGCGCAGTGCGGCTTCGATCTCGGGTTCGCTCGCGAACTGCACGCCGAGCCGCTGGGCCGCCATGTCGAGCACCTGCTTCACGGTGACGTTGCGCCCCAGGTGCTCGGGCGCCAGCGATGCGAGCAGGTCGTCGTTGAGGAACGCAGTGACGGTTTCGGCGATGCGCGCTTGCCGGCGCGCGAGGGCTGCACTGGCTTCGGCTTCCACGCGCCGTTGTTCGGCCAGTGCGGCGTTGTGCTCGGCTTCCTGCCGCCGCTGTTCCGCCAATCCGGCACTGCGATCCGCATCGGCGCGACGCTCCTCCGCCAGTGCGGCACTCGCAGCCGCCTCGCCCCGGCGTTGTTCTGCCAGCTGCGCACTGTCGCGAGCGCGTCCGGCGAACCACAGGCTCACGCCCAGGCCGGCCACCAGGGCCAGCACCGCCGCCGCGAGGGCACTCGCCAGCGCGCGATTGCGCTGCATCCACTTCTTCGCCATCGCCCAGGCACCCGTGGCGAACGCGTGTACCACGCGACCTTCCAGGAACGCGCGCAGGTCCTCGGCCAGTGCCAGCATGCTCGCGTAGCGCGCGCTCGGTTCGCGAGCCATCGCCTTCGCGCAGATGGCAGCCAGTTCGCCGGGCGCGTCTGGCGCGAGCCGTGTCAGGGCAGTCGGGGGGGCCGCCAGTACGCGCTGCCACAGGGCGGCTGCCGAGACCCGTTCGTCGGGTTCGGCATAAGGGGCGCGCCCGGCGAGCAGCCGGTAGAGCATGGCGCCGACTGCATAGACGTCACTGCGTTCGTCGACCCGGTCGAGCTCGCCCCGCGCCTGCTCCGGCGCCATGTAGCTGGGCGTGCCGAGCACGTCCCCGTCCATCGTGTGCAGGGCGGAGCCGACCGTGCTCGCCGCTGCGTCGCCGCGATCGGTGGCCACGGGTTCGGGGCCGGTGACTGCAGTTGGGGGCGCCACGCCGGGGTGCGTCGGGTTCGCGGGGTTCGGGGCAGGTGCGGCTGTGGGCGCCGCCGTGGCTGGGCCCGCCGTGCTGCGGGAACCGCGCACCCGCGCCAAGCCCCAGTCCATCACGTAGACCTCGCCGAAGCGGCCGACCATGACGTTCGCCGGTTTGAGGTCGCGATGTACGACGCCCTTTGCGTGGGCGTACGCGGTTGCCTCGCAGACCTTCATCAGCACACCCAGGGCGCGCGGCACGGTCCAGCCCTCGGTGCCGCGCGACACGAGCTCGAAGATCGATTCGAGGTTGCGCCCTTGGACGAGGCGCATGGTGAAGTAGACCCTGCCGTTGGCGTCGAGACCGAGTTCGTGTACGGGCACGATGCCGGGGTGGTCGAGCTGGCCGGTGACCTGTGCTTCCTCGAGGAAGCGCGCCAGTGCGGTTGGTTCGACGCGGCCGGAGCCTTCTGGCCCGTTGCCGTCTTGCGCTGCGCCCCGATCGAGGATCACCTTCATCGCCAGCCGGCGACGCAGATCCTGGTCGTAGACTTCGAGGATCGCGCCCATCCCGCCGCGGGCGATCTCGCCAGCCATGCGGTAGCGCGAAGCAGCGCCAGCGCGCTCGCCGAGCCGATTCAGGACGTCGGTGGCGACGGTGGCGGTCGAACTGGATGGGTGCGGCGACGACTCCTGCCCCTCACCCAGAGGGCTGGAGCCGAGATCGATGCGTGGGTCGAGGTCTTGGCCGTAACGGGCCCGCAACTTGTCGGCGAGAGAGGCCGAGGCGTCGGTGTCGTCGGCGTCGGGTTGGGTCACCTGCGCAGCTTACGCCGGGCGCCGCTCGCGGAGCATCTGGAGAAGCTGCGGAGCGTTGCTGCCCTGACGGCCACCGTGGCCGCTGCGTTCCTTGCAGGGGCGAGTCGGGCCGGTTCTCTTGGAACGGAGCCGTGGACAAGTGCCGCTCCCGAACGTAACCGTCCGGTCGTCATGCCCCCCGCACGCACCCGCCTGTCCTCGCTCGTCCTGCTGTCGATGCTGCTGAGCCCGGTGTTGCCCACCAGGCTGCCAGCCCAACTGCCGCCCTGCCGCGACCTGCAGGACCTGACTCGGATCGGTCAGAGTTTCGCCCAGGCCTTCCCGCTGACCGGGGGGCTGGTGTTGTCTGTCGAGCAGCGCGGCGTCGCGGTCTACCAACAGGCCTTCGGCGGTTTCGCCCTGGGCGAAGTGGTGCCGATCGCGTCCGCCACCAAGACGCTTTCCGCGGCGGTCCTGCTGGCGCTGGTCGACGACGGCCTGGTCGCGCTCGACGACCGCGTCGGCCAGTACCTGCCCGAGTGGAACTCCGGCCTGCGCGCCACCATCACGCTCCGGCACTGCTTCACCCACACCAGCGGTCTGATCGCCAGCCACCCGGCGATCTCCGACGACACGATCACGCTCCGGCAGGCTGCGCAGCAACTCGCCACCACGCCGCTGCAATTCACGCCCGGCAGTGCGTTCGCCTACGGCGGCGTGTCGATGCACGTCGCGGGGGCCGTCTGCGAAGTGGCCAGCGGCCGCTCCTGGGCGCAGTTGTTCCAGCAGGAGGTGGCCCAGCCGCTGGGCATGAACGCCACGGATTATCTGGCGTTTGGGCCGACCCTGAACCCTCGGATCGCCGGTGGAGCCCGGAGCAATGCCGCCGACTTCGGCGCCTTGGTCGCGATGCTGAACGCCGAAGGCCTGTGGCAGGGGCGTCGGGTGCTCTCGGCGGCTGCGGTCCAGGAACTGCTGCGCGACCAGACCAGTGGCTTGCCGGTGGTGTCGACGCCACACCTGCAGGGCGCGCCGTATGGCATCGGCGTCTGGCTCGACCGCCGCGATGCCATGGGACGAACCCGGTTGGCCTCTGCAGGGGGTGCCTTTGGCTTCATCGCCTGGGTCGATCGCGACCACCGCAGCAGTGGTACGTGGGTGGTCTTGAACCGCTACCAGCAGGTGGATCCGTACGTGCAGCAGGTCTGGACCGCGCTCGACGGGGCCTTGTTGCCCGACCAAGTCACCTGCTTCGGCAGTGGTTCGCCCGCCTGCGCGGCCGGCACCTGGGTCCAGGCCAGCGCGCCGCCGAGGGCCGGCATGGACGACTTCGCGCTGCTGGTTCGAAGGGCCCCGCCGGCGGCGTTTGGCGGCATTGCCCTGGGACTGCCGTTGGCCGCGCCGCAGCCGGTGTTGGATCTGTCGGCGCACCTCGCCTTGCCAGTGCTGGCGTTTGCGCCGCTGGTGACCGATGCCACGGGAAGTGCGCTGTTGCCGGTCTCGCTACGTTCGGTCTCGGCGGGGCTGCAGCTCGGCGTGCAGGCGGTGTTTCTGCCGGCGCTGCCGTGCAGCAGCAGTGGCCTCGTCGCCAGCCATGGGCTGTTGCTGGCGGTGCATTGAGCCGGTCGCTCTCCGGCCGAAATCGCGCACCGTGAGCGAACGTCTGCGCGGTCGACGTTCGATCGCAACGAGTTTGTATCGGTGACGGCCGTGGTCTCCCGCCGGCAGGCGATGGCGAAGATCCGGCGCTGGGCGCGTAGCGCTCCTGGGCGGATGTCGCTACCAGGTACCGTATGCGACTCTTCCCGGGTGGCTTCGTTCTCGCCGTGCTGGCACCTTGGCCGGTGCTGCCCGCGCAGTGCCAGTTGGAGTGGTTGCGTAGCGACCCTCCGAACGGCCCCGTGCAGGCGATGAGATTCCTGGCGAATGGCGAGCTGCTCGTCGGTGGGGAGTTCAGCTTCGCCGGAGGTCAGGCCGCCGGCCGCATCGCCCGGTGGAACGGGTACCGCTGGTCGCCACTGGGCCCGGGCCTGCGGAGTTCTTCGTCGCTCGTCTCTGCGCGGGTGAACGCTGTGGTGCAAGGCTCCGACGGTACCGTCTTCGCCGCGGGCACGTTCGATCGCGCCGGTGAGGTGGTCGTCCAGCGCATTGCGGCCTGGAACGGTCAGTCGTGGGCGCCGCTGGGCACCGGCTGTAGCAACACAGTCAACGCTCTGGCACTGTTGCCCGATCGCAGGTTGGTGGCGGGTGGCAGCTTCAGTCAGGCGGGAGGGAGCCCAGCCAGCCGAATCGCCGTCTGGAACGGCACCGCTTGGGCGGCCCTCGGTTCCGGTTTGGGCGGGACGGTCTTCACCCTCGAGGTCCTGCCCAACGGGGATCTGTTGGCCGGTGGTTCCTTCTCCAGTGCGGGTGGCACGAGTTCCAACCGTGTCGCCCGCTGGGACGGCGGGCAATGGCGTGCGATGGGTTTTGGCGGGACGCAGCCACCCACCGTGAAGGACTTCGTGGTGCGCGCCAATGGCGACATCGTCGCTGTCGTCGAAGGCGCTGCCGGGACGACCCAGGTTGCTCATCGCTGGACCGGTACGAGCTGGACGACCCTGACCAGCCCACTGCTGCCCAGCCCAACCGGCAGTGCGCGGGCCGCGTTCGAGGACGCCAATGGGGACCTCCTGGTGCTCGGCGACATGGTGCTGTTCGGGGCGCCGTGTTACCTGGCCAGGCTGAGTGGCTCGAGTTGGTCCGCCGTCGTGGGGCCGAGTGCGCCGGCCAGCTGCGCGATCCAGGCACAGAACGGCAGGACGTTGCTGGGTGGTGAGTTCTCGTCCGCCGCAGGAACGGCTACGGGCAGGATCGCGGTCTGGGACGGTGGGAGCCACTTCGGAACTCTCGGCGGCGGCGCCGACGCGCCAGTCCAGGACGTCGGGGTCCATGGTGGGCGCGTGGTGTTGGGCGGGCAGTTCGCCGTTGCTGGGGGGCTGCCGTGTGCAGGCGTGCCAGAGCTCAGCAGCGCAGGGACCCGATCCGTGGGTGTCAGACAGTTCCCCCGGATCGGCTACACCGCAGCGGGGGTGCTCACCGGATCGGAAGGTCCGAATGGGGCCTCTCCCACACCGATGCAGTGGCTCGGCAGCTCTTGGGCCTATGTTGCGGTGCCTTCGGTTCCAGGACAGTTTGGTGGCTCAATGGGCGTCCGGAGTGCGGAGGTGACCAACGCCGGGGATGTGGTGGTGGTCGGCTACCTTCCGCCCACCCCCTTCACATGGCCCTGGTGGAAGACGACCATGGTGGTAGGTGCTTCATGGACCACTCCCACAAGTGTCAACGGTAATTTCGGCATCGATGTGAGGGGCGGCGAACACTGGTATCCGCTGCCGCCAGGATCGAGCGTGCCTGGCTGGGCCTTCTCACGCGGGATCCTCGGGCCGATCGCGAACGGGCAGCCGCGGTGCAGCGTCGCGCAAGGCAACGATCGGGTGGTTGGCGGTGACTTCACCACCATGTACAGTCTCGCAGGCACTGGCACGGTGGTCGTCAACCGCATTGCCCGTCTGACGCAGTTTGGTCAAGCTGCAGAGGCGCTCGGTGGCGGTCTCAACGGCCCCGTTCTGGCGTTGCTGGTGATGCCGGGGGGGAGTTTGGTCGCCGGAGGATCGTTCAGCCAGGCTGGTGGTGTCCAGGCACGCAATCTCGCCATCTGGGATGGAACGGCATGGGCGGAACTCGCCGGCGGGACCAATGGGCCTGTGTTGGATTTGGGGCTGATGCCAGACCAGACCCTGGTCGTCGGTGGCAACTTCAGCATGGCGGGCGGCTTGCCGATGGGCAACCTCGCATTCCTCGGCACCAGGTGCTCCGCCGCGGTGCAGGCCGTCGGTGCCGGCTGCGCCGGTCCGGCTGGCCTGCTGCAGGCGAGTGCCTTGACTTCGCCGTCGCTCGGCAACCTGTTTCGCTCGCAGTGTACGGGGTTCAGCACCAACTCGATTGGTTTCGCGCTCCTCGGCTTCCAGTCGCCCGGCACTCCCTTGCAGAGCCTGCACCCTGCGGCTGGTGTCGATTGCACGCTCTGGGCGAGTACCACCAGCAATCTCTTGGTCGTGCCCGCGAACGGCGTCGCGACCTCCGTGTGGGGCATGCCAGCCAGCACCGAGTGGCTCGGTCTGCACTTGTATCACCAGTATCTGCACGCGGAGCTGGGAGCCCTCGGCAGCATCTCGGCCGTCCATTCCTCGAACGGTCTGCGCCTGATCCTCGGCTATCCCTGACGAAGCCCCTCGGAGCGAACTGCCAGTCGACGTTGCCATCGTCGCCGAGTCGATGCCGAATTGCAGTTGGCCTCCTGCGGCCAGTTCCTCGACCCGACCTTCGAAGCGCAGAAGGACGACTCGGGGGCGCGGATGGGGGCGGATCCGCAGGCTGGAGCGTCGAGTTCCCGGCTCCTGTCGCTGAACCGACGCGGGTTCCCGACGCTGGCGCCACACCAGGGCTCGGGTGCCTGCCTGTGGGGTGATGGTATGGGTGTTGCTACGCTGCGGAAATGCGTTCCGTCCCCCTGGTGTTCCTTCTCAGCCTGCAGACGGTTGGCTATGCCCAGGCGATCATCGTCGACGCCAACAACGGACCGGGCACCCATTACACCGATCTGGCCGCCGCGGTTGCGGCGGCGCCCGAGGGGGCGATGTTGGAGGTTCGCCCCGGCCAGTACAACCCGCTGCAGATCTTCGGCAAGAGCCTGACGATCTCGTTTGCCTCCGGCGCCCAGATCCTGACGCCCAACTCCGGGGCGGTGGGCATCGAAGGGCTCGGCGTCGGCCAGTCGGTGTTCCTCCGCGGGCTGCAGTTCGGCCCCTACACCGGGACGATGGTCTTCCACAACAACCTGGGCTTCGTCGACGTGACCGCGGCCGCCAATACCAATGGCAGCGTCTTCGTGCAGAGTTGCGATCGGGTGCGCATCCACGGCCTTGTTTGCCCGTTGGGCGTCCGGGTCACGGCGAGCCAGGTCGTCTTCGAACGCTGCAGCCTCCGGGGCAGATCCGGCGCTGTGGAACCGGGTTTGACCCAGCACGGTGGCAGCGTGCAACTGGTCGAGTCCACGGTCGATGGTGGCGAGGGCTTCACCAGCGTCACCGCTGGTCCCGCCGTGCAGATGTACGGTGGCAGCCTGCGCGCACTTGGCGGTGGCCGCCTGCACCGAGGCGCCGTCCTCCACAGCAACAGCAGCACGCCGCCTCCGCCGCACGCCATCGGCGGCTACGGCACGGTGCGCGTCGATCCCAGTGTCGACCTTCCGGCCACCCAGACCATCGGCCCGGCCATCGCGCTGACTCAACTCGTGCAGCCCAGGGTCCAAGTCGACGCCACGACCACCCCGGTCACTTTCACTGCCAACCTCACGGGACCCGATGGTGCCATCGCCGTGCTTGCCATCGGCTTTCCGGGCGCCAGCCATGGTGCCCCAGGCCTGCTCGACCCGCTGTGGTGGGATGGCCCGACGGCGGTTGTCCAGGCCATCGGCATCAGCAGCCAGTCGGTACCGTTGGCTGCCACGCTGAACGTGCCCAACCCCATTGGCTTGGCGGGCCTTCGTTTGGTGTGGCATGGACTCACTTACGAGGGCGTTGGTGGCTTGCAGCTGAGTCCCGCTGCATCGGGATTGCTGCCCTAGGAAACTGCTGCGTTGGCTGGCACGCCGGAATTCAGGTAACCGCAGACGCGCCCGTGGCACAGCCACCCTGCCGAGGTCTTCGCGCCCGGCAGGAGCTTCCATGGAGACTTTTCGCCCACCGTTCTGCCCGATTCAGGGCTGCG
>JAEUHP010000134.1 GCA_016795295.1 Planctomycetota bacterium | reverse complement strand
GGGGCACGTTCGGTGCGAAGCGCTGGTCGTCGAGCAGTGCCAACAACGAGGACCAGCTGTCGCGGAAGCCGTTGTGGGGTGTGGCGGTCAGGAACAGCCGATGTTCGAAGTGCGGCTGCAGCGTTCGGATCGCGCGGGTGCGATCGGTGTCGACGGAGTACCTGCTGTGCCGCGCCGGGGCGACGTTGTGCGCCTCGTCGACGATCATCAGGTCGAACGGGCGTGGGTAGGTCGGCTGCTGGGGCAACACTTCCCGCAGCCGGCGCATGTTCTCCTCGCGCTTCAGGAAATCGATCGAGACGATCAGCCGTGGGAAGTGCGTCCAGGGGTTGGTGCGCACGCCGCGGCGGCGGCGCAGGTCGCGCAGCAGCTCGGTGTCGACGATGCGAAACTCGAGGCCGAACTTGTCGCGCATCTGCTCACGCCACTGCGTCTGTACCGACGCTGGTGTGATCACGAGAACCGTTCGGACTCGGTGCCGCAGCATCATCTCCTCGACGACCAGACCTGCTTCGATCGTCTTGCCGAGACCGACGTCGTCGGCGATCAGCAGGTTCACGCGCGGCATGCGCAGGGCGCGCGCGACGGGATCGAGTTGGTAGTCCTCGATCTGGATGCCGGCACGGAACGGCGACTGCAAGACGTCGGGATCGCCGGAGTCGATCGCCCCCCAGCGCACTGCGTCGAGGAAAGCGTCGAAGCGATCCGGTGCGTCGAGACCGGAGGGATCGGGGAGCTGTGCGGCCCCGTGCAGGATGCGCGCCCCTGGTTCGATCTCCCACACGACCTCCAGTTCTTCGCCGAGGGTGCCGTCCTCGATCGAGGACAGCTTCACGCAATGCTGAGGCGTGGCCTCGGGGGCCCATTTCATGCTCGCAGCCAGCACGTCCTGGACGATGAACTGACGCCGACGGACTTGAACCATCTGTCCTGGGCTCGGAGCGTCGGCTGTCATGTCGCGAGAGGGGTCGGATGCCTGCGGTTCTTCCAACCGCTGCTTCGAATCATGACGCACAGACGGTGCCTTGTCCATCGCCACGGTTTCGTTCGCGGTGTTGCCTTCGACAGGCATCTCGAGTTCGATCGACGGTCATGCAGTCGGACCGTTCGAGCGTGGTGGGTTCGGTCGAGCGCGGCCGACGACTCGGAGTGGTCGGGCTGTTCGCCGGTGTCGGAGGTCTCGAGCTGGGTCTGGCCGGTGCCGGTCACGAAACGCGACTCCTGTGCGAATTCGACGCGGGGGCCCGTGCCGTTCTGGAGCGACGCTTCGCCGGTGTGCGCTTGCATCGGGACGTCCGGGATCTTGCGCCGAAGCAGATTCCCGAGGGGACGGATGTCCTGGTCGCCGGTTTCCCGTGCCAGGACCTGAGCCAGGCGGGCCGTACTGCGGGGATCGGCGGCGCCAGGTCCTCCCTGGTGGATCAGGTGTTTCGCTTGCTGAGAGTGCGCCGGGTACCCTGGGTGCTGCTGGAGAACGTCCCGTTCATGCTCCACCTGGAGCGGGGTCGTGCGATGCACCACCTCGTCGAGGAGCTCGAGCGACTCGGCTACCGATGGGCCTACCGAGTCGTCGACGCGATGGCATTCGGTGTGCCACAGCGCCGCCGCCGGGTGTTCGTGCTGGCGTCACAGCAAGAGGATCCGGCTGGAGTCCTGTTCGCCGACGATGCCGGGCCGCCCGAGGAGCCGGAGTGGACCGGTGAAGAGCCGGTCGGCTTCTACTGGACGGAAGGCAATCGGGGTGTCGGTTGGGTGGTCAACGGAGTTCCCACGCTGAAGGGGGGGTCCGGACTCGGCATCCCATCGCCGCCCGCCGTCTTGATGCCCTCGCAACGCGTGGTGCTGCCTTGCCTTCGAGGTGCGGAGCGCCTGCAGGGATTTCCGGCCGACTGGACGAAGCCGGCCGCCACCGTCGTGGGCGATCGCTTTCGCTGGCGCCTGGTCGGCAATGCCGTTTGTGTGCCTGCGGCTCGCTGGCTGGGTGACCGGCTCGCATCCCCGGGGAGCTTCGAACCTGACCGGCTCGGCGGTGAGATCGGTGTTGGCCCTTGGCCGAATGCGGCCTGCGGTGGCGCGCGGAGCCGCCGAGCGATCACGATCTCGGAAGGGCCCAAGCGATTGAAAGTGAAGCCTTTACAGAGTTTCCTCGTGGGCGCGAAGGACCTTTCGGCGCGCGCCACGGCGGGTTTCGTGCAGCGTGCCGACCGGGCCCAGACTCTCGGCAAGCTGAGATTCCCGCCCAGCTTCCTGAAGTCTCTGCGTACGCATCTCCAGCGACTCACGCGGGAGGGTTCAGAGGGCCGCGCCGCGATCCTCGCCGCTGCAGCCCGCGCATGATTCGCGCCGCGGCGACTTCGGCGTTGGTGTGTTCCCAGACGCGGATCACCTGCCAACCGGCCGCTCTCAGCCGGCGGTCGGTGTCTCGGTCCCTGGCCGCGTTGCCGAGCAGTTTGCGGCGCCACCATGCCCGATTCGCCTTGGGCCAGGTGGCGTGCTGAGGGCAGCAGTGCCAGAAGCAGCCGTCGACGAACACTGCGATCCTGGCGCTGCGGAACAGCAAGTCGGCACGTCGGCGCATGCCGGCCACGGCGACGCAGTCGACCCGGTAGCGCAATCCTGCGGCGAACAGGATCCGCCGTATGGCCACTTCGAGTGGGGTGTCTCGGCGCAGGGTGTTGCGCATGCGTTGCGAGACGGCGGGCGAGGATGGAATCGGGTGGCGCACAGGCTGGCCGTGGGGGAGTTGGCTGGGTGGTTCCCGAGCAGTACACCTGCAACCCTCCTCGGACGGAACTACGTCCGATTCCTCGGTGTCGGATCGGATCGATCCAGAGTCGGCGGGGTTCGGCAAGGGCTGCCGAGGCCTAGCTCCCTCCGCCATGCCACCCCGCATCCTGCGCGCCGCCCTCACCTACTTCGCCCTCGTCTTCGCCCTGGGCTTCGCGCTCGGCAGCTTGCGCGTGCCTCTGTTGGTCCCGCACCTCGGGGTGCGCACGGCCGAACTGATCGAACTGCCGTTCATGGTGCTCGGCAGCGCGTGGCTCGCGGCGTTTCGGGTGCGCTGCACCCGGGACCTCGGCCCGCGGCAGCAGCTCGCCGTCGGGGGCCTCGCCTTGCTGTGCCTGCTCACCGCGGAAGTGCTGCTCGGGGTCTGGCTGACCGGTCGCGGGCCGCTGCAGGTGCTGTTCGACCGCGATCCGGTGGCCGGGCCGGTCTACTACTCGGCGCTTCTGTGCTTTGCGCTGTGGCCCTGGTGGTTCGCGCGGCGCGCTTCGCAGCCGGCGAACGCTCCGCGCTGCTGAAGCGGCGTACTTCGGCACTACGCACCGCAGCAAGGGCATTGCCATTGGCTGGTGTGCCTCCGACCATGCGGTCATGCACCCCCACGCTGGAAACACGCGGCCACAGCTCCCCGGTGCCGTGCGCCGTGGCTGGCCACTGCTGCTCGGCCTTGCCGCTGCCGGCTGTTCGACCGTCCCCGAAGTGCTCGTTGCCCGCCCATGGTCGCGCGTGCTCGCCGCCGAGGCGGCGATTCCGGTGCGCAGCAGGATCCAGGTGACTGCGACGGGCGCCACCCAGCCCCTGGTCGGCGACGAAGGTCTGTTGCAGAGCCAGCTCGCGGCACAGGCAGCCGAACTGCTCGCGCGCCGTGGCTTCGTCGTGAGCGACGACCGGCCTGAGTTCGTCGTGGCACTGCACTACCGCACCGAACGCCAGTTCCAGAGCGTCTCACGGCTCGTGACGTTCGGTGGCGGGAGCATGCCGGTGTATCGATTCCACTACGACTCCTGGGCGCTCGGGGTGATGGCCGCCGCAGCGGTCTCGGCGGCTGCGGCACCGCCCGCCACCGTCTCCACCGCCAGGAACGAAGACTTCTTCCGCCACGTGCTTGCTCTCGAGATCCTGGATCTCAGTGGCAAGAGCGTGTGGAAGGGTGAGACGGTCTGGGACCAGAGGGACCTGGACATCCGCGATGGGCTCGACTTCGTGTTGCAGAGCATCCTGTCGCATCTGCCGAAGGACGAGGCCGCGTTGCCGGCCGTGCCGGCGGTCGATCCGGACAAGGTCGATGCGTATGTCACCATCGAAATGGGCTGGCGCGAAGACCTCGCCGAGACGTCGCGGCGCTACACGTGTCCGGCATTGCCGTTCCACATCGATTTCGCGCCCTACCTCACCCACATCATCGGCCGCGCGGTTCGTGACTGGGAAGCACTGCCTGCCTTCGTCGATCTGATGCGCACCGCCGAGTTCGCTCTGCCCCGGGGTGGTGACTACGACGAGCCGCTGCACCCGAAGCTCTGGTCCAGAGTCCGACTTGGCGGCACGTATCGTCTGGGTCCGGACCAGCGCCAAGTGCACGTCCTGATCGACCTGACCGGCGAGAAGCAGGGGTATCGGGTCGATTCCTGCCGCCTGGTCGACGGCAAGGAGTTCGCCCGCTTCCAGGCGGACCTCGCGAAGTGGCGGCGGGCGTTGGAGAGCTTCTACGACGTCTACCGCAAGTAGGCGCCGGCCTTGGTCTTGGCGCCGTCAGACTGCCGGAGCCTGCTGCGTCCGGCGATTTCACCGATTTCCTGAGGGTCGGCGCCTGTTCCGGACAATCCCCCACAGTGCACGCGCCGAGCCCCAACGACCCCGAACTCGACCACTGGATCGCGACGTTCCGCGGTCCTCTGGTCGGACTGATCGCCTCGTGGGGTGCCACCTGGGCGCGTGCCGAGGAGTTGGCCATGGACACCTTTGCCGAAGCCTGGCTCGGCCGCGACCGCTTCGTCGGCGACCGCAGTGCGCCGAACGCCGTCGGTCCGTGGCTGCGCGGCATCGCGTTCCACCTCCTGGCCGCGGATCGCCGAGCGCAACGCAAAGCACCCGCACGGCTCGACGCCGAGCCGGTGGCTCCGACGCCCGCCGAACCCGGAGAACAACACGAACGGCTGCGCGCGGCGTTCGCCCAGTTGCGTGTGGAGCACCAGGAGATCCTGCGCATGCACTACCTGGAGAGCACTCCGGCCGGACCGCTGGCGGCACTGCTCGGCATCTCCCGCAAAGCGGTCGAGGGCCGGCTCTACCAGGCGCGGATCGCGCTGCGTGAGCGGGTGGCGCGGTTGGTGCCGACGGGAGGTGGCCGATGAAGCCGCAAGGAGAAGCGCCGGACCTTCTGCAGCAGGATCGTGATCTGCAGCAGCTGTTCGCCGGGCGCCGGCCGGATGCCGGTCGGTTCGCCGTGGGTGTGGCGGCGCGCATCCGCGCCCGAACGGCCGCGCTGGTCGAGGGCGAAGTGAGAGCCGCACACGAACCGCAGACTCGGGTCGCGCGCGCTGCCGCTTCGGCGCTTCCCGATGGCGCTGCTTGGCTGGGGGCCAAGTCGCTGCTCACGTGGCTGTCCTGGCCCGCCCTGCTGCTCGCGGGTTCTCTGTTGGGTGGCTTGGGGGCGGCGCGCGAACTGCGGCGCGACCTGCGCGGGGCTGCGGTTGCCATGGGCCAGCCATCGGTCCGTTCTCGAGTGGGCTTGTTCTTGGCGACCCTGCCGCTGCCGTTGCTGCTGGTGGTCGGCATCTGGTATCGCGTGCCGCTCGCCGACTTGTTGGTCGGCCTGGTCCTGATGGCCATGGTGGCGTTCGTGGTGCAGGTCCGCCTGCTGGCGCGCCACGGGGGCACGCGGCGCGACCACGTCGCGGGCTTCGCGGTGTCGCTGCTGGAGACGCTGTTCCAGATCAGCATGTGCTGGACGTTCTTCGGCGGGTTGGCGGGCCAAGAGCCGTGGGAGGGGGCGGGGGTGGTGTGGACGCTGCTCCTCGGTGTCGTGGCCTTGTTGCCGTTCGTCGCAGCGCCGCGCCGCTGGTTGGGTCTGGGCTACGTGGCGCTCCTGATCGCGCTGCTGCCACCGTCGACGACCCTGCGCCGCGACAGTCCGGCTGCAGTTGCGGCCGACGTCGCGGCAGCGCGGCCGGCCGCGGGGGAGTTGATCGACTGGCATGCGCTCGCGTCGGCGGTCGAGGCGCTGCGCGCGCAGGGCACTGCGGTGGACGTGGGGGCTGGCCTCCGCGACGACCTGCGCGGGTGGCTCGCCGATGGTGTCGATCTGCATCCGCAAGTGCTCAGTGCTGCCGTTCGGATCGGCTGCCTCGACCGCTCGGCCTGGCAGGATCTCGTCGGTCTGCGCAAAGCTGCTGCGAAGCTGTCCAGCTGGGATCGGCAGGGGCAGTTGTACTCGCCCGACTATGGATTCTGGGAGCTGCCGGCTCTGCTGGCCACGCGACCCGGCGATGCGGCGCAGCGCGCCCATTGGCTGCAGCGAGTCGACACGTTGTGGCCGAATCGGCTGGATCCTGCGGCCGCTGGCATGCCGCTGGTCGACGCGTGGCTCGCCCTGCGTTGGCGTGAGTTGCTCGACGCACCCGAACCGACGGCCGAACTGGTCGCAGCAGCCCACCGCCTGCTGTTGAAGCATCAGGTTGCCAAAGGCCAGCGCGGTGCCGGCGGTTTCACCGACTTCCCGAACGAACAGTACGGCGACAACGCGGCAGCGGCGTTCCGGGCTCTGGACCTGCTGGCGCGCTGCGGTGCGCCGCCGGGTCTCGATCTCGAGGCTCTGCACACGACGCTGCGGCGGAACGTGCAGCAGCAGGGCGCGATCGGGCGCGCGGCGCGCGGCGACGGGTTGCTGCACCGGGCCAATCTGGTGCGCTTCGAACAGTTGTTCGGTGCCACGTCCCTCACGCCAGCGCGGTGGCTGCTCGAGGCCAGGGTGATGCTGGCGATGCTCGCGGTGGTGTTGCTGTGTGGGTATGCGGTGTGGCTGGCGCCGCCAGAGCGGCAGGGGCCGGGGGCGTTGCCCTGAGTGGCGCCGAGTCCCGAGAAACGCAGGGTGCCGGTGGACGAGGATCGGCACTGCGGCCAGGATCGCGGGCGCCGTAGCCGAGGTTCGCCCATGCTCCGCAGTGTGTTCACCGTTCCGGTCCTGCGTCTGATCGCGCTGGCGAACTTCGGGTTCGCCATGGCGCAGCAGCCAGCGCCGCTGCCCAAGCCGCCGCAGCACATCGTGCTGATCTACGCCGACGATCTCGGCTATGGCGACGTCGCCTGCTACGGGGCCACCGCGGTGGCGACGCCGAACCTCGATCGTTTGGCGGCCGGTGGCCTGCGTTGCACCGACGCGCACTCCGCGGCGGCGACCTGCACGCCGTCGCGGTACGCGTTGCTGACCGGAGAGTACGCGTTTCGGCAGAAAGGCACCGGCGTGTTGCCGGGCGATGCTCGGCTGATCGTGACGCCGGGGCGAACCACCTTGGCGTCGGTGCTGCAGGGTGCCGGCTACCGCACGGCGGTGGTCGGCAAATGGCACCTTGGCCTCGGCACCGGCGGCCTCGATTGGAACGGCAGGATCGCGCCCGGACCGCTCGAAGTCGGCTTCGACGAGTGCCTGTTGCTGCCGGCGACCG
>JAEUHP010000128.1 GCA_016795295.1 Planctomycetota bacterium | reverse complement strand
TGTAGGTGAACGTGCCATTCCCAGCGGTCCAGACCACGCCCAGCCGGCCGAAGTAGGCGCCACCAGCTTCGTACAAACGGATGGGCACGGCAGCGACGCCGCCACCCGCCATGTCGACGAGCTGGCCTTGAACCCGCATCGTGTTCGTGCCAGTCGAAACGACGGCCACGTTGATCAGTCGGGTTGGCCTCGTGCCCGTCGGGATGGGGGCCGGCGTCGGGGCCAGGGTCAGCATGCTCGAACAGATG
Organism: Planctomycetota bacterium; assembly: GCA_016795295.1. Lineage (GTDB taxonomy): Bacteria > Planctomycetota > UBA1135 > UBA1135 > UBA2386 > JAEUHP01. Next base: position 3,109 of record JAEUHP010000128.1, on the reverse strand, counting down.
GCTGCCACACACGTGGTGGCGATGGAGAGAGGGATCTTCATGGTCATTCCTCGGAACGTGCGATGTCCGCCGCACAATCGGGGCGCTTGTGGCGCCGTTGGGTCATCCTTGTTGGAACACGGCATGCAGGGCCGTTGATTTGCATGCCGTCCGTTGGACGCCTTCCTTGGCGTCGTCTAGATCGGTGGTTCATGCAATCTAGAAGGCTCCGTGATCCGGAAGTTCCGGCTCTAGTCGCGAATTTTCTCTTTCTTGCCGCCGATCCGGCTACGTGGTCGGCTCTCCGCCTTCACTCTCGCCGCGGGCCTTGGCTGCCGCTGCGCGTGCCTGCGCCTTCTTCTCCTCGTCCTTCTTCTTGAGGCGCAAGTAGTCGAGGTAGTGCAGGCTGGCCTGGATATCGTCGCAATTCGAGTAGACGTAGGCGAGGAAGAACTCCGTCACCGTCGCCTGGCGGACTGCCAGCTCCTCGGCCAGTCGCAGCACCGAGTGCATCTGCTTGAGGTTTTCCCTCTCGAACGCTTCCCACCACTTGCGAGCGCTGCCAGTGGTTTGGTCCCAACCCAGAGCGAGCTTCACCACTGCCAGCCGCGCGAGGATCTGCTCCATGGTCCAGCCCTTGGTGTTGCTGATGCTCGGGACCGTCTCGGCGCCTACCTTGGCGGGGGCCGTTTCCGACTGCTCCCGTGGCACGTAGGCCAACGGCATGCGCCGCCGCGGCCGCCGCCGCCCGCGGCGCTGCACGACCAGCAGGTCGCGCAAGCCGTCCAGCCGGTACGCTGGCATGAGGTACACCTGGGTGGGCTTCATGTCCGCCAGCACCATCAGCACCGGACGCCCAAGGCTCGGGTGTTCCTTCGGCCGCGAAACTTCTTCCGGCAGGTACACCGGCCGCGCCACCCACCCCCCAGGCCCGCCATCCGGCGCCGGCAGCCGTGCCGCCATCGTGCCGCACAGCTCGCTGGCCAGCATTGCATCGATGCGTTCGACGTTGCCGAAGAACACCTTGCTCGAGAATCCGGCCAGCACCGCGCCTGCCTCCGCCCCGTACAGAGCCTGGATCTGAGCCACGCTCTGCACCGCCGCCACGATGCCGATTCGGCGCGAGCGCACGGTGTTCAGGTAGGTCGGCAGCTTGGGCACCGCACCGATCGCCGAGCCGAACTCGTCGATCACGATCGACACCGGGAAACGCAACCGCGCGTCGGGATGACGGCTGGCCGCGGCAATGCCGCAGTCGAGCAGGCGTTGCACCAGCATGTTGAACATGCCGCGCAGCCGGTCGATACGAGTCTCGTCCACCTCGACGACCAGCACCGAGGGCTTTCGGAACAGGTCTTCCACCCGCAGTTCGTCGTGCGAGAGCACGGCGCAGAGATCGAGGTCGAGCAGCGACACCAGCCGCATCGAAGTGTCGGACAGGCACGTCTCGGCATTGTGGCTGCCGCTCTCGAGAAACGCCGAGAACTTGTGGCAGCCGTGCGCGCGCAGCCAGGCGAAGAGCTCCGGCCGCGGCAGATCGAGGACCTCGCAGATGCGCGGCAGGGTAGCGGTCTCAGCCTGGTCACCGACCAGCCCCAGCAGCATGTTGGTCAGCAGCTCGACCGCGTTGTTGCGCCAGAACGGCGTGTCGGAGCCGCCCCTGACTTCGACGGCCATGACCAGCGCGGTGGCGATGCCGTGCGCTTCGGTGCGCGTGAGGTCGCGGTGCAGTGGATTCCAGCCGACGCTGGCTTTGGGATCGGAAAGGTTGAGCAGGCGCACGCTGCGCGCCGGGCGACCGGCCTGGCGGGCCAGTTCGCGGACGATCTGGAACTGATCGCCCTTGGGGTCGAACAGGACCACGGTCCGGTTGGGGTCGGCGATCATCGAACGGACCATGGGTGTGAGGACCTGGCTGGTCTTGCCGGTACCGGGCGGGCCGACCAGCAGCAGGTGGCGGTTCAGCAGCTCTTCAGAGAACTGCAGCAAAGCCGGTCCCAGCAGGTCGTTGCAGCCGCGGTGCCGATCGGCGAAGACCGCGTAGGCCTCGGGCAGGAAGACCGCATGGGGATCGCGGACAGGCGGTAGTCCGTTGGCCGTCAGGTGGAAGTGGTTGCGCAGGGCAGGCCGCTCGGCGCGGCTGGACGGTGCGATGGCCGGCTGCTCGGCGCCATCGACGTAGGCTGGAAGGAACTCTGGGTCGGCCAGAAACTCGCGGCCGAAGTCCCAGGAGTCGGGAACCGACGAGGAGAAGTCGGGCATGGGCGGTGGCGGTTTGGGGTGTTGGGCTGGCCAGCGGCCACCCAGGCATGGATGGCACCGCTGGCTCGCTCGGCGAGGTAGGAAGGTCTTGGCCTGCGGATTTTCCGGCAGCTGTGAGCATTGGTTCCGGCCGTGGCTGTCCCTGCCACGCGGCAGAGCGATGGCGCGGCCCGTTGGGCGGAGTTTTTGTTACGAGACCGGAAAGCGAGGGGCCTCAGCCCTTCTGTTGGTGCCCCAAGTGCGCCCGCTGGTCTGCTATTCTGGCTGGCGCAGGTCCTGGGCCCCCCTGAGCGTTCTCCGATGCACACTTCCCGTCGCGTTTACGTCGGCATCCCGGTCAACACGTACCAGCACTTCGAGTCGTTGAAGTTCTGTGTCGATGACGCGTGGAACGTTGCTTCGCTGTTGAAGCATCGCGGGCAGGACTCGGCAGTGCACGTGCTGACCGAGACGACCGCTGCGGCGATGCTGGCCAAGCTGCGGGCCGTGGTGGCGGATCTCAAGTCCGGCGATGTGCTGGTCTTGCACCTGGCGCTGCACGGCGTGCTCGACGCCAACGACAATCACATCTTCCTGTTGGGTGGGGCAAACGAGCAGTTCGAACCGGAGCACCTGCTGGCGTTGAGTTCGCTGCGTTCCGAGGTTGGCAGTGTCGAAGGTCTGGACGTGGTGCTGCTGGTGGATGCGTGCCGGGGCGCGTTGGGGGACGTCGCAACGACTGTGGCTGCGGCGCGCAAGGTGTCGGTGGCACTGGATCCTCACCGAGAAGCGGCGCGCGATGGGGGCGTGAAGCGGACGGGAGTGCGCAAGGCACGGTTCACCGAGGTGTTCGCCTGCGGCGACCATGAGCTGGCGATGGAAGTGCCCA
>JAEUHP010000183.1 GCA_016795295.1 Planctomycetota bacterium | reverse complement strand
CGCCGATCAGCACCGGATTGTTCTTGGTCTTGCGCGACAGAATGCGCACCACGCGGCGGATCTCGTCGTCGCGGCCGATCACCGGATCGAGCTTGCCCTGCTTGGCCATCTGCACGAGGTCCCGACCGTAGCGGTCGAGCGCCTCGTAAGTGGCCTCCGGGTGGTTGCTCTGCACGCGCTGGTTGCCGCGCACTTCCTTGAGCGCGTTCAGGAACCGGCTCTCGTCGATCGCGAACTTGCGGAACAGTTCGCGCAAGCCGCCCTTCGCGCCCTGCAAGATCGCCAGGAACAGGTGCTCGACCGAGACGTACTCGTCGCGCATCTTCTGGGCCTGCTGCTCGGCGCTGGCGAGCACCTGGGCCAGGTCCTGGGTCAGGTAGATCTGGTCGGCAGTGAATCCGGGGCCACTGACCTTGGGCAGCTTCTGCAGCTCTTGGCGCAGCGCCTGCTGGAGGCTGTCGGCAGGGACTTCCATGCGCTGCAGCAGGCGATGCACCAAGCCGTCCTGGGGCTCGACGAGCGCCAGCAGCAGGTGCGGGGTGTCGACCTGCTGGTGGCCGTGCTGGACCGCCTTGGTCTGGGCGAGTTGCAGGGCTTCTTGCGACTTCTGGGTCAGTTTCTGGGCATCCATGGGCAGTTCCTCCGGGGTGGTGACCCTTGCCCCGGTGCACATCTCGTGCCAGCGCCATCTTCGACGTAGCGCTTTCGAATACAGGAGTTACGACGACGCACGGAATCGCCAAAACTGCCAATTCGGCATTACTTTGCCGCGCGATGCCATTTTGGCGCCCCGGCGCAAGGCTGGCTCCGGCGGCCAGGAAGCCCCGCGTTCGGGCAGCTCAGCCTGCGCGGGCTGGCGGCTCCAACTGCTCCAGCAAGCGCGCTTCGAACGGCACGATGCGGGTCGGTGGCGGCCCACTCAGCAGGCGCTGCAGGGGCAACTGGTCGGTGCCGTCGGTCGGCAGCAGCGGATACCCGTGCCACTGCCACCACGCGTTGGCGAGCAGCCAGGCCACCACCAGATTGAAGTCCGGGAACGGCGCGATGCGCGCGAACCGCCACAACAGGCGGAACCCCTGGCGCACCGGATGCAACGGCGCCCACAGCGCCGGCAGATCGCGGAAGTGGTGGTCGATGTCGAAGGTGCTGAGCAGGAAGCGCAGCTCCTCGGGTTGTGGGTAGGTGACGTGGACCGCCGCGTCCCATGGCGGCCCGCGGCGCAGCTCGTTGTTGCGGAAGCGCGGCAGTTCGGCGGTCAGGGTGCGGAACAGTTCGGTGGCGAACCAGCCGTCCGGCGGCAGCCCAGACGAAGCCCGCCCCCGGATCATGTCGAGGCAGGCGCGCAGACCGCGCAGCAGGCGATACTCCTGGCTGAGCGGCGACAAAGCGCCACCACCGCCGCCGACCGCCGCCACCGCATCGTCGTCGCTGACCACGAAGCCGCGCAGCCGCAGCGCACCGGCGGCGAACACCGCGTCGCTGGGCGCCGGTCGGCGCACCTGGTCGAGCACGCGCTGGGCCACGGCGATCGGTTCCGGGTCCCCGACGCCGGCCACGAGCCGACTGGCGAGGGCCAAATCGACCCGTTCGAGCAGGCTCGGCCCAGCCGGAGGATCACTGCGCATCGACGCCTGGATCGGCACTTCGCCGCCCTGGACTGGTGCCCCCGGAGTTCGTGGGCGCAAGACGCGATGGCAAGGCGCCGACGGCCGCCAAGCGGCGATCTGAGAGGCCGGACAGTGATTTCTCCTCGGCCGCTCAGCGCACCAACCACTTGACCACGACCTGATGGCGGCCCGGCGGCACCAGGACGGCGTTGGCGACCCCGTTCGCCTGCAGAATCGGCACGTTGGTCCCGTCGATGGCCACGGTTGCCGGCGCCATGGTCAGGTCGACGTAGTGGCAGATCGCCAGCAGCACCGCGGTCTCGGCTTCGACTTCGGCGGTCACCACGCGATCCTCGAGGCGGAAGCCGAGCACCCGGCCGCGCTGCGGCTCTGGCGGCAGCGGCTTGGGCAGAGGACCGACCACGGCCGTGGTGCGCCGCGGATCGAGCGCGCCCGCAGCGATCGCCTGGCCGGCCGCCGCCGCGTCCGCGAACTCCTGGTACGACTCGGTGATCGCGAACGGCGGCACCGGCACCAAACCCGGCGCCAAGGCCGCCCGCGGCAGCAGCACGAAACGATGTTGCCGCGGCTCGGGCGACGGTTCGTAGTGCACGACCGCGGCGTCGGGCGGCACCCCGTCGGGCGACACGCCGACGTACAGAGCGAGCGGCGGCCGCGGCAGCAGCAGCATCTCGACCACCGGCGGCGCCGAACCGAGCCGCAGCTCCAGCATCTCGCGCAGGCTGTTGTGCAGTTCGGTCGGCACCCGGTCGACGACCAAGAACGGCTGCTCGTGCAACTTCAGCTCCCGACACGAACGCAGGATCGCCCGGCAGACCTCGCCGCGATCGCGCAGCAGCGCCTGTTCGCCGCGATGCCGCAGCCCATGCGTGGCCAGCAGCAGCGCACCCAGGCCGAACGCCAGCCAACGCAGCCACGGCCGCGGCTGGGTCGCCGCCGCGGCATGACCGAGCGCGACCGCCAGCGCCAGCGCGGCGAACGTCGCGAGGCGCGACGCGTAGTCCATCAGGGCGTAGGGCCACAGGGCCGCCAGGACCCAGAGAGCCGTGACGCGGGTGCGGCGATCGCCGGCAACGACCAGCAGACCGACGCCGCCGACCAGGACGGCCAACGCCAGGATCCCTGATCCAGGCCACCCGAGCAGGGCGCCCGCGTAGGTGCCTGCACACACCACCAACTGCTCCAGCGACTCGCCGAGCGACAACCGCGTGGCCGACTTGCGGTTCAGCCACACGTAGTGCGCGACGACCAACAGCGCCATCGGCACGAACACCGCCAGCAGTTCGCGCACGGGCCGGCGGCGCCCCGCCGCGTCGGCGAGGCAGGCCCAGGCCGCCAGGACCAACAGCGGCAGGTGGTACGCCGCCTCGCGGAACAGCATCGAAGCCACGAAGCCGGCGAGGGCTGCCACCGTCCACCCCAGCCCACCGCCCTCGGCCCAGCGCAGCAGCGACCAGCCACTCAGCAGCAGGAACAGCGCCGCGGGCAGGGCGTTCAGGGCCGCCGCCGGCCACAACACGGCTTCGACGTGGGCGGCGCCCACGCCGTAGAGCAGCCCGGCGAGCGTCGCCGCGGGCAAGCCCAGGCGGCGGCGCAACAGAGCGACCACCACCAGAGCGAGCAGCACGTGCATGCCGATGCAGAAAGCGAACCACGGCAGCTCCTGGTCGCCGAGGCACAGATACCCGGCACGGAACAACAGGCGCCAACCGGGCCGCCAGAACGGCGCGGACCGCGTGCCGAAGTCGTCGGCCAGGATCTCGCCGACCCCGCGGCTCTGCGCCTGCTGCAGCAAGGCGAAGTCGTCGTCGGCGAAACCGTTGCCGAAACTCGGCGCGTACAGCCAGAGCAACAGCGCCGCCATCCCGGCGAGCGTGAGCACGAACACCCCCGTTCGCGACGGCGGCGACGCCGTTGCTGCGCCCTGGGTGCGGCCCGCATCGACTTCGACGCCGGCCATCAGTGTTCGCGGTACTTGTGCACCACGGGCATGCGTCGCCCGGTCCAACAGCGCTCACTGACCTTGAGGGTCGGTGGATACTGCCGGCGCTTCCACTCGGCGGCCTGGATCTTGGCGAACAGCTCGGCCACCCGCTCGCGCGCCATGCCGGTGCGCGTGGCCGTCTCCGCCACCGACAGGTTCTGTTCGACCAGGCACTGCAGGACCGGATCCAGCACGTCGTAGGGCGGCAGGCTGTCGGTGTCGAACTGCTGCGGCCGCAGCTCCGCCGACGGGGCCTTGTCGATCGAACGCTGCGGAATGCGCACACCGCCGCGATTGCACCAACGCGCGAGCGCCCAGACTTCGGTTTTGTACAGGTCGGCGATCGGGGCCAGTGCACCGTTGGTGTCGCCGTAGATCGTGCAGTAGCCGACCGCGCACTCGCTCTTGTTGCCGGTGGTCAGCACCAGATGGCCATGCTTGTTGGCGAACGCCATCAGCAGCACGCCACGCATGCGCGCTTGCAGATTCTCCTCGGCGAGCCCCGGCTCCGTTCCGGCGAACACCGGCTCCAGCGCGGCGGCGAACGCCGTCTGCAGGGTCGTGATCGGCAGCACGTGGCAGGCGATGCCGAGGTTGTGCGCCAACGCCTGCGCGTCGGCGAGGCTGTGGTCGCTGCTGATGGCCGAAGGCATGGCGATGCCGACCACCTGCCCAGGGCCGAGCGCGTCCACGGCGAGCGTCGCCACCAAGGCGCTGTCGATGCCGCCCGACAGCCCGAGCACGACCCGCTGGAAGCCGAACTTCTGCACGTAGGCGCGGATGCCCTGCACGATCGCCGCGTGCTGCATCGCTTCGAGCGGTGCCGGCGCCAGCGCTTCACGCCATTCGGCGGTGGTGTCGACCACCGCGAGCGCTTCGGCGAACGCCACCGGCTGGCACGCGAGTCCACTCGCCTTCACCGCCAGCGAGCCACCGTCGAACTGCAGCGCGACGTTGCCGCCGACCTGATTGACCAGCAGCATCGGCACACGGTGCCGCGCTGCCGCGGCCGCGAGCATGCGATGGCGGAACACTTCCTTGCCGCGCGACCAGGGACTGGCGCTCAGGTTCACCACCAGCTCCGCACCGGCGCGCACCACGCGTTCGACCGGATCGATCGAGTAGTTGCGCTTGTCCCAGAACAACTCGTCGTTCCAACCGTCCTCGCACACCACCACGCCGATGCGGCGGCCGCGCAGGCGCAGCACGTTGGTCTCCGGCGTGGTCCACGGCTCGAAGTAGCGCGACTCGTCGAACACGTCGTAGGTGGGCAGCAGCGACTTGCGGGCGACGATCTGCGTGAGTCCGTCCTGCAGCAGGGCCACCGCATTGTGCAGCGGCCGGCCACCCCGCGCTTCCGCCGCGGTGTTCTCCGCGACACAGCCGACCAGCACGTCGAGGTCGGGCGGCAACACCGCGGCGAGCTCCGCCAGGGCACGGTCGTGCGCGGCGAGGAAGCCCGGACTCAGCAGCAAGTCCTCGGGTGGATAACCACAGATCGCCAGTTCAGGGAACACCGCGAGGGCCGCCCCCTGCGCCGCGGCGCGGTGGGCGAACGCGGCGATCTTCGCCGCGTTGCCGGCGAAGTCGCCGACCGTGGTGTCGATCTGGCCGAGCGCGATCTTCATGGTGGCAGCGCCTCAGCGCACTTCGTGCGGCAGCGAGAACTCGACGGTCTCGGGGATGCCGTCGATCTCCTCGAGCTCGGTCGCACCCAGCGCCCGCAGCCGGTCGACCACCGCCCGCACACTGCTCTCGGGCGTGGACGCCCCCGACGTGATGCCGACCGCACGCGCGCCGGCGAACCACTGCGGCTGCAGTTCGTCGGCGGTGAGCACCAAGTGGGCGGGCACGCCCATGTCGGCGCCGAGTTCACGCAGACGATTGCTGTTGCTGCTCATGCGATCGCCGATCACCAGCCACAGATCGACCTGGCCGCGCAGGCTCTTCACGGCCATCTGGCGGTTGGTGGTCGCGTAGCAGATGTCCTCCTTGCGCGGCGTGGCCAGCTTCGGGAACCGGCGCTTCAGCACGTCCATCACACGCATCGCCTCGTCGACGCTGAGCGTGGTCTGGGTGAGTACGGCGACCCGTTCGGGGTCGGGCACCTGCACCCGTTCGGCATCGGCCGGCGTGGCCACCACCAGGGTGCGATCCGGCGCTTCGCCGACCACACCTTCGACCTCGACATGGTCGGCGTGGCCGATCAACAGGATGGTGTAGCCGCGGGCCGCGAACCGGCGCGCTTCGACGTGCACCTTGGTGACCAGCGGGCAGGTGGCGTCGATCGCGTGCAGCGCGAGGCGCCCCGCCTCACGGAACACTTCGGGGGCGACGCCGTGGGCGCTGAAGATCACGTGGCTGCCGGTCGGCACCTGGGTCAGGTGCTCGACGAAGATCGCGCCTTTCTGTTCGAGGTCGCGAACCACGACTTGGTTGTGCACGATCTCGTGGCGCACGTAGACGGGGCGACCGAACTTGGTCAGAGCGCGCTCGACGGTTTCGATGGCGCGTTCGACGCCGGCGCAGAAGCCGCGCGGGCGGCAGAGCAGGACCTTCATGGTGGGCCCACCAGCATCCCGGCCCCAGCGCCGCGGCACAAGCCGCGCGCCCGGGTTCCTGCCCGGCATGGCTCGGGCTCGGCGCCCACGCCGAGGCAGCGGCGCCGGCACCCCAAATCGAAACCGGCCAGCCCAAACGGGCTGGCCAGCACATGCGAGCCGCCGGCGCAGCCGCGCCGGGAACTCATCCGAGTGCGATCGCTCGCTGGTGAACTCTCACCAGCAAGGACGACTCACCAGCGGTCGCGACCGCCGCGGTCGCCGCCACGGCCACCGCCGCCACCGCCGTAACCACCACCACCACCGCCACCGCCGCCGTAGCCACCACCGCCGCCACCGCGACGGCCGCCACCACCACCGAAGCCACCACCGCCGCCGCCGGCGCGGGGCTTGCGGTCTTCGGCTTCGTTGACGCGCAGCGGACGACCATCGAGGTCGGCGCCGTTCATCGCCTGGATCGCCGCCTGGGCATCCGCGTCATTCTCCATCTCGACGAACGCGAAGCCGCGCGAGCGACCGGTGTCGCGGTCCATCATGATGCTGACACTCTGCACCTTGCGGCCATCGGCGCCGAAGGCGTCCGACAGGGAGTGCTCGGTGGTCTGGAACGAAAGATTGCCAACGTAGAGGCGCTTGCCCATGAGAACTCTGTCCTCGGAGCCGGGGCCCAAGCCAACTCGGGGACTCGCACAGCACCAGGGGCTTCGCCCCGAACGGCACCACGACGACCACGAGCCCGCAGAGGCGCGGCTCCATCCAGTCGTGGCACCAACAGAAATGAACCCTTCCGCGCCGACTGCTGACAGGTTGGGCCTCGGTGCAGACGCACCGATTGGAGTCTCGTGCCGCGCGGGGCCGCCGAATGCGGAGGCGCGCCGAGGTCCGAGAGCCTAGCCGCCCCAACCTCGGGAAACAAGCAGGAATCGGCGCACCCCCAGACCCGGCCATCCCCAGACCCGGCCGGCACGACGCTCCGCACGGCCATCCTGGCCTGCACCGGCGAGCCGAAATCCACCGCCCACCGAGCCCGTCCTTGCGGCCTGGCCGCGCACGCACCCGGCCGCAGCCGGCCCAGGCTGCCAAGCCGCCCGAAGAACGCGGGCAACCAGAGCCGCGGGACGCTAGAAACTGCCGCCCCGTGACCGACTTCGCCACCCTGCAAACCGCCGCCCAGGCCGCGAGCCTGCCGCTGGCCGGCCCCTTCCCGACGCCGTCCGCGGCGACGCAAGCGCTCCTGGCGATGCCGGCGGACGCCGTCGACGAAGCCCGCTTCGTCGCCGTGCGCCTCGCCGAAGGCGGCATGGCGTTCGTCGGCGGCGACGGCCAAGGCCTGCCGGCCGAGATCACCACGGAGTCCCTGGCGGCCCTCACCGACCGCCGCGAACGCGGCGACCTGCTGGCCGCGGTGCGCGCCGCCAACCTGCCGGCGACGTTCGCCGTGCTCTGGGACACGGAGAATCTCGCCTACTTCCCATCGCCCGGCGCCGCCGCCGCGTGGCTCCTGCGGCGACGCCGGCGCGGCCACGAACTCGAACCGCTCTACCTGCGCGGCCTCTGGGTCACCCGCGGCGAACGCGCAGTGGTGGTGGTCGCCCCGGACGAAGCGGCGGTGCTGCAGGGTTCGTTCCTGCTGCGCCAGCAGCGATTCCTGCCGCAGTTCGTGCGCGACCACGCGGGGGACCACCTGCCGTTCCCGAAGGCGATTCCGCCGTTCGACCTCGAGCTCGCCAAGCAGTTGGCCAAGCAGCTGCGCGAGACCCAGCCCGGCCCGCGCCGTTCGGTCGCCAAGTATGTCGCCTACCTGGGCCCCCACCGCTGCCAAGAACTCGCCGATCTGGCGGTGATGCTGCACCAGCAGCCCGAACTGCCCCTGATGCACGTGCACGAGCAGTTGGCGGCTGCCGGCTGGGACGCGGCGGCACTGGCCGCCGGCGAACCGCCGTTCGACCCGCGCGTCAGCGTGCACGGCCCGCGCACGCTCGGCGGCGTGTGGTTCCAGTTGGTCGGCAAGTGGGTCGGGCCGCGGCTGGCGGCCTGGATCGAGCGGCAACCCTGATTCGGTGGGCGTCGCGGGTCGCTCGGGGGTCGGCGGGATCTGGGGCTTTGGCTGCCGCGAGCTCCAGGGAGCCGCGCGGCCTCGACGACGTGGCTG
>JAEUHP010000046.1 GCA_016795295.1 Planctomycetota bacterium | reverse complement strand
CGCACCTGCCGCGGAATGTTTGGCGGGGTACGCCGTAGCACGGCAACCGGAGCAGCCCATGTCCGCACCCGTAACCACCCAAGTCGAACCGCCGCCGCCGCCGCCCTCCAGCCGCACCCCTGGCGCATTGCCGGCCGCGGCACGCACCAACACCCTGGCGATCGTGGCTTTGGTCCGTGCGCTCGTGTTGCCCGGGCCCGGCAGCCTGGTGGCGATCGTGCTCGGCCACGTGGCGCTGGACCAGATCCGAACGTCCGGGGAGCAGGGCCGCGGCATGGCGTTGGCGGGCCTGATCCTGGGTTACGCCAGCTTGCTGCTGATCCTGGTGGTGCTGGTCGTGGTGCTCTTCTTCACGGTGCACTCGGTGGGCGAGGCCCCGTTCGTCTACAGCCTGAAGTGACTCGGTGCGGCACTCAGCCGCCGAACACCGCCCGCGCTCGCTGCAGGTCCGCGGCGCTGCCGATGTCGAAGAACCGCCCCGTGAGCCGGTGCGCAGCGAATGGCTGCCGCGCTTGCAACCACGCCACCAAGTGCCCTGGCGCGTCCGGATTGCCGCCCGCCGCCAGATACTCGGCGAGCCGTTCCGGCAGGTCTCCGGGCAGCACGTAGGCGGCGATCGCCGACAGATTGCCGATCGGGTCGGCTGGCTTCTCGCGGAACGACACCACCCGGGGCCCGTCCAGCCGAACTTCGCTGTAGGTGTTGGGCGGCACCGGGGCTGGCACTTCGCGCACCACCAGTTGCCCATGGCCCGTCTGCGCGAACGCCGCGACCAGCGCGCCGAGGTCGAGTTCGAACAGGTTGTCGCAGGCCAGCACCAGGTAGCCATCGGGCCGCGGCCCAGCGCTGGCGGCGGCGGCGAGCCCGAGTTGCAGGTCGCGCACCGCGCCGAGCCGTTCGGCGTTGGTCAGGCGGCCATCGTCGACCACCTGCAGCAGCAGCCGCGGCGCGGTTGCCTGCTGCCACGCGACGAAGTCGCGGTGGAAGCGGCCATTGGTCACCAAGACCGCGTCGGCGAGGTGGGGTGTGGCTTCGACCTGCTGCCAGAGCCGCGACAGCAGCGGTTGCCCGCCGACCTGCAGCAGGGGTTTGGCGGTGTGCAGCGTCAGCGGATGCAGGCGCGTGGCGAAGCCGGCGGCCAGCAACACGGCGCGGAGGCGCGGGGCGGGTCGCGGCACGGTGGGCGCCAACACCGGATGGCCCGCTTGCGCGCAGAGTGCGGCGAGTTCGTCGCGGTGGGTGGGGTCCTGGCAGGCGAACAGCACCGCACCACCCGAGCCCGGGAACTTCGCAGCCGCACCGTGCCGGCGGCCGAGGTCGATCAGGCGGCGGTCCGCCGGATCGATCGGGAACACCGCCGCGCGCAGGTCGAAATTGCGATCGAAGCAGTGGCGGAACCTCGGCAGGTCGCCGGCGCGCAAGGCGGCGATGCCCACCATGGCGTTCGCGGCGAGTTCCGCCATGGTGTTGCGCACGTGGGCATCGCCGGCCTGCCAACGCGCGTAGACCGGTGCGTGCACGTCGCCCGATGGTTGCCCAGGATGCGGCTGCCAAGCGAGCAGCAAGGGTGGCAGCAATGCCGGATCGAGGCGCTCGACTGCACCCGGGGCGAACGGGGTCTGGAAGTCCATGGCCAACAGGCCGTCGTGGGCCTGCACCAGGCGGTCCAGCGGCCCGGCGCGCACGCCGAGCCCTTCGGCCTCGGCGCGCCACGCCAGTTCGGCGATGTCCAGGGGCTGGAGGGGCAGGCCGAACCAGCGCTGTGCAGCGCGCAGGAAGGCGACCAGCAGGGCGCTGGAGCCGGACAGGCCGGCCTGGAACGGGATGGTGCTGTGCAGGGTGGCCCGCAGCGGGCGTACGGCCGGGTCGATGCCGGCGGTGCGGAGGCGCGCGGCGAACACCTCGAAACCGGCGCGCAGCAGGTCGTTCGGCAGTTCCAGCCGGGGTGCGTCGCAGAGGGTCACGGCGGCGCCGAGTTCGGCGATGGTGCAGCCGAGGCCGCGGCCGCCGTAGAGGTCGGAGGGGTTGCCGAGCAGGCCGAGGCGGGCCTGGGCGGTGGCGGTGAGCAAGGCCATTGTCGCCAGGATACGCCGTCGCCGCGCGGCTGCACGCAGTGGCCGTCGGTCGGCGGCGCATGGCCCGGACTTGTTTCTGCCGCCAGAACCGGTAACCAAGCGGCAAGCATGCAGTTTCTCGGCGTGGACGTCGGTGGCTCGCGGTGCCGCTGTGCCTGGTGGCCCTCGCAGCGCCTGCTGTCCGGCGAGGCGGCGACCGCCACGCCGACCGTGCACGGCATTCCAGCCGCGGCTGCGGCTTTGGCTGGCGTGCTGCGCACCGCGGCGCAGCAGAGTGTGCCGACCGCTGCAGTGTGCGCGGTGGCAGGGGTCGGGGACCGCACCACCAGTGCCGCCTTGCTCGATGCGGTGCGTGGCCATGGCATCGCTTTCCCGCTGGCGATCGTCGGCGACGTGCTGGCGGCCGCGGCCGCGGCGCTGGTGGACGGCCCGGCGTTGCTGGTGTGGTCGGGCACGGGTTCGTTCGCGATCGCGCGGGCGCGGGACGGTTCGCTGCATCGAGTCGGAGGTCGCGGCTACCTGCTCGGTGACCAGGGCAGCGGGTTCGACCTGGTGCGGCGCGCCGCGACGGCGGCCCTGCTCGCGGCCGATGGCCTGGGACCGGCGACCAGCCTTGGGCCGGCGTTGGCGGCGGCGTTCGCGGCGCCGGCCGTCGAGCGGCTGGGCGCGGTGCTGCAGGGGCTGAACAGCGGCGCCGTGGCCGGCCAGCTGCCGGTGGTGCTGGCCGAGGCGGCCGCGGGCGATCCGGTGGCGAACGAAGTGCTGGACGCTGGCGCCGAAGCGTTGGCCGGTCTGGCCATCGCGGCGCTGCGCGCGGCGGGGCTCGAGGCGGCCGGTGTGCCGGTGCTGTGCGGTGGCGGAGTGCTCGAAGGCGTGGCGGAGCTGCGCGAACGGTTGGCGGTGCGCTTGGGCGCCTTCGGGGCCGTCCTGGGGGGCACGGTCGGTCCCGACGCCGGTTCGCGTGGTGCGGCGCGGCTTGCGCACGACGCCTACCACGGGCTCGAGCCGGCTACGGCCTGGGTGGCACGTGTCGCGGTCTGAGCTGCGACTGCGGGATGGGCGAGTGCTGCCCAAGGAGTGTTTCCATCTCAGCTTCTCGCGCGGGGGTGGTCCCGGTGGCCAGCACGCCAACAAGACCGAGACCCGCGTCGACCTGCGCCTCGACCTGACGGCGGCCGAAGCGGTGCTCGGGCCCGACGACGTGGCGCGCATCCGCACCGCGCTGCCGAACCGCCTCGACGCCGACGGCCGTCTGTGCGTGGTCGCGAGCGAGCACCGCAGTCAGTTCCAGAATCTCGAAGCAGCGCTGGCCAGGTTGGCCAGTTGGATCGCGTTGGCCCTGGTGCGGCAACGGCGGCGCGTGAAGACCAAGCCGACGCGCGGCAGCCAACGGCGCCGCGTCGAGCAGAAGCGGCATCGCGGCGAGATCAAGCGCAGCCGCGGCGATCGCCCCGACGGAGCTTGAGACCGGATCGGGGCGCCAACTTGCCACCCATGCAGACCTCCGTCCACCGCATTGCCTCCCTGCCGTCCATGGCCTGGGCGCTGTCGTGGCCGCGCGGCGGCCAGCCACGCGGCCACCTCGGCGAGCAGGTGGCGCGGCGCGGCTCTGGCTGGTTCGAAGGCACCTGGGGGCTCGGCGACGATCCCGCGCCGGCGGCGCAGGTGTACGGTTCTGGGGTCGTGCCGGTCGGCGATCGGCTCTTGCTGGTGGCGCCGTCGCACAACGTCGAGTCGCTGTTCGTCTACCGCGGGCCGCGCGGTGTCGTGGCGGCGAACTCCTTGGCGTTGCTGCTGGCGGTGGCCGGTGTGGCGATGCCATTCGATCGCCGGCTGGGGGCGCGGTTTGCCACCATCGTCTACGGCATCGATCGGTACGAGCGGCTTCTGGTGCGCTGGCCGGACGGCGGCGAACTCGAACGGCTGGCCTACGACAATGCCTTTCTGGACGAGCACGGGCAGTTGCACCGCGTGCGCAAGCCCCTCGACCCGCCGTTCCCGGACGTCTCGGCCTACCGCGACTATGCGGTGGCCACTTTCGCCGCGACCTTCGCGCATGCGCCAGGGCTCATCCCGACTGCAACCTGCTCCTCGGGCTACGACTCGGCGGGGCTCGCGGTGCTGTCGGCCGCGGCGGGCTGCCGCCAAGCCGTGGCGCTCGCCCGGTCACGACGGGGTGATGAGGACACGGGCGCAGCGGTAGCCGAGCGCTTGGGGCTTGCCCTGCACACCGCGGAGCGCCTCGATCGGGTCGACTCGTGGTCGCAGGTCTCCGACTATTTCGCCACCGGGTGCAGTGGCCAGGACGCGTGCTACCAACCGCTCGAGCCATGGCTCCGCGGCCGGCTGCTGGTGACCGGTTTCGGGCGTCTGTGGGATCTGCGCGGCTCGGCCGACGCGGTGCTCAGCCGCGGCGACCTGTCGGGAGTGAGTCTGCAGGAGGTCCGCCTGCTGCATCGCTTCGTCCACCTGCCCGGCCTGATGATCGGGGGACGGCGGCACCCCGAACTGGTGGCCATGGCGTACTCGCCGGCGTTGGCGCCGTGGCGGCTCGGTGGCAGCTACGACCGCCCAGTGGCCCGTTGGGTGATCGAATCGGCAGGAGTGCCGCGTGGCACTTTCGCCGTGCAGAAGCGGGCCGCCAGCCTGTTGGGTTTCCGTGACGAGTCCCTGTGGAGTGAAGCGGCCCGCGCAGAGTGTCGGGCGGCCTGCCCGGAGTCCTGGGTGGCCGCCGCGGCGAGTTGGTCGGTGCGCGCCGGCGATGGCTGGGACCGGCTGCGTTGGTTCCTGTTGCGGCACCTGCCGAACGGCAAGGCCGCGGTGGCGCGTTGGTTCCGCGACGACCGCGTGCAGCAGATGGCGGGGCTCGACAACGTGCTGCGGTTCGGTGCCGGCCTCGCTGGGCTGGTCGCCCGGTACCAGCGCTGGCTCGACGGCGCTGGCCTGGGCCGCGACTAGCCGTTGGCGCGGTGGCATCTGGTACGACCTGGTCGCACCGGGGCCATGCGGTGCTGGCGGCCGGGGATGCGTCGGTTACCGTGGTCGGGTCTCCGACTATCCGCTGCCGCCGCGCCCGCATGGCCCAAGGTACTTTCCTGCTCGTCGTCACCCGCGACGGCCAAACCGAAACCCACGCCTTCCACCAGGACGTGGTCACCATCGGTCGTTCCCGGGAGTGCGATCTGTTCCTGCCCGACCGGCTGGTGTCCCGGCTGCATTGCCGGGTCGAGCGCCAGGACGGTCAGTTCGTGCTGGTCGACGCCGGGGCGCAGAATCCCGCCAAGCTGCGCGGCCGGCCGGTGCTGCGCGCTGCCTTGACGCCCGGGGAGCCGTTCGAACTCGGCGGCTGCGAGATCGCCGTGCAGGTGCCTGCCGTCGAGCAGGCGTCGGTGGACGAGACCCGGCCGGGTGGCGGTGAGGGGCGTTCGGGGCACGATTTGGTGGCGTTCCTGCAGATCGCGCGGGCGCTCAACGAAGAACAGGACCTGACCCGGCTCCTGACCCAGATCGTCGATGCAGCGATCGCCATGTGCGGCGCCGAACGTGGCTTTCTGATCCTCGGCAAGCACGGGGAACACGCCGTCGAGGTGGCGCGCAACTTCGCCCAGGAGGAAGTGCTCTCACCGGAGTTCAAGATCTCGCGCACCATCGCCAGCCGCGTGCTCGACTCCGGCGTGCCCGAACTCACCACCAACGCCCAGGAAGACGACCGCTTCCGCGGCCTGCAGTCGGTCGCCGACCTGCGGTTGCGTTCGGTGCTGTGCATTCCGATCCGCGTCCGGTCGGTGGTCGCGGGTGTGCTGTACGTGGACAATCGCCTGCAGCAGCAGGTGTTCCAGGAGCGCGAGAAAGCCTTGCTGTTGTCGCTGGCGGACCACGCTGGCGTGGCGATCCACAACGCGCGTTCGCTCGACCAACTGCAGAAGAAGCAGCTCGAACTGGAACAGGCGCTGGACCGTGTCGACCAGCTCAACGCGGCGTTGAAGGGCCAGCTGCAGGCCACGGTCGGCGAACTGAGCGAGATCAAGGCCGAGCTCAAGAGCCAGCAGCTCGGGCCCAAGACCAAGTACGAGTACAAGCAGATCGTCGGCCAGGGGCGCGCCATGCAGGCGGTGTTCGCCTTGCTCGACAAGTACATCGATGCCGACGACCCGGTGCTGGTCACCGGTGAGTCGGGCACCGGCAAAGAGCTGATCGCGCGCGCGATCCATCGCAACAGCCGGCGCGGCAAGGCGCCGTTCGTCAGCGAGAACTGCGCGGCGCTGCCCGAAGCACTGCTCGAGAGCGAACTGTTCGGCTACGTGCGCGGCGCGTTCACCGGCGCCACCGGCAACAAGAAGGGTCTGCTGGAGACCGCGCACCACGGCGTGCTGTTCCTCGACGAGGTCGGCGACATGCCGCTCGACCTGCAGAAGAAGCTGCTGCGGGTGTTGCAGGAGGGCGAAGTTCGGCCACTCGGCAGTGCCGAGACGCGCAAGGTCGACGTGCGCTTGATCTGCGCCACCAACCGCAACCTGGAGGCGATGGTGCGCGACGGTAGCTTCCGCGAGGACCTCTACTACCGACTGGCAGTGCTGCCGGTGCGCTTGCCGCCGCTGCGCGAGCGCAAGGAGGACGTGCCACTCCTGGTGAAGCGGGTGCTCGGCGAACTGCCGCGCGAGGGTGGCACCAGGCTGCGCATCAGCGCCGATGCCCTGGAGCGCTTGGTCGCCTATTCGTGGCCCGGCAACGTGCGCGAGCTGCAGAACGAACTGCGGCGCGCGGCGATCCTCGGCGACGGCGTGCTGTTGGAGAGCCACCTGAGCCAGCACGTGCGCGAGGGCAAGAGCGGTCCCTCGGCGCAGTTCGCCGACGACGGCACCGTGCCCGCCGAACGCGGCACCACCTTGCCGGACTTGGTGCGCGAGCTGGAGACTCGCGAGATCCAGAAGGCGTTCGCCAAGGCGCAGGGCAACAAGAGCCGCGCCGCCGAACTGCTCGGGCTGTCGCGCTTCGCCCTGCAGCGCAAGCTCGACAAGTACGCACTCGACGCCGAAGGGCAGCCCACCGGTGCTCCGCCGCAGCCGGACGACGGCAACTGAGACCCGGCCATGACCTTCGCCCAGCCGTTCCGCGACTACGAGATCCTCGACCGGGTCGGCGCGGGCGCCATGGGCACGGTGTTCAAGGCGCGGCAGAAGAAGCTGGGGCGGATCGTGGCGCTCAAGGTGCTGAAGCCGTCGCTGGCCCGCGACAGTCGCTACGTCGACCGCCTGCGCCGCGAAGCGCGCTTGGTGGCGTCGCTGAACCATCCGCACATCGTCACCGGCTACGACCTCGGCGAGGAAGGCGGCTACCACTTCTTCGTCATGGAGTTCGTCGAGGGCAAGTCGCTGCGCGCGCTGCTCACCGAACGCGGGCGCTTCGCCGAGGCCGAAGTGCTGGCGATCGGCCGCGAAGTCGCCGAGGCGCTCGACCATGCCTACCGCAGTGGCGTGATCCATCGCGACGTCAAACCGGGCAACATCCTGATCGACGAGCAGGGGCGCGCCAAGCTGACCGACTTGGGCCTGGCCAAAGGGCCGACCGACTTGACCTTGACGCGCGACGGTGCCACTGTCGGCACGCCCCAGTACATCTCGCCCGAGCAGGCGCGCAACCCACAGGACGTCGACGTCCGCAGCGATCTCTACTCGCTCGGTGCGACGCTCTACCACATGGCGACTGGGACGCCCCCGTTCCGGGGTGCCACCATGGCGGAGTTGTTGACCAAGGTGTTGCACGAGGTGCCGGAAGCGCCCGATGCGGTGAATCCGGAGCTGTCGCCCGGACTGTCGCTGGTGCTGCGCAAGCTGTTGGCCAAAGAGCTGCGCGTCCGCTACCAGACGCCGCGCGAGTTGCTGGACGACCTCGAACGGGTCGCGCAGTCGCTGCCGCCCGCGGTCGACGCGAGCCGCTTGGCGCTGCCCGCTGGGGTGCGTCCGCCCCGGCCCTGGCTGTGGACCGGGGTGGCGTTGCTGGCGGCGACCGCGGCGGTCTCGGTGGTGTGGGTGGCCAACGTCTGGCGGCCGGCACCGAGTGCCGCGGGCACGACGGACGATCCGTTCCTGCTGGCGCTCGACCGACAGCTCGCGGCCATGCCGTCGGCGGGGGCGCGGCTGCAGCACCTGCGGCTGTTGCAGGCCGACCCGGTGGCCGAGCACCTGGCGGCGCTGGCCAGCCGCGAACGGCTCGAACTGGCCGGGCTGCGGGCGGCGGTGTCCGCCGCGGTCAGTGCGGTGCTGGGCGATGGCTGGGCCGAGCTGGTGGCGTTCGCTCGCGACCCCTTGGAGTGGCCGGACCGTGCCCGCATCGAGCGGGAGCGAGTGGCCCCCGCTCTGCACCGCCAAACCGGTCTGTGGCCGGACCAGCTCGCGGCGTTCGCGCCCCTGCCGCGCCTCGACGTGTTGGGGGCTGCCCTCGACCAGGAACTGCTCGAGCGCGACGCCGCGCTGGTGCGCCAGTTCGAGCGCTTCCTGACGACGGCTCTGCCGAACCTGATCGACGAACGGCTGCGCGCCGGCGACTTCAGCGGCGCCGAACGGCTGTGGGCCGACGCTCTGCCGCTGTTCGCCAACGGCGCGCGCGTGCCGCGGCCCGAGCGCCTGTCCCGGCCACTGCTGCAACGCCTCGAACAGCGCCTGCACCCGGAACTGCTGCACGGCCGCAGCCAACTCGACACGGCCGAGCGAGCGGCCGCCGCCGGTTTGCAGCAGGAGGTCGAAGCGGTGCTCGCGGAGCTGCGCGCGGCCCTGGCCTCGGGCACCAGTGCCGAAGTGTTGCAGGCCGCGCTGGTGCGCCTGCGGGCCAACCTGCGGGAGGTCTGGCCGGGTCCCGGGCGGTTCCGCAGCAGTGCGGGGCACGACCCCTGGCCTGCGGTCGAAGCGCGCCTCGCCGAGTTCGACGCAGCGCTCGCCCTGGCCGTTGCGCGCGCTGCCGAACAGCGGTTCGAGCGGCGGCTGGACCTCGCGTGGCGCGCGGCCGTGGAGGGCTCGCCTGGGCTGGGCCTCGCCGTGCTCGGCCCGGTGCCCGAGCGCGGGGAGACCGAGGCGGCGGCGCAACACCGCCGCGCGCTCGCCGCGGCCGCGGCCGTGCACGATGCGTTGCTGGGCGCGATCGCGCGGGCGCCTGGCCCGGTGCCGGCTCTGCCCCGCGGCGGCGGCTTCGCCGTCGAGCTGCGGGTCGACAATCTGGCCGGCACGCCACAGCTCGTGAAGCTGGTGCCGGGCCAGGCCGCCGAGAGCACCGTGCTGGTCGCTTACCGACTCGGCGAACTGCTCGGGACGCTGCAGCGCACTGGCGGCGATCCGCTGGCGAAGTTGCCGCGCGACCAGGCTGCGCTCGGCACCCTGGTGGCGGCGTTGTTGGCGTACGATCTCGAAGTGGTGGCCGCTCGCCTTGGCAACGGCGGCGACGGTTGGCTGCAGGACGCGGTCTGGCCGCGCGTGCTGCGTGCGCGCGCGGGCGAAGAGACCCCGGTGGTCGACCGGAGAGCGGACTTCCAACGCCTGCAAGCCACCCTCGCGGCGGCACGCGCCGGCGGCTCGATCACCGACCTGGAGAGCGCCATCCGCACCTGCGCGTTGCGCGTGCCCGCCGAACAACAGTCCGACACCGAGCGCCTGCTGCTGCGCGCGGCCCGCACCTTCAGCGAGCTGCAGCGTCGGCAGCGCGAACTCGCCGAGGCGCTGGCCAAGGCCGCTCCGGCCGGTGCCGTCACCGCGGTCGAGATCGACGGCGAGACGTTGCGCAGCCAGGTGGTGGTGGACAGCGCGGCCCTGCTGCGTTCGGCACGCGACGGCTGGCTGCTCGGCAAGAGCGGCCTCGAGTTCACCGGCGGCGAACGAGCTTGGGCCGATGTGGTCCAGCAAGCCTTGCCGTGCAGCAGCGGCGTCGACGCGAACGCGCCCAAGGTGCAGTTGCAGATCGACCTCTCGGTGCCTTCCGAGCAGGTGGGGCGGCGCTTCTACGTGTTCGAGTGGCGTGGGGTCGGTTTCGTGGTGGTGGTCGGCAATCAAGGCGCCGTGCTGGCTGCGTTCGTCGACGGCGATGTGCGCCGCGAGGACGCGGTGCAGAAGGCGTTCGCCCGGGCCATGGCGCAGACGCTGCAGCCGAAGGCGGCCCTGGCGCTGCCCGGGGCGGTGCACCGGCTCGCGGTCGAGATCGGCGCGCCGTTCGGCCCGAAGCGGGCGCGGGTCAAGGTCGAGTGGGAGGGGGTGGTGGTGTTGGACGAGGCGCGGCCGCTGGAGGCCAACCGCCCGGCGGAGCTGTGGGTGCTGCCGCGGCAGGAATTGGCCGTGGTGCAAGTCGTGGTGCGCGCGTTCGGGCAGTGAGGGGGGCGCGACCGCCGGCCGTTCGTTGGGCGCGCCGAGGGTGCCTCGGTGCCAGTTCGTTGCCGCGCGGTGCCCTGCTTCACCGCGGCCGGTCGCCGTCGCGCACGATGGCAAGCCCCGGGTCGCGGCGATCCGGCTTGGCCACCTTGCGCGCGAACCCAGCCGCCACTGCGGCCTGCACCTCGAACGTTGCGTAGAAGGGCTGCAGGCGGATGGCGCCGACTTGATGGCTCTCGATTTCGCCTCTCCGGCACACGTGCGCCAGAATGCGCCGCGGCTCCGCGCCATCGCGGGTGCCCCAGTTGATCCGGAACCGCACGAAGCCACCGGTGGCGCCGGGGTGGCCGGCGGGTGCGTCTGCGGGCGGACGCTTCCACGAGGGTGGCGCTTTGCTGCTGCCGCGTTGGCTCGCGGCGAGGCGGCGGCTCGGTGCCGGTGGATCGACCGCAGGTGTGGCCGCCTCAGGTGCTGGATGCGCGGTTGTCTCTGCCGCCGCCTTTCGACTGGGCACCTCTGGCGGCGGTGAGGGCGCCGCCGCTGCCACCTTGGCCGCTGCCACCTTGGCCACTGCCACCTTGGCCACTGCCGGCTCGCCAGCCGGTTCGGCGAACACCGAACGTCCCGCACCGTCCGCTTGCTTCGGTGTGGCCACCGGCATCGGTTCGCGCACGCCGGCTGCGGTGCGTTCGAGCAGCGCCGCCACCACCGCCGTGGCATCGCGGCCCGCGAGCAGGGCCGCCGCCACCGCCCGGTGGTCGGCGGCGGGTTCGGGATTCTGTGCCAGGACGGTCTCGGCCAGCGCCGCCGCGCGGCGCCACTGCCGCGCCACCACCTCGTCGGGGGTCGGCGCCGCCGCCCACACCGCGGTGACCTTCGCCAACTGGTACAGCCGCCGGGTGCGCTGTTCGCGCGACTTCACCACCAGCTGGTAACTGCGGCCCTTCTGCCCGGCCCGCCCGGTGCGGCCACTGCGGTGCACGTAGGTGGCCGCGTCGATCGGCGGGTCGACGTGCACCACCGCGCGCACGTCCTGGATGTCGAGGCCACGTGCGGCCACGTCGGTGGCGATCAGGGTGTGGATGGTGCCGCGGCGGAATGCTTCCAGGGTGCGCGTGCGCTGCGCCTGGGCCAGGTCGCCGTGGATCGGCAGGGCGAGGAAGCCGTCCGCAGCCAGCTTGTCGGCCAGCGACGACGTGTCCTCGCGGGTGCGCACGAACACCAAGGTGCGTTCGTCGCCCGCCAGCAACAGCAGGTTGACCAGCGCCGCGTAGTGGTCGCGCGCGCCGATCTTGAGGGCGATGTGCTCGATGTCGCCGTGGCTCTGGTCGGCAGCAGTGCCGGCGATGTGCAACGCGTCCTTTTGGCAGCGGTCGGCGAGGGCACGCACGGCCGCGGGGAAGGTCGCCGACACGAGGTGGGTGCGGCGCTCCGCCGGCATCGCCTCGAGCAAGGCGTCGAGTTCGTCCTTGAAGCCGAGGTCGAGCATCTGGTCGGCTTCGTCGAGCACGAGCTGCTGCACCGAAGAGAGGTCGAGGCAACCCGAACGCACGTGGTCGAGCAGGCGGCCGGGGGTGCCGACCACGAGGCGCGGGCGGTGCCGCAACTGCATCTGTTCGCGGCGCACGCTGGTGCCGCCGGTCACCACTTCGCAGTGCACCGAGGGCAGGTCGGCGTAGAGCCAAGCCAGTTCGGCGCCGAGCTGCATGGCCAATTCGCGGGTGGGGGCGATGCACAAAGCGCACGGGCCGGTCGCACCCGGGGTCGCGAGCCTTGCGGCCAGCGCGAAGCCGAGCGCCACGGTTTTCCCCGAGCCGGTCTGCGAAGTGATGCGCAGGTCGCGTTCGCCGCGGTCGGCCTCGAGCACCGCCTGCTGGACGGGGGTGAGGCGGGTGAAGCCCTTGCGGTGCAGGGCTGGGCGCAGGGCCCCGGGGACCTGGGCGAACGGGTCGGCGGCCGGTTCAGAGGGGGGCGGGGTGGTGGGGCCGTGGCCGGAGGGCATGCTGGAGCGTCGGGGGAACGGAGGGCGGCGTCAAGGTGATTGGGTGGGGGGGCAGAGCTGATTCGTTTTCAGCGCAGCAGGGCAACGAACCCAGCTTGGACGAAGTGGTGGTCGTGGGCGAGGGCTTCGCTCAGGCCGCGCGTGCGCATGAGTACGAAGGACGCGCAATCGGTGAGGCTCCATTCCTTGTCGCGTCGACTGCGGTTTTCGGCGAAGGCTGCCTCGAACTGCAGCGACGTCTGGGGCACGATCTCGACGTTCGGATCGGCCCGGATCGCCTCCACGCAGCGGACGGCGAGGGGGCGTTGCGGGACCATCGACAGGGCGGCAAGCAACTCGTCCAGGACCATCTCGGAAGTCACGATGCGGCGCTGCCCAAGCGTCTGCGATACCTGCACGGCTTTGTCGTGCAACTGGTCTTTCGGGTTGAGCAAGGCTGTCCGGTAGCCTGTGTCGGCGAAGACTGCCTTCACCGTCCGCCGTCCTTGTGCTTGTAGACGATGTCGTCGATGCGTTGTGAGAGGTCGGTCGGCACCGCGTCCCAGGTGCTTGGTGGCGCCTCTTGCCCGATCTGAGACAACCGCTCCCAGATGGGCGGTGCGGATGCGTCGAACGCGTCGTCCACCGGACTTGCCAAGCTCAATTCGTCGATGCGCACCAGCCGCTTGATCTGGCGTTCACGCAGCGAGAATTCGGCGATGCCGACGACCCGGAGCCGGGTGCTGCGGTGGCCGCGCAGGGCTTCGAGAACGAGAGCTTCTTGCTCTGGCGCGAAGCGGCCTTCGACCTGGCTGCCGCCCTCGGCGATGTGGAGCCGGAACACACCGGTACCGAGGCTGGCCATCCGAACTTCGCCTTCTAGCTGCACCTTGTCTTCGTAGGTCGGGCTGACCCAATCTGCCAGTGTGGCACGAGCCTTCTGCGTGTAGGCAGCTTCGCCCAGCGAGCCGCGGGCTCGGGTGAACAACACCTCGTCCTCGCGCAGGGTCCGGCCGAAGCTGGCGAACAGGGGGATCACGCTCGCGGGCATCTGTTGCGGGAGCAGGGCATCCTGCCCCGCTGCAGTGATCGCCGCATCGACCAGCGCGGCCGCCTCGTCGAATTCGTCGTCGAGAGCGGGGCCCGACTGCGCCGGGTCACGCAGGCGCCTCAGTGGCACGGTGGTCGAACCCTCGCCCAGGTGGTCGAACTGGAGCCGGAAGCCGTCCTCGAAGCCCCTGGGCAGGCGCACACGACCCGGGTTCTTGCGCCGCCAGAGCTCCTTGGCGCACTCGAGAACCAGCGTGCGGTAGGCGAGCAATTCCTGAGTGCATTCGACATCCAGGGCGTGGCCGGCAAAGCGATTGCCTGTGAACCGCAGCGAGGCAAGGGCAATGGTGAGGTCGTCGGGCATGGGGGGGCTGGTTGCGGAAGGCGCGGTGCGCTGCCGCCGGCGGTTGGCTCGAGCCGCCCCGCGCACTCGCTGGTCAGGGTATCGCAGCCGGCGGAGCTCGGCCAGCCCGGGCCGTTCGCTGCGGGACTTGGGGGTTGCGGGTGGCCCCGTCGGCGGTTACGCGAACGGTGACCGGGTGCTACTCCAAGCGTCCTTCGGCACCGACCGCGCCCCTTCGATGCGCTGCACGCGAACCCAACTGCTCGCCGCCAGCCTGCTCGGCACCGCGTGCGCTACGGCGCCGCGTGCGGTGCCCGACGAGGAGCTCGTCGGCAACTACCGCTTTCTGGTCGGCCCCGACCAGCGGGAGGAGTTCGAACTGCTGCCGGCCGGGCGGCTCCGGTGGGCGCGGTTCAGCAACGGCTTGCTGCGGCAACGCGGGGCTGGGCGCTGGCGGAGTTCTGGCACCGAGGTGGCGCTCGACCTCGACGGGTGGTCGTTCGTCCTGCACGGCCGATCGCGGACCGTGGCCATCCGGCGCCACCTGGGCCACGCCTGCCTGGTCCGCCCCGAGGACCTGGACTGGTTCGAGGCGCACGGGCCAGTGGAGGAGTTCTGTTTTCTGCGTGAGGGGGTTCCGGTGGCAGATCTGGATGGCGTCCGCGGCCCCGGCGTTGCGTCCGGGCGGTAGTTTGGGCGACGCGGGGCCGTGGGGCCAAGATCCTCGTGCCCTTCTGCATGGCGGCGGAGCGGCGAATGCCGAAGTCGCAACAGCGAGGATTCACAGGCGCTTGTTCAGGCAGTGACAAGCACCGAGCCTTGCGTGCCGCAGCCCCTTGGCACCGGAAGTTTCTGGGGAAGATGCGCGAAGTCGGCAGATTTTGGTGACGAACCCGAGCTTTGCGGACGAGGCAGCTCGAAGCGACTCCCGCCCGGCCAGGCACTGCAGGCCCAGTGCCGGAACGAGGGGTGTCGCTTCGCCCATCCAGCCGTCAAGACCATGGTTGGAGTGGCGGCTCTTGGGCCCCGTTGGTGTCGGGCCGCAGCGTGAACCTCATACCCATCCCCGATTCTCATGCGAAACCCACTTCTTGTCTGTGTTTGGGCTGCACTGGCTGCCCCCTTGTTGCTGGCCCAGGGCACTGGTCGCACGATGCAGTTGCTCGCGCCTGCAGTGCTGGGGCAGACGGCGTCGTTTGGCGTCAGCCACCCGGCCTCTGCTGCCGGCAACTTGTACGCATTCCTGTGGTGCATGCCGCCGTTCGCCGGGACGATGCCGCTGTCGGTGCCCGGATTCACGGTGCAGGGCACCTTGCGCGTCGATCCGGCGAATTCGGTGAGTGCATTCACCGGGGTGTTCGGCCCTGGCGGCAGTGTGGCGCATACCTTGTCGATTCCGAGCGATCCTTCGTTCGTCGGCATGCCTTGGGACCTGCAGTCGATCGACCTGGCGATGGGGGCTGGGGTGCTGTCGCTGTCGGACAATGAGCTGGAGATCGTGCTGGCGGGTGGTCCGCCGGCGCATCGGAACATGGTGTTGATTCCGGCTGGGACGTTCCAGATGGGTTCGAATGCGACGACTGGCGCACCTTACTACTCGCTGGCATGGGAGCGCCCCGTTCATCAGGTGACGATTACGCGTCCGTTCTGGATGGGCAGGTATGAGGTGACGCAGGCCGAGTTCCAGGCCTTGATGGGCTACAATCCTTCGGCGTTCCCAGACCCGCAGCGCCCTGTGGAGCCGATCTCGTGGTCCGTGGCGATGCTGTACTGCCAGGCCTTGACGGCACAAGAGCAGGCCGCGGGTCGCTTGCCATCTGGCTATGTGTATCGTTTGCCGACGGAAGCCGAGTGGGAGTATTGCTGCCGTGCGGGAACGACGACGGAGTTCCACGTGGGAGCCAGCCTGAGCTGCGGGCAGGCGAACTTCTACGACGAGAATGCGAACCAGTTTTGCGTCCCCGACCCGACCTGGGGCGGTCGGACAAGCGCCGTTGGCTCTCATGCCCCGAATGCGTGGGGCCTGCACGACATGCACGGCAACGTGTGGGAGTGGTGTCTCGACAGTGCGGGATTCTCCCCCGTGAACTACCCAGCGGGACCGGTGTCCGATCCGTATGTGGCCAGCGGCATTCTTCGGATCATCCGGGGCGGCGGCTGGTTCAGCCGCTCCAGTGTCTGCCGGTCCGCGTACCGCGCCGTAGACGGTCCTACTGGCATCTACTACCTTGGCGGAATCCGGGTGGTCTGTGCCCCCATTCGTTAGTCGAGAAACAAGGGCAAGGAGAGGCCTGACGGCCGGCACCGAGGAACTTCTGGTTGTGTGGGTGGCGATGCTCTCGGTCAACTCTCGGCCGTGGTGCTGATCCAGTCTGGTCCCGCTCGAGTGCCAGCATCCTGCGGTGGCCTGCTCGTGGTCGATCACGGCATCCGTGCCGCGGCGCTCAGAAGAAGGTGCCCGGCAGCGTGTCGCCCATCGGGAACGGCCCGCGCGAGTGCGGGCCGAAGAACACCCGCAACATGATCGACGCGGTCCAGCAGTCCTGTCCGTCCATCGTCGCATACTCGACGCCGTAGAGCATGCGCACGCGATAGCCGGCGAGGTAGTGGTTGAGGCCGAGGTAGCCGGCCTGGTACAGGTCGCCGGTCGTCATGCCGGCGCGCCGCTCGTAACGGCCCTGCGCGCGCAGCCCCTCTTGGCCGTCGCTCCAAGCACATTGGTAGCGGCCGACGATCTGCCACTGGTCCGTCAGGAACCAGCCGGGTTGCAGGTTGAGGGCGTAGGCGTCGCCTTGGCTGTTGCCGAGGCCGGCGGTCGCCTCGCTCACCAGCGACCACGAGCCTCGGGTCAGGATCAGTGCCGAAGCGAGTCCCGTCTCGAAGTAGTTGAGGTTGGTCGACCGGTCGTTGGCGTCGCTGTGAACCGCCGAGACGTTCAGGAACGCGCTGTCCGTCCCGAGCCGGTCGCCGAGGTCCCGCGTCACCGAGCCGAGCAGCGAGTGGCCGGAGTCGAGCTCCGTGAACGCCGTCACCATGTCACGGCCGGTTGCGTTGCTGAACACGCCGGCGTAGTAGCTCCAGGCGCCGATGCGGCCCGAGCCGGTCACGGCCGGCGTGTAGTCGGCGCGGAACATGTTGGTCAGCATCGACCGCTCCAGCGTGTTGATGTAGCGGCTGCTGACGTTGCGATCGTGTGTGAAGCGGTGCTTCTGCTGGCCGATCGTGAGCATGAACGACTCGTGGCAGCGCCAGCCGGCCCACAGTTCGGTGAAGCCGTTGTACTCGGGATCGAAATCGTCGAAGTCCGTGCCGGTGGCCTGGTCGCCACTCACCGACTGCGCGTGCAGCGTCAGGTCCTGGAACAGCCGCATCTGCGTGCCGAGCCGGAAGCGTCGGTTCTCGTAGCCCTCGTCGTCGCCGCGGTTGCCGTCCGCCCAATAGTACTGGCCGTGGTAGCGGCCGAGCACCCACAGCTCGTTGAGCACGCTGGCGGCGTCGTCGCGCACCAGCAGGCCGAGGTTGGGGAATGGCTCGACCGCAGCGTTGCGGCGGCCGTCGGCGTTCGAAGGCTTGGCTTTGGGCAGCGGCGCGGTTGCGGTCTGCGCCAGCAAGGCCGATGCCGTGGCGAGCAGGAAGGAGCCGGCGCGAAACCGGGCGAGGATCGGCAAGTTCACGTGGGGACGTGGTGAACCATGGCGCGCCGACGCGCCGGTTGGAAGGCACTTTCCAGACCTTCCTCGGGGGCGCCGCGGCGGCACTGGAACGCGTGACTGCTTCAGGATGAGGCGCTTGCCGTCGTCCCCGCGCCTCACCCGGCCGAACCGCCCTCCGCCACCGCGAACGCCAGCGCCCGTCCGTCGCCGTGGCTGAGGCTCAGATGCACCCGCGCGATCCCGCGCGCCGCGGCCCGTGCGGCCGCCTGCCCGTGCAGCACCACCGCCACCGCGCCACTCGCGGCTCGCACCACTTCGATGTCGCGGAAACGCACCCCGTCCGCCCAGCCCGAACCCAGGCACTTCATCACCGCTTCCTTGGCGCAGAACCGCGCCGCCAGCGACGGCGCTGGTTCGGCGCGGGACAGGCAGTACTCCACTTCCGCGGCCGTGTAGATGCGCTGCAGGAACCGCGTTCCGGCGCGCCGCCACAACCCCTCGATGCGTGCGATCGACTCGAGGTCGGTGCCGATGCCCAGGATCACGAGAGGGCCTCCCGTGCGCGCGCCGTGGGCAGCTCGATCGGCAGGGCCTCGAAGCCCGCGGCGGTGCCGAAGAAGGCGGCCAGGGACAACTGCCCAGGAGTGGGGCCCGCCACCACCACCTGCAGGCAGCCGCGCCAGAGCTGCTGGTGGTCGCGTGGGGAGAGCCGAGGGCTTCCCCCGGGGTGGCTGTGGGCGAACCCGAGCCACGGGTGCCCGGCCTGCCGCAGGTGGTGTTCGGCCGCGGCGAAGGCGGCGGCAGGCACCTGGAAACGATCCTGGCTCCGGGCCGTGTTCGGCAGGGGCTGGACGGCGCGCACCGTGAACGGTTCGCCCGTGCCGCCGAGCGCCAGCGCGGCTTCGGCCGGCCAGGCACGCCCCACTGCGGCGAGCAGCGCGGTGTAGGCCTCTGGTTGGAAGTGCACGATGGCCGGCATGGGGCCACGCTAGGCGGCGGGGGGGTGGTTGGGCAATCGCCGGCGGGGCACGGGTGGGAACCCCCGGCTCCTGCGTGCCTTTCGGTGCGCTTGGCGCTAGCCTGCCCGGTTCGCAGTCTTCCGCCGAATCCCCCTGACCATGGCCTCCTCGAAAGTCTGGCTCTCGAAAGTCTGGCTCACCACCGCGGCGCTGGTCGCCGGCGGCCTTCTGCCCACCGCGCTCGGCGTGCCGTTCCAGGCGCCTACCGTCGTCGGGGTGGTCGACATCGACCGCGCGCTCGAAGGCAGCCCCAAGATGCAGGCCGAACGCGAGCGGCTCGATGCGCTCCGCAAGGGCCATGCCGAGCGGCTGGAAGCGCTCGACAAGCAGTTGGAGCAGATGAAGCGCGATCTCGGCTTGATGAAGCGTGGCTCGGACCAGGCCGAGATGGCGGCGCTGGAGATCAAGACCACTCTGGAGCGCGGCAAGCTGCTGCAGGAGCTGTTCCGTCGCGAGATGGACGTCGAGAGCGAGCGCGGCCTGATCGCGCTCTACAGCGAAGCCGAACGCGCCACTGCCGAGGTGGCGAAGCTGAAGGGCGTGCAGGTGGTGCTGCGCATGAATGCCAACCCGAGCGGCGACGACTTGTCCAAGGACGAAGACCGCGCCCAACAGCAGCGGCTGCGCGCCTACGACCGGCGCACCGTGTGGTTCTCCGCCGAGGAGGTCGACCTGACCGCCGCCGTCGCCAAGTACCTCAAGGTGCTCGGCGAGAAGGCACCTGCCGAGAAACCGGCTGCTCCGGCCAAGGACGGCAGTCGGTGAGTGCGGTGTTGCCCGATGGTCCGGTGGTCGCCGCGTCGCGGCCGCAGCGCACCCTGAAGGCGCCGGTCGAGTTTCGCGGCGCCGGCCTGCACTCCGGCAAGGAAGTGCTGGTGGTGGTGCGGCCGGCCGAGGCCGGCACCGGCGTGCAATTCGTGCGCATGGACCTGGACGACCACCCGACGGTGCGCGCCCAGGGCAGCAACATGAAGGCCCGCCAGCGCCGCACCTGCATCCAGGACGGCAAGGCCGAGGTCTACACCTGCGAGCACTTGCTCGCGGCGCTCTACGCGCTGGGCATCGACAACGCGACGGTCGAGATCGATGGCGAGGAAGTGCCGGGCTTGGACGGTGCCGCCGTCGAGTTCTGCCGCGGCTTGCGCGAAGTGGGCAGCGTCGAGCTGCGGGCGCAGCGGCCGATCTGGTCGGTGAAGCAACCGATCTACGTGCGCGAAGGCGCGGCGAGCCTGGTGGCCTTGCCGGGCACCGGCAAGCTGACGGTGGAGTACCACCTCGACTACCCGGCCAAGCCCGGGGGGGCGCTCGGGGCCAAGCAGATCGTCGGCTTCGAGCTGTCGGCCGAGAACTTCGAACGCGACATCGCGCCGGCGCGCACCTTCGTGTTCGCCCACGAGGTCGAAGCGCTGCGCGCGGCGGGCCTCGGCAAGGGCGCCAACCCGCAGAACACGCTGGTGATGGGCCCCGAGGGTCCGCAGGCCAACGCGCTGCGCTGGGACGACGAGTTGGCGCGACACAAGATCCTGGATCTGGTCGGCGACCTGGCCAACGCCGGGGTCGACCTCGACGCGCATCTGATCGCCACCCGTTCGGGCCACGGCCTCAACATGGCGCTGGTGCAGCGCATCCAGGAAGAACGCGAACGCGAGCAGGAGCAGGGCGAGGCCACGCTCGACTCGGGGCTGGACATCCGGCAGATTCTCAAGCTGCTGCCGCATCGGTATCCGTTCCTGCTGATCGACCGCGTGATCGAGCTCGACGGCTTCCAGCGCGCGGTGGCGATCAAGAACGTCACCATCAACGAGCCGTTCTTCCAGGGGCACTGGCCCGAGCAGCCGATCATGCCGGGCGTCCTGCAGCTCGAAGCGATGGCGCAGCTCGCCGGCGTGTTGCTGCTGCGCAAGCTGGAGAACACCGGCAAGCTGGCGGTGCTGTGGAGCATCGACAAGGTCAAGATGCGTGGCGCGGTGGTGCCCGGCGACCAGTTGCGCATCGAGGTCGAGACGATCCGCGCCAAGCCGCAGCTCGGCCACGTGCGCGCGCGCTGCAAGGTCGGCGGCCGGTTGGTCGCCGAAGCCGAACTCAAGTTCACTCTGCTGGACGCCTGACAGGATGGTCTCTGTGCCGAATGGGAGCGCTGTGCCGAAGGTTGGTTCGGGTGGTTCCGGAGCTGGCCCTGCGGGTCGGGTGCGGATCGGTGTGGTCGGCATCGGCCACCTCGGCAAGCACCACCTGCGGCTCCTGAAGGGCCTCGATTGCGATTTGGTCGGCATCGCCGACCCGAGCGAAGCGGCGCGTGCCCATGCCACCGCCACCTACGGCGTCCCGGCGTTCGCCGACCCGCGCGAACTGCTGGGCAAGGTCGACGCCGTGTCGGTGGTGGTGCCGACCCGCCTGCACCGCGAAGTGGCGAGCCTGTTCCTCGAGCACGGCGTCGACGTGCTGGTCGAGAAGCCGATCGCGCGCACCTCGCAGGACGGCCAGGTGCTGGTCGACCTGGCCGCACGGCACGGTCGCATCCTGCAGGTCGGCCACGTCGAACGCTTCAATCCGGCGCTGCGCGGCATCGCTGCGATCGGCAAGAGTGCCCGCTACATCGAGTCGCACCGGTTGGCGCCGTTCTCGTTCCGCAGCACGGACATCGGCGTGGTGCTCGACTTGATGATCCACGACCTGGACCTGGTCTTGGCGCTGGTGCAGAGCGAGATCGTGTCGGTCGAAGCGTTCGGCGGCGCGGTGTTCACGCCGGCCGAGGACATGGCTTCGGCGATCATCAAGTTCCAGAACGGTGCGGTGGCGCACCTGACCGCCAACCGGGTGGCGTTGAAGCCGCTGCGCAAGATGCGCGTGTTCAGCCGCGAGGGCTACGCCAGCCTCGACTTCCAGACCGCCCAGGGCATGGTGGTGACCAAAGCCGAGGGCTGGGACTTCCAGAAACTCGACCTCGACCAGATCGACAAGAGCCAGGTCGGCGACCTGTGGAAGTTCGTGTTCGATGGCCTGCTGCGGGTGCAGAACCTCGAGCTGAACGAGGGCAACCCGCTGCAGGAGGAGCTGGCGGCGTTCCTGCGGGCGGTGCAGCAGCGCAGCCAGCCGGTGGTGTCCGGCCAGGACGGGGTAGCCGCGGTGCGCGCGGCCGAACAGGTGCTGGCGGCGATCGCGAAGAACCGCTGGGAGTGAAGCGGGGTCGGCCGGCTCTCGCGCGCGCCGGCCTGCGGTTGGCGCTCCACCGCGGGCGATGGCGCGCGAGCGCGGCATTCCCTGCCGCCGGGCCATTCGCTACAACCTTTGCCCCGGAACCCGCGGCGATCCCCGCCCGGGCTCCCGGTTCCATCGCCCGCCGCCCATGAAGCCGCTCACCGCCGCCGAGATCCGTCGCCGTTACCTGCAGCATTTCGCGCAGCAGGGCCACCAGATCCTGCCTTCCGACTCGCTGGTGCCGGCCAACGACCCGACCCTGCTGTTCACCGGGGCCGGCATGAACCAGTTCAAGGACATGTTCCTGGGCAAGGGCACGCTGCCATACCGGCGCATCAGCACCGCGCAGAAGTGCCTGCGCGTGCCCGACCTCGACAACGTGGGGTTCACTGCACGGCACCACACGTTCTTCGAGATGCTGGGCAACTTCTCCTTCGGCGACTACTTCAAGAAGGAGTGCATCACCTGGATCTGGACGTTCTTCAAGGACGTCTGCGGCATCCCGGCCGAGCGCATGGTGGTGACCGTCTACCGCGACGACGACGAAGCGTTCGCGATCTGGACGCAGCACATCGGCCTGTCGCCCGACAAGGTGTTCCGCTTCGGCGAGAAGGAGAACTTCTGGCCGGCCGAGGCGCCGAGCAAGGGGCCGAACGGCCCGTGCGGCCCGTGCAGTGAGATCTACTACGACAGCCAGCCCGGCCAGCCCTATCCGCCCAAGCAGGGTCTCGAGTCGCTGCCCGACAACCGGTTCACCGAAGTCGGCAACTGCGTGTTCACGCAGTTCGATCGCCAACCGGACGGCACCCTGAAGCCGCTGCCGCAGAAGAACATCGACGTCGGCCTCGGCCTCGAACGCATCGCCGCGGTCCTGCAGGGCGCCAAGAACAACTTCGAGACCGAGCTGTTCCGCCCGTACCTCGACCACCTGGCCAACCGCACCGGCGTGCCCTACGGCACGGATCCGAAGCGCGACATCCGCATGCGGCGCATCGCCGACCACGTGCGCGCGGTCACCTTCTGCATCGCCGACGGCGCCCTGCCGAGCAACGAAGGCCGTGGCTACGTGGTGCGCAAGATCCTGCGCCGCGCCGCCCGGGACGGCTACGAACTCGGCTTGCACGAGCCGTTCCTGTTCGCCATGGTCGACTTGGTCGGGCAGCTGATGGGCGATCAGTATCCCGAAGTGCGCGAGAACGCGGCCCAGTGCCGGGCGATCCTGAAGGGCGAGGAGGAGAACTTCCTGCAGGTCTACCGCCAGGGTCTGCAGCGCCTCGACCAGTTCCTGGCCACGGCCGCGACCCCCGCGGCCGGCGCCTGCACCGCCGGCAGCGGCGAGTTCGCCTTCCAGCTGCACGACACCTACGGCTTCCCGGTCGACATCACGCAGAAGGTGATGGAGGAACGCGGCCACCGGCTCGACGAAGCGGCGTTCGAGCGCGCCATGGAAGAACAGCGCCAGCGCGCGCGCGCCAGCATGGCGACCGCCGACGCCGTGTTCACCGCCAGCGTCGCGGTGAAACTGCGCGACGCTGGGCACCGGCCCGGGCCGTTCACCGGCTACACGCAGCTCGCTGCCGAAGCACCGTTGCAGGCGCTGGTCGGCGACGGCGATCGGTTGCTGCCGCGCGCCGATGCGGGGCAGAAGGTGCTGCTGGTCGCGGCCGCGACGCCGTTCTACGCCCAGGGCGGCGGCCAGGTCGGCGACCGCGGCACGATCCGCACCGCCACGGGCGTGGCCACCGTGACCAACACCACCGCCCTCGACGGCTTCCACCTGCACCAGGCCGTGGTCCAAGAAGGCCATCTGCTGGCCGGCCAGCCAGCACAGCTCGCGGTCGACAGCCAGGCGCGGCGCGCCACCGAACGCAACCACACCGCGACGCACCTGCTGCACGCGGCCTTGAAGCGTGTGCTCGGCGACCACGTGAGCCAGGCCGGTTCGGAAGTCTCGCCCGAGCGCCTGCGTTTCGACTACACGCAGCCGGAGAAGCCCACGGCCGAGCAGCTGCAGCGGGTCGAGGCTCTGGTCAACGAGCAGATCCTGCTCGCCACCGACGTCCAAGCCGTGGTGCAGCCGCTCGCCGCGGCGCGCCAAGCGGGCTTCGTCGCTTTGTTCGGCGAGAAGTACGGCGACACGGTGCGCACCTTGCAGGTCGGTGAGTTCAGCAAGGAACTGTGCGGCGGCACGCACGTGCGCAACAGCGGCAACATCGGCTCGTTCCGCATCACCACCGAGACCGCGGTGGCCGCCGGCACGCGCCGGCTCGAGGCGGTGACCGGCACGGTGGCGCTCGAACTGGCGCAGCGCGAACGGCTGGCGCTGGCCAGCCTCGCCACGTCGCTCAAGGTCGCCACCGACAAGGTGGTGGACCGCGTGCAGGAACTCGGCGACGAGCTGAAGCGCGTGCGCAAGGAGCTGGAGAAGGCGCTGGCACCCGACCTCGCGGCCGAATTGACCAAACTGCGCGCCGCGGTGCTGGCCAACGCGGTTGGGCACGCGGTGGTGTTCGAGCGCCCCGGGCTCGAGACCAAGGATGCGCAGGAGCTGCTGGCGATGCTGCGCAAGGCCGTCGATCCGGTGGCGGCGGTGCTGTTCTGCCCCGCGGGGACCGAGGTCGGGGTGGTGGCGGCGGTGAGCCCCGCTCTGCACGGCAAAGTGAAGGCCGGTGACCTCGTGAAGGCGGCCACGGCGGTGCTCGGCGGCGGCGGTGGTGGCAAGCCGGAGATGGCGCAGGGCAAGGGCAAGGACGCAGCGCAGCTCGGGGCGGCGGTGGCGGCGGTGAAGACGTTGCTGGCGGGCGCGGGGTTGGCGGTGGGCTAGCGCCGCGCGCCCGTGCGCTGCGCCGCGGGCTGGCTCACCTGCCGATCGATGCGCCCCGCGCTGCCGTCAACCTGCGGCCAACCTCACCCGCCGATCGACAGCGTGAGGGGCCCGGTCAGGGACGCGCCGAACACCGGCCCGCCGTCCACCACGGCCGACTGCACGTGCACCTGCACCCCGCGCAGCGCGGTCACGGCCGGAATCACGAACGGGATGTCGAGCTGTCCGAGTGCGTTGGTGCTGCCGAAGTGCAGCGCGTCGCCCGCCGCCTGTTGGAAGCAGCTCGGCGCCCACGGCACCGACGCTGCGGACAGTCCATACAGGGTGAACACCGCCGCATTGCTGGCGCCGGCACAGTGCACGAGGGGGGCCGAGCCCAAGCGTGGTTCGCCGAGCAGGCGCACTTCGGGGCCGCTGCCGCACCCCGAACCAGAGCCGGCCACGAGCGGCAGCGCCACCAGGAGTTCGTGACCATCACCCAGCTGGTCCACCACGCGGAGTCGCTGTTGTGCCACGTCGAACCCCATCGCTGCTGGTTCGAGGCGCGGCCCGAGCGAGCTCGAGCCCACGCTGCTGCTGAGCCAATTCGCGCCGGTCCAGGTCCAGAACCCACCGCCGTCGGTTGGCATGGCCACGCCGTTCGGGGTGTGGGCCATCGGCCAGATCCCCGCCGGTGGCTGCAGGGTCGGTGTGGTGGCCTGCCAAATGGCGCCGTCCCACTCCCAGGTGTCGCCCAGCAGTTGGCTCTGGCTCATGCCGCCGAACAACACCACCCGCTGCCGCGCTGCATCGTAGGCCAGAGAGGCTTGGCGGCGGGGGCTCGGTGCTGGAGCGGACATCTGCAGCGCCCACGCGCCGGCCTGGAAGGTCCAGGTCTCGTCACTCTCGCCCTGGATGGTGCGGCCCCCGAACAGCAGCACGGTGCTGCCCGCCGCCACCAGGGAGTGCTCGAACCGCGCGGTGGGCGCCTGGCTCGGCTGCAGGCGTGCCCAACCGGCGCCGTTCCAGTGCCAGGTCTCGTCGAACAGCGCCCACAGCGGCAGGTATGCCGCGTCGAGCCCGCCGAACAGCAGCATGCCGCCGGCATAGGGCGCCATGGCGGCTCCGTAGCGCCCCGAGGGGCCGCCACTGCTGTGGAACTGCCAGCTTCCCGACCAGGTCCAGGTGCCGCCGCCGACCTGGGGTTCGCGCAGGACCAGGGTGCTGCCGTTCGGCTCGAACGCGCGGGCGGCGCTGTACAGCTCGGGCCGCAGCACCCTGTGCAGAGCCGTCCAACCGGTGCCCGAACGCCGCCACAGGTCGCCGCGTGCCGTGCCGACCACCACGGTGCTCGCATCGCTGCACGCGAGCACGTGCATGGGGCGGGGCAGGGGCCCGCTCGGCAGCCACTGGCTGCCGGACCACTCGAAGGTCTCGGCGCGGGCCAGGTAGGACGCGTCGTAACCGCCCACCATCACCACGCATTGCCGGGCCGCGTCGTAAGCGAGGCTGGTGCTGCGCGGCGACGGACCGCTGGTGCTGAACTGGGTCCAGTCGGTACCGTTCCATTCCCAGGTGTCACCGAGCGGCGGTTGGAACTGGCCGTGGCCGCCGAACAGCACCACCCGGCCGCGGTTGCGGTCCAAGGCCATCGCCGGGGCCACACGAGGCGATGGGCGGTTGGTGGGTTGCAGGCTGGTCCAGGTGGTGCCGTCCCAGGCCGACATGGCGTCGGTTTCCCAACCGCTGGCCGCGCTGCCGCCGAAGCAGAGCAGACGGTTCAGGAGCGGATCGAAGGCGACGCCCGGGCTGTCGACCTGGGGTGTGCTGGTGGGCGTGATGCCGCGCCAGCCGCCGCGATGGCTGACGTAGGTGCGGGCCGGGGTCCATTGCACCGCCGAAGCAACCAGGACCGCGGTGCCGCGCGCTTCGTCGTAGCCGGCGAGTTGGGTGGTGGGTCTCTGGACGGTGCCTCGGGCGAGGCCGTCGGGCTGGTGCAGGCGCCAGCGGCTGCCGTCGAAACTCCAGGTCTGCTGGGGGTAGGCGACGAGGCCGAGCAGGCGCTGGGCCGCGGCGTCGTAGACCAAGTGGCTCAGATCGGCGGGAGCAGCTTCGGTCGGCCACCAAGCCTGTGCCAGCGCGGGGCCGCCGAGGGCGAGGGCGAGCAGAGGGGACAGGGGTGCTGAGAAAGGGCGCATGGACCGCTCGGGAGCAAGCACTGTACCCGGCGCGGCAGTTGGTTGGGCAAGGGGCGGAATCCACCGCCCGATGGCGGCGATGTAACCGGCTGGTAACAAGAGCCCGAGGGTGCTTGGCTGGCGCGGCGTGCCTCACACCGCCGCAGCTCACAGCGACTGCACTGCGGGAGCGCTGGCGCGGCCGAGCCGGCCGATCGCAGTGGCCGCGACTGCGCGCGCATCGGCTGGCAGTGCCAACGATCCCACCGCAGCACCCAACACCTGCGTGCGCCAACCCGCGCGGGTTTCGACCTGGACCGCTACCGCCCGCACGTCCTGGCCGAGGCGCCAGGCCACCCGGCGGGCCGTGGCCGGGCCCTGCAGTTCGAGGGTGGGCGGTGCCGGGTCGTTCGCCGGCAGCCACGGCGTGGCCGGCACCAAGGCGGGTTCCGCGAAGAGCCGCCGCAGCGCCCCGCCGACCGCGGGCAGGTCGCTGCGCAGCGTCTGGAAGCTGAACAGCAGCTGCCCGCGGCTGCCGAGTTCGACCGGGCGGCGGCTGCGCAGCAGGGCCAACTGCGCGTCGAGTTCGTCGGGTCGCACCGGCGGCTTGCCGTCGCGGATGCGGTTCAGGTCGAGGCCGGGCCAGACGTGGCGGCTCCGTTCGTTCTGCCCGAGCCACCACGGCAGCAGCACTGCGAAGCTCTGGGGCTTCTGGTCGATCGGCCAATAGAGCTGCGGGGCCAGGTAGTCGACGCGACCGGTGCGCAGCCACTGCGCCGGATCGGCGTAGAGCTGGCCGAACTGGTCGAGCCCGGCCTGGATGCCCGCCGGCACGCCGGGTTGCGCGATGCCGAACGGACTGATGCCGACCAGCACCCACGGCTTCGTCTGGTGCACGGTGCGTTCCAGTTCGCGCACGAAGCGGTCGACGTTGTCGCGGCGCCAGTCCGCCAAAGCCAGTTTGCCGCCGGCTTTGGTGTAGGCCGCGCGGCTCTTGGCGTCGGGGAACGGCGCCTTGCCCTCGGGGTAGGGGTAGAAGTAGTCGTCGAGGTGCACCCCGTCGACGTCGTAGCGCTGCACCACGTCGCGGATCACGCGCAAGGTCCACGCCGCGCTGCGCGGATCGCCGGGGTCCATCCAGTGGTGGCTGCCGTAGCGAACGCAGGCTGCCGGTTGCGCGCGCCGCACGTGGTTGGGCGCGGGTGGCGAGCTGCCTTTCGGATGGCTGGCGCGGAACGGATTGAACCAGGCGTGCAGTTCGATGCCGCTGCCGTGGCAGCGTTCGATCAAGTGCTGCAGAGGATCCCAGCGCGGTTCGGGCGCCCGCCCCTGGGCCCCGGTCAGGAACTCGGACCATGGCTCGAGCGCCGATTCGTACAGCGCATCTCCCGCCGGCCGCACCTGGAACACCAGGGCATTGAGGTGCAGCTCGCTGGCCCGCGCGACGATCTGGTCCAGTTCGGCGCGGGCTGCGGCGGTGGGCAGCCCAGGGCGGCTCGGCCAGTCGATGTTGGCGACCGTGGCGACCCAGGCGCCGCGGAACTCGCGCGGCAGCGGTGGGGGGGTGGGGGCCCGCCGCGCGGCGCGGGCCTCGGCCGCAGGGGGCGCCCCGGGGGCGTGGGCGGTGCGGCTCGGTGCGGGGGCGGGCGTCGGCGTGGCTGCTGCGCGGCGCGGGCCGAGGCAAGCCACGGCAGTCAGACCCGCTGCGGCGAGCCACCAGAAAATCGGCCAGAGGCGCATGGCCCGCGCGATCATGCCGAACCGGCACGGTCTTGCCCATGGCAAGGGCGCTTTCATGCCACCTCCGGAGCGTGGCGCCATGCCCGGGCGCGCTGCCTCTCACGGTCGACCGTGGTCGACGCTACGGTGCGCAGTGTGCTGCGGAATTCTCTCGCCTCCGCAGCGCACTCGCCATCCATGGTCGTACTCGCCCGTTTCGTGCTGCTCGCCACGGCCGCGAGCTTGGTCCCGTCGGTACAGGCCCAGGCGCCGCGCGCGCCGAGCGAACGGCCCCCCGAAGCCTACGCCTTGGCCTGCGGGCTGCAGCAGCGCGGCCTGCACCGCGAAGCGGCGGCCCAGTTCGCGGGGTTCCTGCAGAGCGCTCCAGACCATGCCCTGGCCGCCGAGGCCCACTACCGCATGGGCCTGTGCCATGCCGAGCTCGGCGCGGCCGAGCCCGCCCTCGCGGCGCTGCGCGAAGCGTTGCGGCGCAGCGATTCCGCCAGCCGCTGGTTGCCGGAATGCCGCTACCGGCTGGGCGGATTGCTGGCGGCGCGAGCGGACCACGCGGGCGCCGAGGAGCAGTTCTCGGCCTTGGTGGCTGCCGTGGCGAAGGACCACTACCTGGCGGCCGCGGCGCAGTTCGCCGCGGGGGAAGCGCTGCGCGAACTCGGCCAGGACGCTGCGGCCAGCGCGGCGTTCGCGGCTGCCGCCAAGTTGGCGGTGGGGGAACAAGCCGGTTTCCGCTTTCCCGCGCTGTACCAGCAGGGGTTCGCGGCGCGGCGCAGCCAGGAGCCCGGTGTCGCAGCGCAGGCGTTCGGCGCGGCGGCCGAGGCCGCACCCGATGCCGAAGCGCGCGCCGAGTGCCTCTACCTGCGCGGGGACAGCCGACTCCAGTTGTGTCTGTGGGAGGCTGCGGCGCGCGACTTCGAGGTGGTGCTCGGGCAAGGCGGGGAGTTCGCCGCGCCGGCGGCGTTCGGCCTCGGTTTCGCTGCGCTCGGGCGCGGCGACCAGAATGCCGCAGTGGCCGCTTTCACGCGTTGCCTGGAGCAGCCGAACGGCGGCGCCGTGCTGCCGCGGGCCCGCTTGGAGCTCGGCCGCGCGCTGCACCAACTGCGCCGCCACGGCGAAGCCGAGGCGGTGTTGCAGCCCCTGCTGGCGGGCGAGGTCCCGGCCGAGTTGCGCTGGTCGGCACAGGAACTCGTCGGCCTGTGCGCGCTGGCCGAAGGGCGCTGCGAGCCGGCCCGCGCGGCGTTGCGCGCGGCGCGGGAGGGGGCGCCAGTGGCCG
The DNA here is from genome assembly GCA_016795295.1 of Planctomycetota bacterium. Lineage (GTDB taxonomy): Bacteria > Planctomycetota > UBA1135 > UBA1135 > UBA2386 > JAEUHP01. The sequence continues at coordinate 21,630 of JAEUHP010000046.1, read as the reverse complement.
AACGGCCACGGCTCAGTTTCGCGCTCGGCGAAGCCTGCAGCGGGCTCGCGCAATGGGACGAGGCGCTCGCTGCGTACCAAGAAGTGCCCGCGACCGCTGAAGCCCGGTTGTTGGGCGACGCGCTCTACGGTGGTTGTTTCGCGCTGCACCAGCTCGGCCGCTTCCGGGAGTCGAGCGCATGGGCCGAGCGGTTGCTGGCCCTGCAGCCCCCGCACGCCTTGGCCGGGCAGGCGGCGTTCGCGCGCGCGGAGAACTGCTTTGCGCAGCAGCAATACGCCGAGGCGCTCGCGGCCTACGCAGCACTGCCCGGGGAGGGGGCCTGGGCAGCCGAAGCGGCGTGGAAGGCCGCTTGGTGCCAGCAGCTCACGGGCGCCCCGGCAGCCGCGGCAACCGCCTTCGCCGCGCTCTCTGCGCTCGAGGGGCCACACCAGGAGGAAGCCCTGGCGATGGTCGCGGTGGCCCAGTTCGCCGCGGGCGAGGCCAATGCGGCCCTCGAAGCCGCCGACCGGTACCGGGCGCGCTTCGGCGCGGATGGCGCGTTTTTGGACCGCACCGAGCGCATCGCCGCGCGCGTCTTGCAGTCCCGCAGCGACTTCGGCGGTGCCGCGGCGCGGCTGCGTCAGGCTGCCGCGCGCAGCGCCGGCGCCGCGCGGTTGGCCGACCAGCTCGAAGCGGCGGAGCTGTTGCTGCAGCAGGGCGACTACCAGGGCGCGGCGGCGGGGTTCGCGCCGCTGACCGACACGTTGGGCAGTGTGGGGGCGCGCGCCGAGGTCGGGGCGGCTTACTGTGCGTTCGAACTCGGGGACGACGCCCAGTGCCAGCGCTGGCTCGATCGGGCCTTGGCTCGCGAGCCGGCGGGTCCAGAGCATGCCGAAGCGCAGGCCCTGCGTGCCGCGTGGTTGCAGCGCGGCGAGCGTTGGGTCGCGGCCGCAGCGGCAGCCGAGCGGTTCCTCGCCGCGCATGGTGAGCACCCGAAGGCGCCGGCGCTGCGGCTCTTGTGTGGCATCGCCAAAGCCCGCGCGGGGGCCCACCAGGAGGCTGCGGCCGTGCTCGCGGCGTTGCTCGACGCCGGCGGTGGCCCCGAGCCGGTGCGTGCCGCGTACGAACTCGCCTGGGCGCGGCGTCGCGCCGGCGACGAGGCTGCGGCCCTCGCGGCATTCGCGCGCACGGTGGCCCTCGGCAAAGAGGGGGAACTGGTCGCCGAAGCGCACCTGCACCTGCTGGTCGCGGCGCTGGGCCGCGGCGATCTGGCGGCCGCCGCGGCCGAGTTGCCGGGGGTGCGCGGTGTGCATCGCGGCGCGGCGCTGTGCCAGCTCGCGTTCGCCGAGTTCGCCGCCGCCGGTGCCGATCCCGCCGCACTGGCGCCGGTGCGCGCTCGCTGCCAGGAACTCGTGGCGCTGGCAAACGAACCGCTGGTCGCCGACGGCCTGTTCCTGCTGGCGCTCTGCGAGGAACGGCTGGGCGCGGCCGTGGCGGCCATCCCGCCGCTGCAGCGATTGCTGGCGGAGTTCCCTGGGCATGCGCGCACCGCGGCGGCGCAGCTGCTGCTCGGGGGGTGCGCAGTGGCCGCTGGTGCCGCCGATGCCGCGCTGCCGCCGCTCGACGCGCTGCTCGGCACAGCCGACGTGCCGCCGGCCGAGGCCGCCCGTGCCCACCTGCTGCGCGGTCGCGCGCGGCTGTTGCGGCGCGAGGCCGAACGGGCCGAAGCCGACTTCGCCCGCGCCAAGTCGCTGAGCGAGGGCGCGCTCGGAGCGGAGGCGCAGTTCCGCATCGGCGAAGCCCGCCTGCTGCGCGGGGACCTCGCGGCGGCCGCCGACGCATTCGTCGCGTTGCCGATCCTCTACCAGCACCCCGAGTGGGTGGCGCGTGGTCTGTGGCAGGCCGGTCTGGCCTACGAGCAGCTGCAGCAACCGGAGCCGGCCCGGCGGTTCTTCCGCGAACTCGTCGAACGCTGCCCGGAGTCGGCGGAAGCCACCCTGGCCCGCCAGAAGTTGGGGGTCGATGCGCCGGCGCCGACGCCCGGCCGCACCGGCCCACGTTGAGAGCCGTCCCGTGTCCTCTTCCGCCACCGTGTTCGCCATGCCGTTCCAAGCCGCCCCAGCCGCCGATTCGTTTCCACTGCGCACTCTCGGCCAGCTCTTCGCCGACGGCGGGCTCCTGATGTGGCCGATCCTCGGTTGCTCGGTGCTCGCCACCGGGCTCGCCGTCGAGCGCTATCTGTCCCTGCGCAGAGGCCGGGTGCTGCCGCAGGTGGTGAAGGACGCCGTCGAGCAGGTCTGCCAGGGCCGTGCGGCGGTGATCCGCGCCGGCATCAGCGAAGCGCCAGCACCGGCGGCGCGCGTGCTGGCCGCGGGCTTGCGCCGCGAAGGCCATCTGCTCGCCGACGTCGAGAAGGCCATGGAGGACCAGCTCGCCGTCGAAGCCGCGCAGCTGCGCGGCAACGCGCGCGGCATCGCGCTGGTCGCCGCCGTGGCGCCGCTGCTGGGCCTGCTCGGCACGGTGCTCGGCATCGCCGATGCGTTCGCCACGGTGGAGCGCACGGGCCTCGGCAAGGCCGAGAGCAGCGAGGCGCTCGCCGCGGGCATCAAGGTGGCGCTGTACACGACGATTTTCGGTCTGTGCGTGGCGATTCCCGCGACGTTGGTCGCCGCCCATCTGCAGGGTCGGGCCCGGCGGCTCGCCGCTCTGGTCGGCGCGGCCGTGGCGCCGGCGATCGAAGCCCTGGCTGCGCCGCCGCCGAGCGGTGGCAGTGCCGCAGCCGTGCGCACCGAAGGTGGGGGCAGCCATGCGGCATGAGTTCGCCGACGACGAGGCGCAGGGTGGCATCGATCTGCTGCCGCTGATCGACGTGGTGTTTCTCCTCCTGGTGTTCTTCTTGGCCGCGACCACGTTCGCGCGCGAGGAAGTGGCGCTCGACCTGCGCTTGCCCGAAGCGCAGTCGGGCAGCGCCAGCGCGCCCGTGCGCCAACTGGTGGTGCAGGTGTTCGCCGACGGCCGGTTGGTGTTCGACGGGCGCGAGGTCACGCTGGAGGGCTTGCGGCAGAAACTCGCCGCAGCGGCGGCGCGCGACCGCGAGCAGCCGGTGGTGGTGCGCGGCGACACCGCGGCGCAGTTCGGCCTCGGCCTGCAGGTGCTCGACGCCTGCCGTCTGGCGAAGCTCTCGCGGGTCGATTTCGCGGCGCTGCCGAGCCAGCAGCGGTGAGGCCAGCCGCCGTGAACCCAGCCGCCATGAACCCAGCCGCCGTGACGAACCCGCAGCATTGACCCGGTGGCCATGGTGATCTCGCCTCGCATTCGCCGTTGCAGCACCCAGCTCGCCTGGGTCGTGCTGTGGGTGGCGAGCACGCTGCTGGTCGCGCTGCAGCTCGGCCGGCCGCTGTACTACACCGACGGCCGCGACGAAGTGCCGGCGTCGGCGCTCGTGGCCGCCGGCATGGTCGCGTACGGCACTCCCGAAGTGCGCTGCGAACTGCCCGGGCCGGTGCAGGGGCGGGTGGCGGTGTTGCCCGACGGTCGGCTGGTGTACGGCCGCAGCACCGCGGCTCTGGGCGCCGAACTGGTGCTGTTCGATCCAACCCGGCCCACCGCGCCGCCCGAGCCGCTGCACGCGCTCAACTCCCCGCACCACGAGCTGGCGCCGGCGTTCGGTGCCGACGGTCGGTTGTACTTCGCGTCGGACCGACCGGGCGGGGCCGGTGGTTACGACCTCTACGCCGCGCGCTGGCTCGGCACCGGCTTCGGTCCGGTCGAGGCGCTCGTGCCGGCGAACACCGCGCTCGACGAGTGCGATCCGGCGCCGGCACCGGACGGCGCCCGGTTGGTGTTCGTGCGCTGCGAGCCAGCGCGCGGCATCGGCGCACCCGGTGTGCTGTGGCAGTGTGATCTCGCCGCAGGCCGCGCGCCGGTGCCGCTGTGGTCGTGGCGAACCAGCCGCGAGTCGGCGGCCGTCGATCGCGATCCGGTGTTCAGTGCGGACGGCAGCGCGCTGTGGTTCGTGCGGCAGCTCGCCGAGGCACCGCCCACCGTGCACCGCGCCAGCTGTTGCGGGGCGGAGTTCGACGCACCACGGGCGCTCGGCCGCGAGTGGGGCACGCTGGCGCTGCGTTCGCCGTTGCCGCTGCCCGGGCTGGCCCTGGGGCTGCTGTGGCCCGGGAGCGCTCCGGACGCCGCGGCGCTGTGGTACCAGGCTCAGGGCCGCGAGCTGCCGCCATGGTGGCCGGGCCAACGCTGGCTCACTTGGTTGCTGCTCGGCTGCATCGGCTTCGCCGCACTGCTGCTGGTCCTGCTGCACTACGGCCAGCGTTGGCGGGCGCTCGACCTGCTGGCGCAGTGCCTGTTGCTGTCGCTCTTGCTGCATGTGCTGCTGGCCCTCTGGCTGTGGGGTGTCGAACTCGCGAACGCCCCGCTGCCCGGGCGCGACCCGCCAGGCGGTCTCGAAGTGCGGTTGGTCGGCACTGTGTCGGGGGCGTCTGGGACGGATGCTGCGGCTGCGGGTGCGGTGGCGGCGGCGTTCGCCGTGGCGCAGTACACCCCGAGCGAACGCACCCTGGTGGCCGAGGCGCCGGGGACCGGGCTGCTGTCGGGTGCTGGCGAGGCATCGGCGGTGCCAGCGGTCTGGCAGCCGTTGGCCCATGAGGCGGTGGCCGGGCGGGTGCCAGAAGTGCGCGTGGCCCAGGTCGCAGAATTGGCCCCACAGTTCACTGGCGAGGATGCGCCGACGGCGTTGGCGGCGCCCACGGTCGCTCCGCCAGCGGCGCCTGCGTCGGCACTGGCCCGCGTCGCGCCATCGGCTGCGGGCAGCGAAGCGCCGCTCGAAGTGGCGGTGCCAGCGCCAGCCTTGGGTGCACTGCAACCGGGTGCGGTGCCCAGCGAACGCGCGGCGGCCCATCTGCCGGCCGGGGTCGCGCCGACCCTGCCCGTCGCGGCCAGGGCCGTGCGCGCGCCGGTGGTGCAGTCGAGGGTGCCGGAAGCCGGAGCGCCCGAGTGGTCGGGCGCCGCGCCGGAGCTCGCCGACGCGCAGCCTGCGGCTGCCAACGCGCCGACGGCTCCGGAATGGGCGCTCGCCCCTGCCAGCGCCGCGGCGCAGGTCGCGGTGGCCGCCGCCACGGTGCCGGCTGCGCAGCCGCAGGCCGGCACGCCGCCGCTGGCAAGCCCGCCCGCGGCTGCACTCGACCCGGCGCGTGTCGCGGTGCCGGCACCTGCGGCCCCGGCCGCGAGCCCGCCGCCGGCCGCCTTGGCGGTGCCATCGCGCCGGCATGCCCCACCTCCACTCGCTCTGCGCGGCGCGGCACCGGTGCTGGAAGCTGCCGTTGGCGAACCTGCCGCCGGCGACCCTGCCGCCGGGAGCCCCGCCGCTGCCGCGGTGCCAGCCGCCCCGACGCTCGCCGACCGCACGGCCGGACCCGCAACCGCGCCGCCGGCGGCGGTGGGTTGGGCAGGGGCTGCGACCACCGCGCCCGAGCCAATGCCGCCGCCGAGCAGCGCGCTGCGCCGCCCGGCTGCATCCGCCGCGGTGGCGCGCGTGGGCGCGGCACCGCCTGTGGGGTTGCCGCACGAACGCGCGGTGCGCGCGCCATCCCCGACGCTGCGGGCGGCCGCGGACGGCACCGCTGCCGTGGCCGCCGTTCGGCCGGTCGAAGCCACGAACCCGGTCGAGCGCGGTCGCCTCGCCCCGGCAGCTCCTGGCCTCGCTGGCCCCGTCGCTGCCACGGCCCGCAGCGCGCCGCCTTCGGGAGCCCACGAACCGCTGCCGGCGCTGCGGCTGCCTGGCTCCGGCCTGCGCCGCGTTGCGGTGGCATTGACCGCACCTGCCACTGCGCCAGCCGTGACCGCGGTGGCGGCAACGCCGTACAGCAACCGCTTCGGCCCGGCCAAAACCAAGGCTCTGGAGCAGTTCGGCGGCACCGACGCCACGGAGCGCGCGGTGGCCGGTGGCCTCGCCTACCTGGCGCGCATCCAGAACCGCGATGGCACCTGGGGCGACCCGCAGCACTTCGACGACAAGTACGGCCTCTTGTTCGTCGGCAAGACGGCGCTGTGCACCTTGGCGTTCCTCGGTGCCGGCCACACGCCGACTTCGGCGAGCGAACACAGCCAGGTGGTGGCCAGGGCCCTGGCGGCCCTGCTGCGCCAGCAGGACGCCCGCACCGGGGCGTTCGGCGCGAGTTCCTGCTATGGCCACGGCATCGCCACCTACGCGTTGGCCGAGTGCCATGCCCTGACCCGCGACCCGGCCCTGCGCGCCCCGCTCGAAGCGGCGCTGCGCTGGATCGTGCAGAACCAGGGGCCGCGGCGGGATCTCAAGAACCGCGGCGGCTGGGGCTACTTCGCGCCGGGGCTCGCACGCGAGGACGACTTCGCGCGCGTGTCGGTCACGGCGTGGATGGTGATGGCGCTCGAATCGGCGCGGCTGTCCGGGGTGGCAGTGCCCGACCCGGTGCTGCCGCGCGCCCGCGAGTACCTGGAGCAGTCGTTCGACGCGCCAAACGGCTGGTTCCGCTACAACCAGAAGCCGAGTCGGCTGGCGTCGGCTTGGCCGACCTTGCCGGCGAGCACGCCGGCCGGCGCGTTCTGCCTGTTGTTGCTGGGGGCGCCGCGGGACGACGCCAAGGTGCGGGCGGCACTCGACTATACGGTCGCCCGCGCGCCCATCGGCTACCGGCGCTTCGACGACGACACCTTCGTGCTGCGTGGCCAAGGCAACGTCTACTTCTGGTACTACGGCTCCCTGTGCGCGTTCTTGGCCGGGGGGGCGCACTGGACCGCCTGGAACGAACGGCTGCGCACGGTGCTGCCACCGGCGCAGGCGCCCGACGGTTCGTTCCCGCCGATCGACGCCTACGCGCAGGAAGCCGGCGACGACGAGCAGGACCGCAGCTACACCACGGCGATGTGTGTGCTGTGCCTGCAGGTCTATTACCGGTACTTCACGCCGCTCCTGCTCGGGCGCTGAGCGGCTCTGCCGCGCCTTGGGGGTGGGGGGGCATCGTGCCACCGCAGCGGTGCGAAACTCCGGTCGCCGGGCTACGTTCGCCCCGCATGTTCGCGCGCATGTTCAAAACCATGGCCTTCACCCTGGCCGGGCTGGTGGTCACCTTCTACGGCGTGGGCCACTTGCTGGCCGACCGCTGGCAGGTCGAGACCCGCCGTTCGATCGCTGCCAAACCCGAACGCATCGCCGAGCTGCTCGGCGATTTCGACGCCTGGGAGCGCTGGTCGACGATGAAGATCGCGCTCGGGCCGCAAGTGCAGCGCACCGTGACCGGCACTCCGGGCACTGCGGGGCACGCGGTTGCGTGGTCGGGGGCGCAGGGCAAGTCGACCCTGGCGCTGGTGCGCTTTGGTCCGGGCGAACTCGGCTACGACTACCACAGCCAGCGCAGCACCGATGCCGCGCCGACCCTGGCCGGTCGCGGTTCGATCACCTGGACGGCCGAGGGCGACCAGGTGCTGGTGGTCTGGCGCGACGATGCGCCGCTGGACAGCCTCGCGGCGCGCTGGGTGGGCTGGTTCGGCGGCCTGCAAGAACGGGTGAAGCAGATCCACACCACCAGTCTGCAGGGGCTGGCGGCCGCGGCGGAGAGTCCGTCCGCGGCGCCGGTGGGGACGCCCGGCACGCCGGAACCGGGCAAGACCGGCGCGAGCAAGTGACCCGGCGCGTTCCGAACGTCACTCCACCGTGACGCGTACGGCCAGTGGCTCGGTCGCTGCGGCCGCTGCCGAACCGTCGCTGCGCGCGGCCAGCAGGTCCTGCACCAGCACGGTGTAGGTGCCCGGCTGCCGCGGGCTGGTGGCCACGAGGCGCACCCCGAGCAGCGGTCCCGAACGCAGCGGGGTGGCGGTGCGATTCTGGGCATCACCGCACACCACCAGGTAACGGCCGCCCTTTTGCGCGCCATCGAGCGTCGGCAACACCTGCCCCGGCACCAGCGCGTCGGTTGGTGCCACTGCCAGCGCGGTTGGCAGCACCAGGGCGAACTGCACCAGCACCGGCGCATCGTTGCTGTTCGCCAAGGCCAGGTCGAGCTGTGCCGCGCTGGTGCCGGTGCCGAGGGCCAACGGAGCGGCGGTGAGCCGCACCGCGGTGGAGAGCGGCGGGCTGCCGCCGCCGCCACCACCGCCGCACGCACCGGCCAGCACCAGCACACCGAGAGCCACACAACGCCGCATGCCGGAAGGTTACCCGGCAGCCGCGCCACGGGAAGGGCAGCCAGGTTGGTTCTGGCGGTGGCGATGGCACCGGCGGCAGCGAGCCCCTGGCGACCCGCCGTGCTCGGCGCGACGATGCCGGCATGCAGGTTCTCTGGACTCTGTGGTGCACCGCGGCGGTGGCGTGGGCGCAACCGTCGCCGCCGGCCTTGGGGCCGTCGGCACAACAACCTTCGGCACCGGCACCTGCCGCGGCCCGCGCTCCGGTGGGGGGGCAGCGCTTGGCCGAGGCGCGTTCGCCCTACCTGCGGGCGCACCAGAGCGACCCGGTCGCTTGGTATCCGTGGGGTGCCGAAGCGTTCGCCGCGGCCCGCGCGCAGGACCGGCCGGTCCTGCTGTCGATCGGCTATGCGGCGTGCCATTGGTGCCATGTGATGGCGGCCGAGAGCTTCCAGAACCAGGAACTCGCCCAACTGCTGAACGAGCACTTCGTCTGCATCAAGGTCGACCGCGAGGAACACCCCGACGTCGACGAGGTCTACCAGGCAGCGCTCGCGGCCATGGGCCAGGACGGTGGCTGGCCGCTGACGATGTTCCTGCTGCCCGACGGGCGGCCGTTCTTCGGCGGCACCTACTTTCCGCCGCAGGACCTGCCGGGCCGGCCTGGCATGCGCCGGGTGCTCGAACACCTGCGCAAGACTTGGCGCGAACGCCGCGCCGAGATCGACCGCGGCGCCGCCGAGTTCGCCACCGAACTGCGCACGCTGCTCGCCCCCGAGCTGCCGCCGGGCACGCCGGACGCGGCCCTGCTGAGCGCTGCGGTGGCAGCGTTGGCCGGGAGCCATGACGCCGAGCACGGCGGTTTCGGCAGCGCGCCGCGGTTCGCGCCGAAGTTCCCGCCGAACGTCGAACTGCGGTTTCTGCTCGGTCGGCCCGAACCCGCGGCCCGGGCGCTGGCGGAACGCACCCTCACGGCGCTGGCCGAAGGGGCGCTGCGCGACCCCCTCGGCGGCGGCTTCCACCGTTACGCCACCGACCGGCAGTGGCACAGCGTGCACTTCGAGAAGATGCTCTACGACAATGCGCAGCTGGCGACGGCCTTCGCCACGGCGCACCGCGCCGGCCTGCCGTCCGCCGGGGCGGTGGCTGCGGAGACGCTCGGCTTCCTGCAGCGTGAGCTGCTCGGTCCCGAAGGCGGCTTCTGGGCCAGCCAGGACGCCGATGGGCCGGGCGGCGAGGGGGCATGCTTCACCTGGACGGCCGCGGAGTTTCGCGCGCTGCTCGGCGACGACGCCGAGTTCGCCGCCCGCCACTTCGGCCTCGATCTCGGCAGCGCGGCGCGGCAGACGCTCCGCGTCGCCACCGACCCCGAACGACTTGCCGCGGCGCGCAGCGAACCACTGGCCGCGGTGCAGGCTCGCATCGACCGCGTACGCCAGGTGCTGCGCGTGGCCCGCGCCGCGCGGCCGCAGCCGAAGGTCGACGACAAGGTCGTGACCGCTTGGCACGGGTTGGCCCTCACCGCCTTCGCCACCGGCCACCGCCTGCTCGGAAACGCTGCGTATCTCGAAGTGGCCCAACGCGGCGCCGCCTTCGCCTGCACCCACCTGGTGCGCGACGGCCGGTGTCTGCGCTCCTCTTGGCGTGGCCAGCCGGGGCCCGCCGCGGTGCTGGAAGACCACGCGTTGTTGGCGCAGGGCCTGCTCGACGTGTTCGAATGCGATGGCGATCCGCGCTGGCTCGCCACCGCCACCGCCTTGCTGCGCACGGCCAGCGCCGAGTTCGGCGCCCCGGACGGCAGCTGGTTCCTGGGGCGGCAGGACCAGGGGCCGCTGTGGTTGCGGGGCAAGAGTCTCACCGACGGCCCACTGCCGGCAGGCAGCGCCGCGGTGTGCCACGCCCTGTTGCGCGCCGGCCTGTTGCTGGCGGAGCCGCAGCTCGTCGCGCGCGGCCGGCAGGGACTCGCCGCCATGCACGGCGCTCTGCAGCGCACGCCCCAGAGCACCACGGCCGCGCTCGCCGCGCTGCAGTTCGACCTGGCCGAGCCAGCCGAAGTGGTGGTGGTGGGTGCGCCGGGGGATCCGCGCACCCAGGCGTTGCTGCGCGCGGCCTGGGCGATGCCGCACGCGGTGGTGCTGTGGCTGCACGACGGCAATCGGGCCGCCCTCGCTGCCCTGTCGCCGCTCGCCGCCGAGAAAACCATGGTCGACGGGGCGCCGACCGTCTATCGCTGCCGGGCCGGAGTCTGCCAGGCGCCGAGCCAGGATCCCGCGAGCCTCCACCGATGAGCCATCCCGATCTGCTGGACGTGATCCACGGTCTGCGTCCGGTGCACTTCGTGGCCCAGGACGCGCAGCACGTGGCGTTCCTCGCCGAACGGCCGGTCCGGCCGGGGCACGTGGTCGTGGCCACCCGCCAGGTGTTCGACAGCACGCTCGACCTCGACGCGGTGCAGCACGCGGCGCTGTGGGCGTTCGTGCATCGGGTGGGCCGCGCCCTGCGCGACCATCTGCCGTGCCAACGGGTGTGTGTGTCGGTGATCGGGTGGGCGGTGCGCCACGCGCACGTGCACCTGATTCCCACCGACGCGCCGGGGCAGGTGCCAGGGCTCGACGGGGCGCCGCTGCCGGCAGCCGTGGCCGAGGCGCTGGCGGCGCGGCTGCGGGCCGGCTTGGCCGGCGCGCCACCGCTGCCTGGTTAAGTGCGTGCCGAGGTCCTGCTGCTGGTTGCGAACACGTCTTCGCCCTCGACCGTGCGCAGGTAGTCGCGGAACGCGGCCACGAACCAGTCCAGTTCGTCGGCGACCGCGAGCGGCAGTTGGCGGCGCGTCGTGGCCGTCCCGATGCGGGCGGCCAGCTCGGCGAACGCCGGCGTCGCCAGCAGGTAGGCCGGGAAATCCGCTTCGGGCGGCGGCGCTTCGCAGAGGCCTTGCAACCGCTGCAGCCAGAGCTGCTGCGCTTCGGCCTGTTGGCTTTGGATGGCGCGGCGCTCCTGCAGCGTGATCGCGCGGGGATCGGCCAAGAAATCGTAGGTGTCCATGGGCGGCTTCGGCAGTGCGCTGTTGCCGATCGGCCCGTGGCAGCGGATTCTTGAGGCGATGCCCGGTTTCCGGCTCGCCACCACCCCCCTCGACCCCGACGCGCCCGCGGTGGCCGCGTGCGTCGCCGCTGCCGGCGCCCACGGTGTCTACGTGGCCAATGCGCTGGCGGTCGGCGAGTCGCTGGGCTTCAGCTTCGGCGCCAAGAGTGCCCCGGGCCTGTGCTGGTGCGGTCCGCGGGGCAACCTGGTGGTGATCGCGCCCGAGACCGTGGACGGCCATGCCGTGGCCGAGGCGGTGCTCGCCGCCAACTGGTCGTGGCGCATCGCCATGGGGCCAGCACCGGTGATCGACGCACTGCGCGGCCGGCTGCGCCAGAAGCCCGTGGTGCATCGCGACCAGGTCTACTACCGCGGCGATGCCAGCACGGCAGCCCGCCCGGCAGGCGCAGCCGAGGTGCGGGCCGCGGTGCCAGCCGACCGCGACCGCCTGGTGCAGGCGACCTTGGCGCTGAACCACAGCGACCTGCAGCTCGACCCGGCGCGCGTCGACCGCCGCTGGCTCTACGACACCATCGACGAACGCATTCGGGACGGCACCACCCGCGTGCTCGGTCCCGCGGGCAGCCTCGACGCCAAACTCGACCTGGGCAGCCAGGGGCCGGCCGGGGTGGTGGTGGAGGGGGTGTTCACGTTCCCCCACGCCCGCGGCCGCGGTCTCGCCACCGCCCTGGTGGCCTCGGCGTTGGTGGCGGCGGCCGGTGCGCCGGTGTTCTTGCACGTCGGGCACTTCAACCAGCCGGCGCGCACCGCCTACGAACGGGCCGGCATGGCGGCGGTGGGGCGCTGCCGGCTCCTGCTGCGGGGCTGAGCGCGGTGCTGGGCGGCGCGACCGCGCCTGCGCCTGGGCTGCTGGAAGCGCGGAACTGCCGTTGCCGTCGAGCCTTCGGTGTGGCATCCTGCGCGCGCCCTCGCGTCTCTCGTCCCCCCGGAGGCTGGTTTGGCCGTCGTTCCCAAGAAGCAGCGTTCCAAAGACAAGATCGTCACCGACCGCAAGAGCCTCGCGTTGATCCTGGCGGGATTGCGCGCCAGCGGCAAAGCCGTGGTGTTGACCAACGGCGTGTTCGACCTGTTGCACGTCGGCCACACGCGCTGCCTCGAGGACGCGGCTTCGCGCGGCGATCTGCTGGTGGTCGCGTGCAACAGCGACGCCAGTGCCGAGAAACTGAAGGGCAAGGGCCACCCGGTGGTGCCGCTCGACGAGCGCATGGAAGTGCTCGCAGCGCTGTCCTTCGTCGACTACGTGACCGTGTTCGAAGAGCCGACCGCCGACGCTTTGCTCGAAGCGCTGCAGCCGTCGCTCTACGCCAAGGGCACCGACTACACGTTGAAGACGCTGCCGGAGAAGGACACCTTGAAGCGCTTGGACGTGAAGGCGGTGTTCGTCGGCGACAAGAAGCTGCACTCCACCAGCAAGCTGCTGGCCAAGATCAAGAAGCGCAAGCTCGACGGCTGACGGATCGGTTCCGGCCATGCCATCGGCGGCACGCGCCGCGATCCAGTGCGTGGCGCCGAGCCGCCGATGCCACCGGGCGATGTCCTCGGCCACGGTCGCTCCAGAGCGCGCGCCCTACACACCGGTTCCCTTCGCTGGGCTGGTGGCGCGTACGCCCGTGCCGTTTCCGCTCTACCTGCGCACCGCCGACGACACCTGGGTGCTGTACCGGCCGGCGGGCACCCCGCTCGACGAATCGCACCTCGGCCGGCTCCAGGCCGAAGGCATCGCCGGCCTGTTCGTGCGCGACGGCGATCGCGCGGCCTACTGCGAACGGGTCGAGCACGCGCTCGACAGCTTGCTGCGCGAACGCACGGCGCCGGTCGAGGCGCGCGCCAGTGTGCTGGCCGGGGTGGCGGCGCTGGTCGCAGACGAGCTGCTGCAGGGACCGCCGACGCGTGCCGCGGTGCAGCGCGCGCAGAAGGTGCTGTTCGCCACCAGCGGCTTCCTGCTGCGCGAGAACCAGGGTTTCACGGCCGTGCGCAGGGTCCTCGGTGCAACCCCCGGACTGGCGCAGCACAGCCTGCGCACGGGTCTCTTGACCATGGGGCTCGCCAAGCTGGTGTTGTCGGCCGACGGCAACCTGCTGGCCACGGCTGGGCTCGCCGGGTTGCTGCACGACATCGGTCGAGTCGGCTACGAGACGATCGAGCACGACCCCGAACACACGCTGCGCGGTGCGGCGTTGCTGCAGGGCCTCGGCTTGCCGGCTCCGGTGGTCGAAGCGGCGCGCGCCCACCACGAGCGCTGGGACGGCAGTGGTTATCCGTTCGGCACCGCTGGGTTGCAGATTCCCGAACTGGCGCGGGTGGTCGGCATGGTCAACGCCTTCGACAAGGTCTACACCGGCGGCGGGGTGCGCCGCAGCGTCTACGAGGCCTTGCGCGTGCTGGCCCAGGCCTATCGCGGTTGCTTCGACGAACGGTGCGCCGCCGGCTTGGTGCGGATGTTCCGGACCTAGTGGGGGCGGTGCGTAGCGCTGGGCCCGCCGAACGCCGTCCAGTAGCCGTCGGCACCTTCGGCCTGCAAGGCCACCGGATCGCCGTAACCGTACAAGCAGGCGATGGTGCGGACGCCGAGGGCTTTGCCGGCGCGCAGGTCGGGCAAGCCGTCGCCGACCATGCACGCACCGGCCGCCATCGCGCCGAGCCGCTCGAGCGCGAGGCGCAGCGGCGCCGGATCGGGCTTCAGGGCTGCGGCGTCGTCGCCGCCGACCACCACCGGCAACCAGCGGTCGAGGCCCAGGGCCTTGACGATCGGCACGGCGAACCGGCGCGGCTTGTTGGTGACCACGGCGAGCCCATGCCCCGCTGCGGCGAGCGCGGCCAGGTGTTCGCGCACGCCGGGGTACGGCTGCGCGTGGGTCGTGCAGGTGCGGTCGTGGTGCTCGGTGTAGAGCGCGAAGGCCAGGTCGATGGCCCGCACCCGTTCGGGCCCCTCGGGGGGCAGGCGGTCGGCCAGGGCGCGCGCCAGCAGAGAGCGGGCGCCGTGGCCGACCAGCGCCCGCACTGCGGGCAGCGCCAACGCCGGCAAGCCGTGCTGGTGCCGCACGTGGTTGGTGCTGGCGGCGATGTCGACCAGCGTGTCCGCCAGGGTGCCGTCGAGGTCGAACAGGAAAGCCGAGGGTGCAGCCATCGGTCGGCCGATATACTCTTCGCCCGCGCATGATGCTCGCCCGCCGTCCTGTTCTCGTCGCGTTGCTCGGCCTGCTGGGTGCCTGCGGCACCGTGCGGGACTGGCGTGAGTTGCGTTCGGGGCCGATGGCGTTGGGTGAGTGCTACGAGAGCGTGGCGTTCATCGTGCAGAACAGCGGGTTCGCCGCCGACGAAGCCGCCTGCGACCGTGGCTACGGCATTTGGCAGTCCCGCTGGCGCATGCGGCACCTCGGCCTGGGTCGGCCCGGGCGGTTCCGGCTGCGCGCCGAAGTGTTGCTCGACGAAGGGTCCGTCGAGAAGGGGTGGCCGGTCCGCTTCTGCGTCGAGCAGCAGAAGGTCAAGGAGCTGCGCAATTCCCTGGAGCCGCGCGAGGACGACTGGTCGAACGACGGCCAGCACACCGAGCTGGAAGAACTGATCGCCGACAAGCTGGCGCGGCGGCTCGCCGCGAAGCCGTGAACGGACCCGTGAGCGAGTCCGTCGCTGCTGCGGCTGCACCGCCGGTCGCCCAGGCTCCGGCCCGCGCCGAGCTGTCGGTGCTGATCGTGAACTACATGACCTGGCGGGAATGCCAGGCCGCCTTGCGCACGCTGCGCGAACATGGTCCCACCCGACCCGATGGTTCGCCGATGCCCTACGAAGTGGTGGTCGTCGACAACCTGTCGCCGAACCGCAACCCAGAGGGCATCGCCATGCTGGAGGCGGAGCTGGCGGCGATCCGCGTCCAGCAGGGCGATCCGTCGGCTGGGCAGTTGATCCTGCACACCGAGAACGGCGGCTACAGCAAGGGCATGAACTTGGCGCTCGCGCACAGCCGCGGCCGCTGGATCCTGGTCAGCAATCCCGACCTGGTGTTCACCCCGGGGCTGATCCCCAAGCTGCAGCGCCACCTCGAGAACGATCCCAAGGCCGGCATCGTGGTGCCCAAGGGCTTCTGGGATCCCAGCTTCATGGGGCGGCTGCCGCCGAACACGCTGCCGACCTTGTTCGACGTGCTGGTGACCACGTTCGGCGAGTTCTCGCGCTCGTTGAGCCGCTGGTACCAGCACCGTCTGTGCCGGCAGTGGCTGCGCATCTGGCAGGCCGAGCGGCCGCTCGCGCTGCCGATGATGTCGGGGTGCCTGTTCCTGGTCGATCGCGAGTTCTTCGAGCGCATCGGCCGTTTCGACGAGCGTTACCCGCTCTACTACGAAGACAGCGACCTGTCGCGCACCATCGTCGGGGCGGGCCGCACCATCGCCCAGGTGCCGGACGCGCAGCTCGTGCACTTCGTCAACCGCTCGGGCATGGCCGATCCGGAGACGATGTGGCGGCGGCACGACCAGAGCCGGCAGATCTACTTCCGCAAGTGGTACGGCTGGCGTGGGGCGCTGGTGCTGCGCGTTTGCCACTGGCTCTTGCACAGCAAGCTGCTGCGGCGGCTGCGCAAAGCGCCGCCGCATGGGCCGATGCAGGATCTCGGCGCGAGCCACGAGCCGCCGGTGATCGTGCTGCCGCGGCGCTGCGAACGGTTCTTGCTGCTGATGTCGCTCGACTGCCGGTTCTATCTGTCGGGCGGCATGTTCGGCAGCGGTGACCGTTGGACCCCGAGTGCCGAGATGTTCCGCAACTTCGGCTACACGACGTTCTTCTACTTGGCCTTCGATCTCACCGACGGCCGTTTCGAGGAGCTCGGCCGCTGGCGCTACCAGTGCCTGTCGCATCTCGGCGTGCCGGTGCGCAAGGAGCCCCCGCCGGCGGCGGACGGGGCATCGTGATGGTTGCCGATCCGGCACCGGTGCTGTCGGTGGTGGTGTTGAGCTGGAACACCCGCGCGCTGACCCTGGCCTGCCTCGACGCCCTGTTCGGCGAGACGCCGCGCCACGCGCGCGAGGTGATCGTGGTCGACAACGGCAGCCACGACGGCAGCGCCGAGGCGATCGCGCTCCGGTTCCCCGCCGTGCGGCTCGTGCGCAATGCCGAGAACCGCCTCTACGCGGCCGGCAACAACCAGGGCGCGGCGCTGGCAGCGGGCGAGTTCCTGTGCACCTTGAACAGCGACACCGAGGTGCGGCCCGGGGCCCTCGACACGCTGGTCGACTACCTGCGCGCGCACGCCGACTACGGCGCCGTGGCCCCGATGCTGGTGGATCCCGACGGGTCGGTGCAGCACGCCTGCCAGCGTTTTCCTGGGTGGTGGACGGCGCTGTGCTTCGATTCGTGGTGGGGCTCGTTCGGCCCGGGCAAGTGGTTGCAAGACCGCTACCTGATGCGCGACTTCGACCATCGCACCTCGCGCGACGTCGCCCAGCCGCCGGGGGCGGTGTTCGTGATGCGCACCGCGGAGTGGCGGGCGTACGGTGGGCTCGACGAGCAGTTGAGCCTGTTCTACAACGACGTCGATCTGTGCCGGCGGCTGTGGCGGAAGGGTCGCCGCATCCGGTATCTGGTCGACGCGGTGGTGTTGCACCATCGCGGCGGCAGCACGCGGCACTTCGGCAAGATGCTGGTGCTGTGGCACCAGAATCGGCGGGCCTACTACAGGAAGCACTATGGCGTGCTCGGGGCGCTCTGGGTGGATCTGTGTGTGCGCCTGCGCATCCGCGAGGAGCTAGGCAAGATCGCTCGCCGCAACGTGGGCGATCCAGGGCGGGCGGCGGCGGAACGTGCACACCTGCTGGCCGCGGTCGCCGAGCTGCGCGGCAAGCGTTGACGCACACCGGCCGCGGCCTCGGTGCTGGCGGGGCGTGGTGTCGGCGGCGCTCCGGCGGTCCAGCCGCGACTCAGGCCGGCTGCAGCGCGCGCTTGGTTTCGCCCGTGCAACTGAACGCGTAACTGCCGCCGCGCACGCGCACGTGCACCACCGAACCCTGCCCGAGGTCGTGGTCGAGGATCATCTCGGTGAGAGGGTCTTCGATGCGGCGTTTGATCAGACGGCGCAGTTCGCGCGCCCCGTATTCCTCGGAGAAGCCCTGCTTGGCCAGCAACACGCGCACCCCGGGCGAGAAGTCGACCTGGATGCCGCGGCGCTTCAGCAGGTCGGCCACTTCGCGCAGCATGTTGCCGGCGATGCGCTGGCAGACCTTCTCGTCGAGGGGGTTGAACATCACCACTTCGTCGATGCGGTTCACGAACTCGGGGCGGAAGAACTCCTTCAGCGCCTCGAGCGTCACCGCGCGCAGGTCGACGTCCTTCAGGCTCTGGCGGCGGTGCGCTGCGGAGAAGCCCATGCGCGTGCGCACCGCGTCGATCTTCTCGATGCCCAGGTTGCTGGTCATCAGGATCAGCGCCTGGTGGAACTGCACCGTGTGCCCCTTGCTGTCGGTGATGATGCCCTCGTCGAGCAGCTGCAGCAGCAGGTTGTGCACCTTGTAGTGGGCCTTCTCGACTTCGTCGAACAGCACCACCGAGTTGGGCTTCTTCTTGATCGCTTCGGTGAGGAAGCCGCCTTCGTTGTGGCCGATGTAGCCGGGCGGCGAACCGATCAGCTTCGCGTACTCGTGCGGCAGTGCGTACTCGCTGCAGTCGACCCGGATCATCGCGCCGGGATCGTCGAACAGATTGCGCGCCAGCGCCTTCGCCAGTTCGGTCTTGCCGGTGCCGGTGCGCCCGACCAGCAGGAACGTGCCGACCGGGTGGGTGGGGCGCTTCAACCCGACGGCGGCTTTCTTCACCGCGCGCACCAGGGCGGTGATCGCATCGTCCTGGCCGATGATCTGCTGCTTCAGGCTGCGCTCGAGCAGGTTGACGCGGCGGAACAGGTTCTGCCGCGCCGAGTCGTTGCCCGGGCGCGGCAGGAACAGGTCCTCGGCCTCCTGGCCGCCGGCTTTCTCCGCCGCGCCCGAGGGAATGCTGACCTGGTGGATCTCCAGGTTCGGATTGACGTCGATGCAGATCTGGTAGAGCAGCTCCTCCACGATCTCGGGGTCGTAGCCCTCGTCCATCTTGCGCACCGCGGTGAGCACCTCACCCTCGAACGCGGGCACGCAAGCGCGCACCACGCGCCCGCGGTACGACGACTTGTTGGTGATCGGCGCCTGGTGCAGTTCGGCGAGCAGCTCCTCGGAGCAGCAGCGCACCTTGATGAACTCGTCGATCAGGTCGAAGTACTTGATGACGAACGCTGCTCCTGGTTGCTTCAAGCGGTGCCTCGGCCGGTATCGGTTGGAGACATTTTCGAACCACGCCGGGGCGCGACTTGACGCGTGCCCCAGGAAACTGCGCAGGGTTTCTTGGTAGGCTTCCCGCCTCGTGATCTCCGACACCAAGTTGCTGGCGATCCTGGTGCACAAGGGCTTGCTCGCACCCGACCTGGCGCGTCGTGCTCTCGCGTCCGGCGCGACCGGATCCTTCCTGGTCCAGCACGGCGCCTGCACCGCCGCGCAGTGGGCGGACTGGCAGCGCAGCGAAGGTGGAACTCGCCCGGTGCTCAGCCGCTACGAAGTCGGCGAGCTGCTCGGCGAAGGTGGCGTGGGCCGGGTGTTCGCCGCCACCGACCGCAGTTCAGGCCAGCGCGTGGCGTTGAAAGTGCTGCGCGCCGAGTTGGCGGCGAACCCGGCCGAAGCGGAACGTTTCGTCAAAGAAGCGCGGCTCCTGATGGAGTTGGCGCATCCGCACCTGGTCAAGGGCCTGCGCGTGGCCAAGGAGGGCGAGACGATCTTCTTCGCCATGGAACTGTTGGCCGGCAAGTGCCTGCAGGACCTGCTGGCCGAACAGGGCCGGCTCGACGAAGCAGCGGCGCTGCAGATCGTGGTCGAGGCGGCCTCGGCCCTCGGCGCCTTGCACGCGCGTGGTCTCGTGCATCGCGACGTCAAGCCCGGGAACATCCTGTGGTCGAAAGAACGCGGGGCGGTGTTGATCGACCTCGGCTTCGCCGTGCCGGTCGGCCAGGGCGGCGACGGCGCGACCACCGCCGGCACCGTGCACTACATCGCCCCCGAGCAGGCGCGCGGCAGTGCCGGGCTCGACGTGCGTGCCGACATCTACGCGCTCGGTGCGACGCTCTACCACTTGGTCACCGGCGCCTTGCCGTTCGAAGGGCGCACCAGCGAAGAAGTGCTGGCCAAGCAAGTGCTCGAATCCCTGTCGGGCGAGGCGATCCGCGCCCTGCAGCTCTCGCCGCAGTTGCACTACTTCCTGGAGAAGGCGATGGCCAAGGACCGCGAGATCCGCTTCCAGGACACGGCGGCCCTGGTGCGCGAAGTCGATGCCTACCTGCAGCAGCGGCGCCAGCAGCGCGAGCTCGAAGAGCGCGCCGAACAGCAGCGGCCGCGGCTCGGCACGCGGCGCCCCTCTCTGTTCGACCGTCGGCGCGAGCGCGGGCGATGAGCGAACTGCAAGCGCGGCCCGGGTATCCGTTCCAGTTCCGCTGCCGGCGCTCGGGCAACTGCTGCGCGGTGCCCGGCGGGGTGGTGCAGGTCGGCAGCCAGGACGTGGCGGCGATCGCCGCGCACCTGGGGCTCAGCGAGGCGGCGTGCCGTTCGCGCTACGTGACGGCGGACGGGCAGCGGCTCGTGGACGGCTTCGGCAACCGCTGCGTGTTTCTGGTCGACGGTGCAGAGCCGAGCTGTTCGATCTACCCGGTGCGGCCACAGCGCTGCCGCGACTGGCCGTTCTGGCCCGAACTGAAGGACGATCCGGCGGCGCTGGCGGCGGCGGCGCGGCGGTGTCCGGGGATCGAAGGGGCGGGCGGCGGGGCTGGTTCGTGAAGCGGGCCGGGGGTGGTATGGCCAGAGCGCGCCCCACCCGCCTCAGCGGATGCCGAGGTACTCGCGGACTTCGCGCTCGGCCTGTTGCTTCAGTTTGACGACTTCGTCCAGGAGCAGGAACGGCTCTGGGTACTTGTTTCTGGTGATGTAGATCAACGCGGAGTACATGCCCACCTCGTTGGCGCGTGAGCGGCTGCTCGAGGTGACGTAGAAGTAGTCCCGATTCATCACGCCGAGGTTGAGCTGGTCCAGGTGACGCCTGTTGTTGGCGGCACGCTCCTGGTTGCCCTCGGAAGTCATCGGGTAAGCGGTGTTGTCAACCACCACGAAGTCGCCGTTCTCGATGGCGAGGTGGTAGGCATGCAAGCGGGACCGCCAGTGCTCGATTTCGATCGGATGCGCACCGAGTGCATACTTGCGCACGATGGCAGCCAGGGTTGGTTCGTGCAGCTTGGCGAGGTCTGAGAAACCACTCGGTAGCGATTTAAGGATCTCGCCCAATTTGGGGACATAGGAGCCACTGGCCGGATCTCGGCCCTCGGCGACTCCCCAGGAGTGCATGGGGTTGAGCATCCGGTGTAGATAGGGGCGTAGTTCGGTGGGATAGCCAAAGTGGTCGTGAGGCAGGCTCCCGTACTTCTCGGGGGTGCCCACTAGAGCCTCGCTCCAGGGTGTCCCGGCATTCGGCTCCGGGTTTTCTCGAGCAGCAGGTTCCAGATTCTTGGCGACAACGGGTTGCCGGCTGTCATCTGCCTGGTTGTCTGCAACGGCCGGCACGGTCCGTTGCGATGGCTGCTGACCGGGCGCGGCTGGTGCGGGCACCGCTGGGTTTCGAGTCCCCAGCCAGACCAACAGCGCCAGGATGGCAATGCCTAGCGCAAGGGTTCCTGCTTTCGGCCGGGTCACGCCCCGCACCCGGAGCAGGTCATGGTGGCACCTCCGGAAGATGTTGGTGCGCCACCGCCAGGTGGGGTGAACACGAGATCTCCGGCCACCTGCTGCGCGTCGTTGCTGGCCTTGCAGTCCACGCCGAAACTGAGGTCATTGCCGCCGTCAGCACCCGTCGTGTCCCATCTCAGCGTTGTCGTGCCGTTGCTGTTGGATGTCACGGTGTTCGGCGGAAAGGGCACGGAAAGGATGTTCTGGTTGTTGACCTTGAGATTCACGACCACGGAGGGCGGCGGGGTGGTCCCGGTCGGGTAGGTGAGGGTCATGATGATCCGCACAGAGTGGCTGCAGCCATGGGGATTTTCACAGCCGACCTTGATGCAGACTCCGGGGGGTAGCGCCCACGTCCTGTACCGTTCCCCCAACCGTCCATGTCGGAGGACCCTGGACGTTGATCTGGGGATTGCTGGTTGCGGTGCTGGCGACGCAGGCGCACTGTGCCGACAGGAGCTCCGAGAGAGCTGCCAGAGTGACAAATCCGAGGAAGATCTTCTTCATGACTCTCTCTCTCTCTCTCTCTCTCTCTCTCTTTCTTTGCAATAACAAACTGGAAAATCTTGCCGCGCGAACCGGGTCTGGTGCCTCGCCGGTGCGGCAAGGG
>JAEUHP010000165.1 GCA_016795295.1 Planctomycetota bacterium | reverse complement strand
GGGCAGTGCAGGAACATCGGGCCCTCGCCCGCGCGGATGCGCGCGATGGCCTCGCCGGCGCGCTCGTAGACCGACAGCACGTCGGTGCCGTCGGCGGCCAGGGTCGGCATGAACTGGCGTGCCAGACTGACGATGTCGGTGGCCGAGTGCTGCGCCTTCGGCATCACGTTGCTGAGGCCGTTGTCCTCGCACACGAACAGCACCGGCAGGCGGCGCAGCGCCGCGAAGTTCAGGCTCTCGTGGAACACCCCGGCATTGGTCGCCGCATCGCCGAACCACGACACTCCGAGCCAGTCGCCACCGACCAGCTTGCTGGCGAGGCCCGCGCCGACGCCGAGCGCGATGCTGCCGCCGACGATCGCCGAAGAACCGGGCAGGCCGTGTTCGAGGTCGAGCACGTGCATCGACCCGCCGAAGCCGTGCGAGCAGCCGGTGGTGCGTCCGTACAGCTCGGCGAACAGCTTCGGCAGCGGCAGCCCCTTGGCCAGCGCGGGGCCGTGGGTGCGGTGGCCGAGAAACAGCTTGTCGGTGTCGCGCAGATGGCGGCACACCCCCACCGGCACGGCCTCCTGGCCGATGCACAGGTGCACGGGCGTGGCCATCACGTTGCTCGGGTAGAGCTTGGCGATCCGTTCGCTGGCCTGGCGGATCAGGCGCAGGCGCCGCAGCAGCCACAGCGCGTCGGCGCGTTGCAGGGTCGTGGTTCGTTCCATGGGCGTAGCGGGGTTCAAGACGATTTCGGCGCAGCTCCGGCACCGACGGGTTCGGGATAGGGGATGGTGAAGTCGACCGGCTCCGCCGGTGGCTCGTCGTCGGCCAGCGGCTCGCCGAGTTCGCGGAACGCGGCGATCGCACGGCCACGGCGCTCGGCCTCGGCCGGAGCGAAGTCCTGTTCGCGGTCGTAGAAGATGATCTGGCTGCCAGAGTTCTCGAAGCGGAACGGCACGTGCACCAACTCGGGCAGCGCTTCGCGCACCGCGGCCTGCTGTGCCGGTGGCACGAACAGCAGCAAGAACCCGCCGCCACCGGCACCGGTCAACTTGCCACCGAGCGCCCCGGCGGCCTTGGCGCGCGCGTAGAGCGTGTCGACGGCATCGTTGCTGATCCCGGCCCCGAGGCTCTTCTTGCTGTGCCACGCTTCGTCGAGCAAGAGGCCGAATTCGGCGATCGAACGTTCGCTGGCCAGCAGCTCGATGCTCTCGTCGACCAGATCGCGCAGGATGCGCAGATGGCGGCGCTTCTGCGGCAGATCGGCCACGTAGCTCTGCGCGACGGTGGCCGCGGTGCGGGCGATGCCGGTGTAGAACAGCATCAGGTGGTCGTCGAGCTCCGCGGCGCGCCCTGGCCGCAGCAGCACCGGCGTCACCGCGATCTCCCCGGTCGGCGCGAAGGTGATGCGGTTGAAGCCACCGTGCGCGGCTGCGGCCTGGTCCTGCGAACCGACCGTCTCGCGCAGCAGTTCCTGTTCGACGAACAGCGCCTGGTGCAGCAGCTCCTGCTTGCCGACCATGCGGCCTTCGAGTGCGTGCAACGCGTGCAGGAGCCCGACCGTGAACGCGGAGCTCGAACCCATGCCGCTGCGCGCCGGCAGGTCGCCGACGTGGTGCACTTCGACGCCGCGGTCGATGCCGAGGTGGCCGATCAGGCAGCGCACCACCGGATGTTCGATGTCTTCCAGCCGACGGCGGTTCTCGACCTTCGACCAGACCACGCGGTAGCGGTAGTCGAAGAACGGCGGCAGGTAGCGGACGCTGAGGTAGCAGTACTTGTCGATGGTGGTCGACAGCACCGCGCCGCCGTGCTGCCGATACCAGCCGGGATAGTCGGTGCCACCGCCGAAGAACGAGATGCGGAACGGGGTGCGCGACAGGATCATGCGCCGCCTCCGGGCCCCGCACCGGCCGCGGCCACGGCTGCCGCGAGCTGGGCGAAGTCGTCGACCACCAGATCCGGAGCACACAGGCCGTCGCGTTCGGTGCCAGCCCCGTAGCCGGTGCGCACCAGTGCAGTGCGCGTGCCGAGCCGCGCGCCGAGTTCGACGTCGCAGGCCTTGTCGCCGACCACGAGGCACTGTGCGGGCGCGTAACCGAGTGCGGCGAGCGCCTGCTCCAGCAGTGCCGGCTCGGGCTTGCGGCACGCACATCCCAGTTCCGGGTGGTGCGGACAGTGCCAGATGCCGCGCACGGCGATGCCCGCGGCCGCCAACTGGCGCAGCAACTCGGCGTGCACCGCCGCCAACTCGGCCTGGCCGAACTTGCCCCGGCCGATGCCGGACTGGTTGGTGACCACCGCCAGCTCATAGCCGCGTGCGGCGAACGCGCGCAGGCCGTCGACCACTCCGGGCAACAGGCGTACCCCGGCCGGATCGGCGAGGTAGTGCCGCTCTTCGATCAGGGTGCCGTCGCGGTCCACCACCAGGAGGCCTTGGCGTGGCCGCGCGCGGCGCTGAGCACACGCAGCGAAGTGCGCCGCGGCCGCGGCGTAGGCTTCGGGCACGCCGATGTCGAGGAACGGCGCGTCGACCACCAACGCGTGCAGCTCGGCAGCGACCAGCGCCGGCAACACGTCGTGTTCGAGGGAGGCCGCCGTGCCGAGCGGAACACCCTGCAAGGCTGCGCGCGGCAGCCACAGCACGCCCGCCGAAACCGCGCCCGGGCCAGTCACGCCCTTCTCGCGAAAGCCGAGCACGCGGCCGTCGCTGGCCACCGCCACGGCCCCATAGCGGCTGGCACAGGCGACCCGGACCGCGAGCAAAGCGGCAGCCCCGTCACGCGCCGCCGCCCAGCGCACGAACGCCGCGAGGTCGGCGTCGACGTGGCTGTCGCCGTTGCACACCAACACCGCATCGGCGCTGGTGTGCTCGAGAGCGAGCCGCACCGCTCCGGCGGTGCCGAGCGGCGCCGCTTCGCGCGAGGCCACCAGCGCCATGCCGGCGTGCTCGGTGCCGAGTTCCGCCTCCGCGGCGGCTCCGTGATGGCCGGTGGCCAGGATCGCCTTGGCACAGCCGGCGGCAGCCAACTGGTCGAGCACACGCAGCACGAACGGCTCGCCGTCGACCAGAGCCATCGGCTTGCTGCGGTCGGCGACCACACTGGCCAACCGGCGGCCCTGGCCACCCATCAGCACCACGGCCGTGAAGCCGCTGCCGCGTTCCGTCGCTGTCGTGTTCTGCATCGCCGTGACTCCGGAGCTGCCCGTGGGCAGCCCATGCCATCGGCGTGATCGGCCGGCGCCCCGGCCCGGCTTGAATCGAGACCATGGAGCGAGCGCCCCGCAACCGCCTCCGCCCCCTCACCACCCTGCCGCGCCGCCACCGCGCGGCCGGGATCCCGGCCGCCTGGACGGGTCAGCGGCGCCCGGCGCGCACGTCGAGGCCCGCGCTCGCGAACACGTCTTCCATGTGGTTCAGCACCGAACGCACCCAATTGCGCTTCTCGGGGTACGAGCCCGGGAAGAACGAGCGTTTGAAGCCGTAGATCAGCACGTCCTTGAGCTCGCGCGGCGCCAGACCGAACGTCGCAACGGCCTTCTCGACCTCGTCGGTCACCGTGGTGCGCGACACCAGCCGGTTGTCGGTGCACAGCGTGACGCTGCACCGCGCCTTGCGCATCAGGCGGAACGGATGCTTGGCCAGATCGTCGCGCAGTTCAGGGATCGTCTGCTGGTTGCTGGTCAGGCACACTTCGAGCGTGATGCGCCGGTCGGCGACGTAACGCACGATCTTGTCGATGAAGCGCTGCTTGTCGCGGATGTTGGGATCGCGCAGGTGCTTCTTGCTGAACAGCCAGGTGCCGTGGCCGATGCGGTCGGCGTGGCAGTCGGTGATCGCCTGGAAGATCGATTCGGGCCCGTAGTCCTCGCCGGCGTGCACGGTCTTGCCCAGGAAGTGCTCGTGGGCGAGCTGGTAGGCCGCCTGGTGCGACTTGGCCGGGAAGCCGCGCTCCTGCCCGGCGAGGTCGAAGCCGACCACCGGCAGCCCGTCCTGTTCGGCCGCGGCGATCGCCGCGCGCGCCAGTTCGAGCGACGCCAGGGCGTGGATCTCTTCGGCCGGCGCACTCGGCAACGCCTCGAAGTAGGCACGGTAGTGCTCGCTGAACACCGGCAGGAAGAACCGCAGTGCACAGACGATCACGCCCGCTTCGAACGCCGGCACCTGGCCCGCGCGCACTTCGGGCCGTTGGTTGATCTCGCGCTTGGCGCGCTCCAGACCCCGGCACACCGCGCGCAGCACGTCGCGCACGCGGAACTCGCCGCGCACGTGCAGTTGCGGGGCGAAGCGCACTTCGACGTAGTAGACGTTCTCGGCACGGCAGTCGTGCGCCAGCTCGTAGGCGGCGCGTTCGAGCGACTCGGCGTCCTGCAGGCAGGCGACCGTGAACTCGAAGCCTTTCAGGTACTCGGGCAGGTTGCGGTAGGCCCGCTTGAACACCAGCTCCAGCAGGCCGTCCGCGGAGTTGCTCGGCAGCTTCACGCCCCGCTCCTTGGCCAGCTCGATCAAGGTCGGCAGCCGCAGGCTGCCGTCGAGGTGGACGTGCAAGTCGGACTTCGGCAGGGCCAGCAACAGCTCGCGCGGCAGGCTCGGTTTGGCCATCCACCGATCATGGACCAGAGGCCACGCCGCGGCAAGCACGCGACCCGCTACGCTGGCGTGGTGCCTCACTTCTGGCAACTGCTCGGCGACCGCAGCGTCGAACGCACCCGCTTCGCGGACCTCGCCACCACCCTGCAGCAACCGGCTTCGGCCGCGGGGCCCGCCAACCGTTTCCGCTCGGTGCGCTGCATCGCCACGGCCGAGGGCACGTGGTTCTGCAAGCAGTTCGCCACCACCCAGTGGCGGAACCGCTGGCGGTTTCGCTGCACGCGCCCGTTCGCCCGCTGTGACGCCGAACGCGAACTGCGGATGGCGCAGGCGCTGCTGCGTGCCGGCATCCCCGCGCCCGAACCGGTGGCCTTCGGCCGCGCCGGCCGCGCTTCGTACTTCGTGTGCCGCGCCCTGCCGGGCCAGTCGCTCGCCACACGCCTCGCCAGCGCTCCGCCACCGGCCGCACTGTGCCGTGCGGTGGCCGAGTTCTGCGGCGCCGTGCTGCGCCAGGGTTTCTGGCTGCCCGACCTGTCGGCCGAACACGTGTTCGTCACCGGCCAACCAGAGCGGCCGTTCGCGCTGCTCGACCTGCACAACGGCCGGCTCGCACCAGCCGGCCGACCACCGCGCTGGCTGCTGCGCCGCGTGCTGCGCCACTTCGCGCGCTCGGTACGCGGGCTGCCGGTCGCCTGGGCGGGTGCCTTGCGCTTCGCCGCGCGGCTGTTGCGCGCGGCCGGCGCGCGCGACGCCACGCGGCACCTGCTGCGCAGCCTGCCGCCGTTCCACACCGCCGCGCGCTACGGCCGCCCGGGCAAGAGCCGTGCCTATGCCGAACGCAACCCGGCGCGCACCGCTCGGGAACTGCGCCTGCTCGAACGGATCTGGCCGGGCCAGGCCGGCGAGCGGGTGCTCGACCTGCCGTGCGGTGCGGGTCGGTTGTGGCCGCTGCTGCGCCGCCTGGGCCACCCCCTGCTCGCCGGCGACGCGGCACCGGCCATGCTGCAGGAAGCTCGGGCACAGCATGCCGACGCGCCGCCGCTGTTCGCCGCCGACGCCACGGCGATGCCGTTGGCCGCGCGCGCCGTGGCGGGGGTGGTGCTGTTCCGTTTTCTGCACCACCTGCCCCCCGCCGCGCGCAACCACGCGATCGCCGAAGCTTGCCGGCTCGCCGACCGGTTCGTGGTGGTGAGCTTCTTCCATCCGTGCAGCGCCCACGCGCTGCGCCGCCGGTTCGGCGAACTGCGCGGCCGCCCGCGCACGCGCCACGCCATCCGCCTCGGCGAACTCCGCGCGCAGTTCGCCCAGCACGGCTTCCAGCGCCTCGCCCACACCGCCGACCTGGCCTACGTGCGCGATCTGTGGGTGGCGGCGTTCGAGCGCACCCCGACCCCGCCGGCGCGGCAACCGGGCGCTGGCCTCTGAACACGCCGGCGGCTACGAACTGCGCCATGGTTCGGCTGCACGTGGCAATCGCCGTGGTCGGAGGCACCACGGGTGGGCCGGCCACCTACGGCATCCGCCTGGTGCACCACCTGGCGGCCTGGGCCGAGCGCTCCGGCGCACTCGAGCTGTCGGTGTTGACCGACCACCCCGACGCTTGCCACGCCCCCGCGGTGCGGGTGGTGCCCCTGCCGATGCGCCGCGGTCTCGACCGTCTCCGTTGGCAGTACTGGGCCCTGCCGCGGGCGCTGCGCCGGCTGCGACCCGACGTCTACCACGACACCAAGAACGCGCTGCCGTTCGGGCTGCCCTGCCCGGCAGTGGTCACCGTGCACGACCTCGCCTACCACACCGTGCCCGCGACGTTCCCCACCGCCTCACGGTGGTTCCTGCGCCTGGCCACGGCCGACGCGGTGCGCCGCGCCCGCGTGGTCGTGGTCCCGTCCGCAGCCACCGCCGCCGACCTGCGGCGCATCCACCCGGGTGCGGCCGCGCGCGTGCTGGTGGTGCCCCACGGCATCGACCCGGCCCCGACCGTCTCGGCAGCCGAGCGAACCGAGGTGCTGCGGCGCCTTGGCGTGCCCGAGCCGTACGTGCTGCACCTCGGCACCATCCAGGCGCGCAAGAACGTCGACCTCGTGATCCAGGGCGTGCGCGAACTGCGCCGCCGCGGCCTGCCGCACCGCGCGCTGGTGGTCGGCCGGCTCGGTTGGCGCGCCGGCCGCGCCACCGCCGAACTCACCGCCGACGACACCGCCCGGTGGTTGCCGCACGTGGCGGCCGCCGACTTGCCGGCGGTCTACGCCGGCGCTGCCGCGTTCGTCTCGCCGTCGGCGTACGAGGGCTTCGGCCTGGCCGTGGCCGACGCGCTGGCCGCCGGCGTGCCCACCGTGATCGCCGACATCAGCAGCCTGCCCGAACTGTGCGGCACGGCCGCCGTGCGCCTCACCGAGCTGAGCGGCGCCGCGGTCGCCGCAGCGCTCGAACCCCTGCTGCGCGATCCGGCCACGGGCCTGGCACTCGGCGCGGCCGGCCGCGCCCGCGCGGCCCAGTTCCGCTGGTCCGATGCCGCGGCTGGCCACCTGCAGGCCTACCGCCGCGCGGCCGGACACCTCGACTAAGGCTTGCCCTTGCGCAGGATCGCCAGCAGATCCTGATCCAGCACCGCATCGCCACTGCCGGGCCGCGGGGGCCGGCTCGGTGCCGTGCCGCCGAGCACCCGATCCAGCGCCGAAGCAGCGCTGCCCCCCTCGGCCCCCGTCGCCGCGCTGCCTGAGCCGCCGAACGCCTTGTCCAAGGCGGTGCGGCGCGCGGTGGCGTCGTCGTTGGCGTCGAGAGCCGCAAACGCTTCCTGCATGGAGTCCGCCACGCTGAGCGCCGAACCGCCCAGCATCGGGTCCTGTCCAGGGGCCGCCAGGATCCCGTCGCGGCTCAGCTTGACCAGCATCTGGTAGACCTCGAACAGCGGCAGCCCGAGGATCGGTGCCAACGCCCGCGGCGAAGTGTCGCCGTTGATGGCGGTCAACAGCTTCAGCTCCAGGACGCCGAGCGGCGTGTCGCTCATGCGCGCGAACATGTCCGAGCTCGGCTCGATCGCCGCGTCCGGATCGGGGAACACTGCCAACAACTGCTGCCAGTCGTCGACCAACTTGCTGCCCTCGAGCAGCAACGACGTGACGCCCAGGCGCAGGTCCCAGCTCTCGCAGAACGCCGGCAGGCTGTCGAGCTTGCGGTAGTAGAAGGCGAACGGCACCCGCTCGCGCATGAAGTCGAACAGCACTTCCTTGCCGAAACTGCGCATCCAGTCGCGCAGTTCGTCGCGCTTGCACACGTTCTGGTCGAGCAACGCCAGCAGCACCGGCTGGCCGGTGCGGGCCCGCGTCGCTTCGGCCTGCGCCACGGCCGCCTCCGGGATCTCGCGATGCTGCAGGCCGGTGCCGGGCAGCACCCGACGGATCAGATGGTGTGGGTCGAGCTGCCAAATCCGCCCGTTCGCCAGGTAGATGTCGAGCCGGTTGTCGCCCTTCTCCAGGCTGAGGCAGCCGAGATGCTTGCCCGACGCCAGCATCTGCAACACCTCTTCCACCGAGATGAAGTCGGTGCGGCCGGCGAAGTTGAAGTCCCGCGCGCCCGAGGTGGCGCGGATCAGC
Organism: Planctomycetota bacterium; assembly: GCA_016795295.1. GTDB lineage: Bacteria > Planctomycetota > UBA1135 > UBA1135 > UBA2386 > JAEUHP01. The sequence goes on along the minus strand of JAEUHP010000165.1, from coordinate 12,724 downwards.
GCCTGGTCGAAGGCTTTGGCGAATTCGGTCAGCGTGGTGGTGGAGAACAACACCCCCATCACCCATTCGGCGGCGCGATGGGCAGCCACCTCGTCCTCGCTGCGCAAGAACAATTGCATGCCACGGCGCAGACGGGTGAACAACAGCTCGCCCAGGAAGTCGCGCGTGTCGGTCTTGGTGCCCTCCATGCGCAGCTTGCGTTCCATCAGCTCGCGCACGCGGGCCAGGAGATGCACGAACTCCGCCTCGTACTGCTCGTCGCTCTTGGCGACCAGGCCTGCCACCAACCCCGTGACCGCCGCCGCCAGATCGGCGGCGAGCGGCGCGGGTGCAGTCGGTTCGGGTTGGGACGGCGACACGGTCATGCCGGTCGGAGTTTCGACCACCAGCCCCCTGCGGCTTGACCCGACTGGTGTGCCGCGCACCGCGCCCCATGGCATCGCCGCCCTGGATTCGGCAGGATGCATGGCCCATAGAAGCAGGCGGGCCGGGCCGCGGCCCAGAACGTGGTCCAGATCCGCGCCATCGCGGGACGATGCCTTCGCCACCATGACCGAGCTGCCGACCAAGACCCACCTCGACGCCGCTCGAGCCGTGCTGAGCGACCTGCAGCTCACCGAGCTCGATCAGCCGCGCGGGCTGGCCTCGGGGCATCGCAATTCCCTGCCGATGCTGGCCAGCGGTCCGGGCGGGCGGCGTTACCTGCTCAAATACTACCTGCCCGCCGATCCGCACTCGATCCTGCCGGTCGGCACCCGGGCGGACGATTTCGTGCGCCGCGAAGTCGGCTGTTACCGCCTGCTGGACAGCGTCGATCCCGAACGCCGCGAGATCCCGGCACCGCGCACCGTGCTGGTCGGTCCGGGCGACGTGCCGCAGTGGCTCCTGCTGGAGTGGCTGCCGTTCGCGCCAGGCCCCACCGAGGAAGTGCTCGGCCTGGACCATGTGTTCGAACTGTTGGCGGCGATGCATCGTTTCTCCACCGACCGCCTGCTCGGGCGGCGCAGTTTCCCGCTCGAACACTGGGACCCGATCGGCTACCTGGACCGCATCCGCGGCATGTACGACGCCGTGCTGTTCGTGCTCGGCGAAGCGCGCTGGCGCCACGTGCACCGCTTCTTCGCCGAAGCGGTGCGCTGGACCGACGGCCGCCCGCCGGTGTTCGTGCACGGCGACTTCACCGCGGCGAACATCGTGGTGACCGAGGACGGCAAGCCGTTCCTGGTCGACTTCGAGAGTTCCGGGCTCGGCAACCGCGACCACGACCTCGCCTGGTTCTGGATCCACAGCCAGCGCCACCCCGAGTGGAAGAAGCAGCTGGTCCTGCGCTGGCTCGGCCATTCCCTGGGCGGCGATCGCATCCGGGCCGAATGGGGCATGCGTGCTGCCATCGCCTACTTGGCGATCCGCCGGTTGCGCTGGGGCTACTTGGTGCACGGCGAGGAAGACCACCGCCAAGGGCAGAACCTCGCCCTGCTCGACGCCGCGCTGGCCGGCGGCAGCGAGCTGTTCCCCGGCTGACGGGCACCGCCAGCCCGGGCCCCGCAGGCCCAGAGTGGGCCGCCGGGCGAAACTGCTCGCCCCGGTGCCGGCTTTTTGCGACCATCCTGGCCATGCGTCCGCTGCGCTTGTGCTTGGTGGCTTCCGAAGTGGCGCCGTTCGCCAAGACCGGCGGACTGGCCGACGTGCTGACCGGCCTCGGCCGCTGGCTCGGCCGCAAACCGCCCGCCGGCCCAGGCCACGAAGTGCGCCTGTTCCTGCCCTACTACCAGCGCATCGCCGAACGGGACGTGGCCACCAAACCCCTGCCCGGCGCCAGCAACCTCGAGATCCGCTTCCCGAACCGCACCATCCGCTGCTCGATCCGCACCACGCCCCTGCCGCAGAGCGACGTGCTGGTGCACCTGGTCGACTGCCCCGAACTCTACGGCCGCCCCGACCTCTACACCGAGGACGCCGACGAGGCGCTGCGCTTCGCGGTGCTGTGCCGCGCCGTGCTGGAGACCTGCCAGCGTCTGCAATGGGCGCCGGACGTGGTGCACTGCAACGATTGGCACACCGGCCTGTTGCCGCTCTACCTGCGCACCACCTACGCCTGGGACCGCCTGTTCGCGCACACCAAAACCCTGCTGACGATCCACAACATCGGCTACCAGGGGGTGTTTCCGGACAGCCAGCTCGAAGCGCTGGGCCTCGGCGAACAGCGCGCCCACCTGCACCACGGCGACCTGCGCGACGGGCGCTTCTCGTGCCTCAAGACCGGCGTGCTGCACGCGAACAAACTCTCGACGGTGTCGCGCACCTACGCACGCGAGATCCTGACCCCCGAGTTCGGCATGGGCATGGACGAACTGCTGCGCACGCGCGAACACGACCTGTTCGGCATCGTGAACGGCGTCGACTACGGCGACTGGAACCCGGGCACCGACCCGCTGCTGCCGCACCACTACAACGCCAACGACCTCTCGGGCAAGGCGCAGATGAAAGCTGCCTTGCTGGGCCGCATGGGCCTGCCGCACGACCCCCGCGCGCCGGTGTTCGGCGTGGTGTCGCGGCTCACCGCGCAGAAGGGCTTCGAGCTGTTCGCCGACTCGATCCCGGTGTTCCTGCAGCGCGAGGACATGCGCCTTCTGGTGCTCGGCTCCGGCGAGACCCAGCACGAGAAGTACTTCCAGTGGCTGCGCGACACCTGGCCGAACAAGGTCGCGGTCTACCGCGGCTTCCACGACGAACTCGCGCACTGGATCGAAGCCGGCAGCGACGTGTTCTTGATGCCGAGCCGGTTCGAACCGTGCGGCCTGAACCAGATGTACAGCCTGCGCTACGGCACCCCACCGGTGGTGCGCCGCACCGGCGGCCTCGCCGACACCGTGCAGGCCTGGGATCCGAACACGCGCCAGGGCAACGGCTTCCTGTTCGACGCGTTCACCAGCCAGGCGCTGGCCGGCACCATCGACTGGGTGCTGCGCAACTGGCGCGACCAGCGCGGCTGGCGCGAACTGGTGAAGAACGGCATGCGCTGCGACTTCTCCTGGGAGAAGCAGGGCCCCGAGTACGTCGGGCTGTACCGCTCGCTGGTCTCCTGACCCCCTTCGCCCCACCCCCGCGCCTCACCCCCACGGCCACGGCCGCCCAACCGAACCACCACCATGCACGTCGTCTTCGTCGAACCGAGCTTTCCCAACAACCAGCGCGAATTCCTGCGCGGCCTCCTGAGCACCGGCGCCCGTGTCTCGGCGATCAGCGAACGCCCGGCGGAGGCGCTGCCGAGCGAACTGCGCGAAGGCCTGTTCCAGTTCGAACGGGTGCGCTCCGTGGTCGACGAACACGCCCTCGCCGAAGCGGTGAAGCGCCTCGGCCAGCGCGCCAAGGTCGACCGGCTCGAAGCCACGGTCGAAGCCCATGTGATGGCCGCCGCCCACGTGCGCGAACAGCTGGGCATCTACGGCACCACCTCGCGCACCGCCTGGCTGTGCCGCGACAAGCCGGCGATGAAGGAAGCGGCGCGCAAGGCCGGCGTGGCCTGCGCCGCCAGTGCCCGCGTCACCTCGGTCGCCGAGGCCGAAGCCTTCGCCAACAGCACCGGCTACCCCCTGATCTGCAAGCCGCTCGACGGTGCCGGCGCCTCCGGCACGCACAAGGTCACCTCGAACCAGGAGCTGCAGAAGGCGCTCGCCGAACTGCGCGTGGCCCAGGGCCGCAGCATCGCCATGGAGGAGTTCCTGGAGGGCCATGAAGGCTTCTACGACACGCTCTCGGTGGCCGGCAAACCGGTGCTGGACTTCGCCTGCCATTACTACCCGAACGTGCTGGAGGCGATGCGCACGCGCTGGATCTCGCCGCAGATCGTCTGCACCAACCGCATCGACGGCGGCCACTACCAGGAACTGCGCCAGCTCGGCCAGCAGGTGATCACCGCATTGGGCATCTGGACTTCACCGACGCACATGGAGTGGTTCGCAGGTCCCAAGGGCCTGCGCTTCTCCGAGATCGGCTGCCGCCCGCCGGGCGTGGGCGTCTGGGATCTCTACTGCGCCGCCAACGACTTCGATCTCTACGCCGCCTGGGCCCATGCGATCGTGCACGAACAGGTGCCGTTCCAGCCGTCCCGCAAGTTCTCCGCCGGCATGATCGCGCTGCGCCCCGACCGCGACGGCACCATCGACCACTACGAGGGGCTCGAGGTGGTGCAGCAGCGGTACCGCGAGTGGCTGATCGACGTGCACACGCCGCGGCCCGGCACGCCCACCCAGGGCGTCGAAGGCGGCTACATGGCGAACGCGTGGCTGCGCATGCGCCATCCGGACTTCGACACGCTGCGCACGATGCTCGACGACGTCGGGCGCACGCTCAAGGTGCGCGCGCGCTGAGCGCAGCCGTTCGGCGGCTGCCTGGCCCCGGCGGCCGCGACCGCTGCCGTGGAGACGCTGCAGCGGACTGGATGGGGTGCTCGCCCCAAGCCGTGCCCCGCGTTGCAGCGGCTCCCGCGAGATCCCGAGCAGGGCCGCCCGCAGTCGCGGGCGGCACTGCTCAGAGCTTCTGCAGGCCGAAGCGCACCGGCACGCCCTCGCCGGAGCCGACCCGGCCTTCGCCACCCACGGCGCCATGCGGCGCCGCCGCCCATTGCAGCGTGCGCGCGAGCACCTGCTCTTGCACATAGGTCTGGTGCGGCACCAGCTCGGCCTGCGCCGCCGCCTCGAGTTCGACCCAGAGTGCGATGCGATCGCTGACGTGCAGGCCGTGGTCTTTGCGCGCCTGCTGCAGCAGGCGCACCAGATCGCGCGCCATGCCTTCGGCTTCGAGGTCCTTGGTCGGCACGGTGTCGAGCACCAACACCGCGTCGTTGCTCGCCAGCGCCGCGGCCGTGATGCCGTCCTTCGGCACCAACTGCAGCACGTACTCGCCGGGCTGCAGCTCGGCGCCGCCCAGGTGCGCCACCTGCCCCGCGAGTCGCCAGGCCCCCGAACGGGTCGCCGCCAGCACGTCCTTCATCTTCGGCCCGAGCTTCGGCCCGAGCGCCTTGGCGTCGACCTGCAGCCGGAACGTGCCGAACGCCTGCAACTCGGCCGCGAACACCACGTCCTTGACGTTCAGCTCGTCTTGCAACAAGTGCGCGAACGGCGCCATGCGCGCGGCATCGGCCCCCGCCAGCGTCACTCTGGGCAACGGCAAACGGGTGCGCAGCTTCTTCGCCTCGCGCAACGACAAGCCGACCGAGCAGGCGTCCCGCACGCGGTCCATCTGCCGCACCAGTTCGGGATCGTCCGGCCAGGAGGTGACGTCCGGCCAGTCGCACAGATGCACCGACTCCGCACCGGTCAGCACCGTGTGCACCTTCTCGCACAGCAAGGGCAGCAGCGGCGCCGCGGCACGGCTCAACGTGACGAGGCACGTGTAGAGCGTGTCGAACGCATCCCGCTGGTCTGCGGCCCCGGTCTCGCCCCAGAAGCGCGGCCGGCTGCGGCGGATGTACCAGTTGTTGAGGGCGTCGAGGTACTCCTTCACCACCTGGCACGCCGCCGCCAGGTCGTACCCGTCCATCGCCGCCTGCACCGCGCGCACCAGCGCCGCCGTCTTCGCCAGCGCATAGCGGTCGAGCACCGCGGTCTGGTCGGTGCGCAGCCGCGCCTGCACCCGGTCGGTGTTCGCGTAGAGCGTGAAGAAGTAGACCGCGTTCCAGATCGGATTCAGCACGAGGCGCACCACCTCGTGGATCTGCTTGCCGTCCTTGTGGATCTGCAGGTCGCCACCGCGCAGGATCGGCGAGCTCATCAGGAACCAGCGCAGCGCGTCGGCGCCGACCTTGCGGAACATCTCCTCGGGATCGGGGTAGTTGCGCAGCGACTTCGACAGTTTCTGGCCGTGCTCGTCGAGCACCACGCCGTGGCAGATCACCGCACGGAACGGCGGCTTGTCGAACAGCGCGGTCGCCAACACCACCAGCGTGTAGAACCAACCGCGCGTCTGCGCCACGTACTCGACGATGAAGTCGGCCGGGAAGTGGCTCTCGAACCACTCCTTGTGCTCGAACGGGTAGTGCACCTGGGCGAACGGCATCGAGCCGGACTCGAACCAGCAGTCGAGCACCTCGGGCACCCGCCGCATGGTCGACTTGCCGGTCGGGTCGTCGGGATTGGGCCGCGTCAACTGGTCGACGAACGGCCGGTGCAGGTCCGGCACCGGCACGCCGAAGTCGCGCTCCAGCTCCTGGATCGAGCCGTAGACGTCGATGCGCGGGTACTTCGGATCGTCGCTCTTCCACACCGGGATCGGCGCGCCCCAGAAACGGTTGCGCGAGATCGACCAGTCGCGCGCGTTCTCCAGCCACTTGCCGAACTGGCCGTCGCGCACGTGCTCCGGGATCCAGCGGATCTGCTGGTTGTGCGCCAGCATGCGCTCCTTCAGCGCCGTGACCTTGACGAACCAGGCCCCCGGGATCGCCTTGTAGATCAGCGGCTCGCGGGTGCGCCAGCAGTGCGGGTAGTTGTGCTCGATGGTGGCGTGCTTCAACAGCACCGCGCGCTCCTTCAGCACCTTGATGATGTCTTTGTTGGCGTCGAAGACCTGCACGCCGCGCCAGTCGGGCACCTCCGCGGTGAAGCAACCGCGTTCGTCCACCGGACAGACCAGCTCGATGCCGTTCGCTTCGCAGACCTTCTGGTCGTCCTCGCCGAAACCGGGCGCCATGTGCACCACGCCGGTGCCTTCGGCGGTGTCGACGAAGTCGCCGGCGAGCACGCGGAAGCAGTTGGCGCGGCCGGCGAAGTACGGAAACAGTGGCTGGTAGGTGCGCCCGACCAGGTCCTTGCCCTTGCAGGTCGCGACCGTCGCGAAGCCGTCCAGCTCCTTCTGGTAGCGCCCCAACGCCGCCGCGCCGAGCACGTAGCGCCGGTTGTCCTTCTGCACCACGACGTAGTCGATCTCCGGCCCCACGGCGAGTGCCAGATTGCTGGGCAACGTCCACGGGGTCGTCGTCCAGGCCAGGATCTCGGTCGTCCCGCCATCACCACCACCGTCGCCCGCGCGCGGGAGCAGACGGAACGCCACGGTCAGCGCCGGATCCTGACGCGGCCGCGTGGCGTCGTCGATGCGCGTCTCGAAGTTGCTGACCGGCGTCTGCAGCGCCCACGAGTAGGCCATCACCCGCTGCCCCTCGTAGACCAGGCCCTTCTTGTACAGGGTCTGGAACGCCCACAGCACGCTCTCCATGTACGAGCGGTCCATGGTGCGGTAGGCTTGGTCGAAGTCGACCCAGCGCGCCTGCCGCGTGACGTACGTGCGCCATTCTTCGGTGTAGCGCTGCACCGAGCGGCGGCAGGCGTCGTTGTAGCGTTCGAGGCCGATCGACTGCACCGCCTGGGCGCCGCTCTGGCCGAGCTCCTTCTCGGCCTCCATCTCGGCCGGCAGGCCGTGGCAGTCCCAGCCGAAGCGCCGTTCGACCCGGCGGCCACGCATGGTCTGGTAGCGCGGCACCACGTCCTTCACGAACCCGGTCAGCAGGTGCCCATAGTGCGGCAGGCCGTTGGCGAACGGCGGGCCGTCGTAGAACACGAACTCGTGGGCGCCACCCGGACGGCTCTCGACCGAACGGCGGAACGTGCCCTGCTGCTGCCAGCGCTGCAGCACCTCCTGTTCGAGGCCCGGGAAGTCGGCTTGCTGCGGCAGTTCGGGGTACGGCGCCGCATCGCGCGGCACCCGGTCGTTCGTCGGTCCGGCACTCATCGTTGCCGCCAGTGTGGCGGGCCGGGCCGCCCGCCGCAACGGCACAGCCACACGCGCCCGCGCCTCGGCCGGCGGCCAGAAACTCGGCCGGCGGCCAGAGACTCAGCCACCGGCCCGCGACTCAGCCGGCGATCTTGGCCAGGATCGTGTTCAGCGTGGCACTCGGCCGCATCGCCGCGGCGGCTTTCTGGTCGTCCAGGTCGTAGTAGCCCCCGACATCGACCGGCCGGCCCTGCACCGCCAGCAACTCCTGCACGATCTTCGCTTCGTTGGCGCGCAGCTCCGCGGCGAACGGCGCGAAGCCCTTGGCCAGCGCCGGATCGGCGGTCTGCGCCGCCAGCGCCTCGGCCCAGTACAGCGCCAGGTAGAAGTGGCTGCCGCGGTTGTCGATGGTGCCGAGCTTGCGCCCCGGGCTCTTGTCGTGCTCCAGGAACGCGCCGTTGGCCCGATCCAGCGTCTCGGCGAGCACCTTCGCCCCGCGGTGCTGCGCCACCACCGCCAAGTGCTCGAACGAAGCCGCCAGCGCGAAGAACTCGCCGAGGCTGTCCCAACGCAGGTAGTTCTCGGCCAGGAACTGCTCGACGTGCTTCGGCGCCGAGCCACCCGCGCCGGTCTCGAACAGGCCGCCGCCGGCCATCAACGGCACGATCGACAGCATCTTCGCGCTGGTGCCGACTTCGAGGATCGGGAACAGGTCGGTCAGGTAGTCGCGCAGCACGTTGCCGGTGACCGAGATCGTGTCGCGGCCCTGCACGATGCGCTCCAGGGAGAACCGGCACGCCTCGGCGGGCGCCAGGATGCGCAGGTCGAGCCCCTTGGTGTCGTGCTGCGCCAGGTAGTGCTCCACCTTCTGCAGGATCTGCGCGTCGTGGGCGCGGGTGCGGTCGAGCCAGAACACCGCCGGCGTGCCGCTGAGCCGCGCCCGCGTCACGGCGAGCTTCACCCAGTCGGCCACCGCGGCGTCCTTGGTCTGGCAAGCGCGCCAGATGTCGCCGGCCTCGACCTGGTGCTGCAGCAGCACCGTGCCCTGTGCATCGACCACCCGGATGGTGCCAGCCGCCTTGGCCACGAAGGTCTTGTTGTGCGAGCCGTATTCTTCGGCCGCCTGCGCCATCAGCCCGACGTTGGGCACCGAACCCATGGTCTTCGGGTCCAGCGCGCCGCGCTCGCGGCAGAAGTCGACCACCGCTTGGTAGACGCCCGCGTAGCAGCTGTCCGGGATCACCGCCAGCGTGTCGGCCAACTGGCCCGCACCGTTGTACATCTTGCCCCCGGCGCGCACCATCGCCGGCATCGACGCGTCGACGATCACGTCGCTCGGCACGTGCAGGTTGGTGACGCCGCGCGCACTGTCGACCATGGCGATCGCCGGGCCGGCGGCCAGCGCCGCCCGCAGGTCGTCGGCCACCGCCGTGCGCTGCGCTTCGGGCAGCTTCTGCAGCTTGGCCTCGAGATCGCCGATGCCGTTGTCGAGGTCGACGCCGAGCTGGGCCAGCAGCGCGCCGTGCTTCTCCAGCAGCGGGCGCAGCACCACGCGCACCGCATGGCCGAACAGCACCGGATCGCTGACCTTCATCATGGTCGCCTTCAGGTGCAGGGAGAACAGCAAACCCTCCTGCACGGCCCGCTGCACCTGCTGTTCGTAGAACGACACCAAGGCGCGCTTCTGCATGCAGGTGGCGTCGAGGATCTCACCGGCCAGCAGGCTGGTTTTGTCCTTCAACACCGACACCGCACCATCCGCACCGACGAACTCGATGCGCACCGTGGTGGGTGCGGCCACCGTGACCGAACGCTCGTTGTGGCGGAAGTCGGCCGCCCCCATGGTCGCCACGGTGGTCTTGCTGGCCTTGCTCCAGGCCCCCATGGTGTGCGGGTGCTGGCGCGCGTAGTCCTTCACCGCCTTGGGCGCGCGCCGGTCGCTGTTGCCCTCGCGCAGCACCGGGTTCACCGCCGAACCCTTGACCTTGTCGTAGCGAGCCTTGGCCTCGCGTTCGGCTTCCGTGGTCGGCTGTTCGGGGTAGGCCGGCAGCGCGTAGCCGTGCGCCTGCAGTTCGGCGATCGCCTCCTGGAGCTGCGGCAGCGACGCCGAGATGTTCGGCAGCTTCAGGATGTTCGCCTCGGGCCGCAGCGTCAGCGCACCCAGTTCGGCCAGGTGGTCCGGCCGCCGCTGGGCCGCCGGCAACCGGTCGGCGAACGCCGCCAGGATGCGCCCGGCCAGTGAGATGTCGCGCAGTTCGCAGCGCACCCCAGCACGCGCAGCGAACGCCTGCACGATCGGCAGCAGCGAGTAGGTGGCGAGAGCCGGGGCTTCGTCGGTCTTGGTGTAGAGGATCAAGGGCGCGGCGGTCATGGTTCGGCGGCTACGGTGGGTTCGGTGCGGCGCAGGGCACGCCGCACTGGGGCGACTAGGGAACCCGGCTGTGGCAGGGCGGTCAAAGGGAAATGCGGCCCAGGCGGTGGCCGGTGTCACGATTTCGCAACCGTGGCGCGCCAACGCTCGGTGCCCTCCCCCAGCGGGCGTGCGTCGCGGTAGGCTCAGGTCTCCCTGGGCTCCGTCGAGCCCGCCCACTCGTTCCCCGCAACCCATGCGCTCCATCCTCTCCGTCTGCGCGCTGGGCGCGTTCGCCGCCCTGGCGACCGCCCAGATCCCGATCGTCATCCCCAACGGCAGCGGTACCGCCGCCGGCAACACCAGCAACGCCTTCCCGTGGGGCGCCAGCGCCGCCGGCTGGCCGGGCCTGCGCCTGATGTGCATCTACGACGCCAGCAACTTCACGTCGCAGGGCATCAACCAGCCGGTGGTCATCACGCGGCTGCGCTGGCGCCCGGACAACAACGCCGGGGCCGTGGCCGGCGGCACCTTCCAACAGGCCGACGTGCGGCTGTCGACCGCGCCTACGGACTACACCAGCCTGACCACCAACTTCGCCACCAACCACGGCCCGGACTTGACCACCGTGTATTCGGGGTCGGTCGTGCACACCGCCACCCTCGGGTCGGCGGCCTGGACCGTGAACTCCTGGTGCGTCGACATCAACCTGACCACGCCGTTCACCTACGACCCATCCGCCGGCGACCTGGTGATCGACTGCGACTATCCAGGTGGCACCAACTTCACGGGGGCCGTCGGCCAGATGGACGTGCAGGGCGCCGGCTCGTTCGCCGGCCGCATCTGGGCCAGCGCCGCCTACCCGACCGCCAACGGCTCGCAACTCGACCACGGCGTCGTGGTCGAAGTCACCTGCAACCCGGCCAGCGGCTACGCAACCGCCCAGACCTACGGTGCCGGCTGCGTGGACGACTACGCCTCTTTCCATGAGCTGTTCGCGGCGAACACCTTCGACCTGGCGAACAGCAGCGTGCAGATGGTCCCGACCGGCTCGGGCTACATCACCCTGCCCGGCAACAACCTCTGGTGGACGCCCGTCGGCGCCAGCCTCGGCCTGACCGACGACTCGGTGTCGGCCGCCCTGCCGCTCGGCTTCACGCTCACCTACCCGGGTGGCAGCACCACGAACGTCTACGCCAGCAGCAACGGCTTCGTCTGGGCGCAGAGCAACACCAACAACGGCTGCTGCAACGGCGACCCTGCAGCACTGCGGACCCTGGGCGCGCGTTGGTGCCCGCTGTGGAACGACCTGAACCCCTCCCTTGGCGGCACGATCGTCTGGGACCAGGATCCGGCCAACGGCGCCGCCTACCTGACCTACACCAGCGTCCCTGAGTACGGCACCAGCAACCCGAACACCTTCCAGGTGGCGTTCTTCGCCAGCGGCATCGTCGAAATGCGTTGGCAGGCCTGCACCATCACCACCCACTCGACCCTGGTCGGCTGGAGCCCGGGCGCGAACAACCGCAGCCGCAACTCCATCGACATCTCGGCCAGCCTGCCGATCCTCACGGGGCCGGACGCCTTCGGCCTCGCGCACAACACCTCGGCGCGGCCAGTGCTCGGCACTTCGCTCAGCCTGCTCACCACCAACGTGCCGGGCAACACCACGATCGGCGCGACGCTGCTCGGCCTGGTCGAAGTCACGAACGGCATCGACCTGTCCGGGTTCGGCATGCCGGGCTGCCGTCAGTATCTGAACATCGATTCGAACGCGATCTGGTTCCCGGCTGGCGGCGTCGGCACCACCGCGCTGAACATCCCCACCGGCAACTGGCTGGTCGGGGTGGCGATCCGCAGCCAGGGTGCGACACTGACCCCGGGCATCAATCCGCTCGGCGCACTGAGCTCGAACGGCCTGCGGCTGACGCTCGACGTCAACTGACCGCCGGCACCGTGCGGTTCGTCCGAGCCGCACGGTGCCGAGCTGGCGCTGCGCCTGCGCGCCGAGCCGGCACCCAGGCCCCACCTGCGAATGCCGTCACGGCTTCGGTGCGCAGGGTCTCGTTCCCTTGATGGGTGTCACGAATCAGCCTATAGTGACACCCATGATCAAGACCCAGGTCTACTTCCCTGAGCCGGATCTGGAAGCGCTGCATCGAGCGGCCAAGCAGGCCGGCAAGAGCGTGGCCGAGATGATCCGCGAAGCAGTGCGCAGGACTTGGTTGCAGGCACCGCCGAAGGGGCCCGTGGCGCTGTGGGACGGCAAAGCGCGCCCCTCGATCGATCACGATTCGATCTACGACGAGCCATGAAAGGCGAGCGCAACACGGTGTTCGTCGACACCGGGGCTTGGCTGGCACTCGCCCTCACCAACGACCCCTACCACGCTCGCGCCACCGCCACCTGGGACGATCTGCGGGCGATGCAAGCCAAGCTGGTCACTTCGATCCCGGTCGTGATCGAGACGTTCACCTTCCTGGACCGCAACGCCCATCGGCAGGTGGCGACGCAGTGGCGGGAGCAAGTCACGGCGTGGCCCAAGCTGCGCCTCGTGGAGTGCACGTTGGCGGATCTGACCCGGGCTTGGGCATGGTTCGAGGCCAAGCAGATGCACCGACTCTCCGCGGTCGATGCGACCAGTTTCACCCTGATGAAGCGACTGAAGAT
>JAEUHP010000220.1 GCA_016795295.1 Planctomycetota bacterium | reverse complement strand
AGAGCGCATCGAACGGCTCGACCAAGCGCTGGTGGTGACCTTCACGGTCGCCGCCGCAGCCGAGTTGAAGAACCGCCTGCGCCGTGGCCTCGAAGCCGTGGCGCTGGGTGGCGGCGACGATCCGTTCCTGCGCGAGCTCGCCGCCCGCCCCGGCGCCGCATTGCGCACCGCACAGGCTCTCGACGACTTCGACCAGGTGCCGATCGCCACCATCCACGGCTTCTGCAAGCGCCTGCTCGACGAAGCAGCGTTCGAGAGCCGCACGCCGTTCGAAGTCGAGTTCCTGGTCGATCCAGTGCCGCTCCTGGACCAGGCCGCCGCCGATGCGTTGCGCTCCTGCTACACCGAAGCGCCCTCGGCACTGCCGGCGGTGCTGCACCGCGCCAAGCTCGAACCCACGGCGCTGGTCAAGGCCTACCAGCTGTGGCACCGCTACCCGGACGTGGCGTTGACGCCATTGCCAGCAGACGCCACGCCGCATCTCGCAGCGCTCAACGCGGCACTGCCGCAAGCGGTGGCGGCCGCCACCCTGGACACCCTGACGGAACTGAAGAACTGGCCCTGGCTGTCCGGAGAGTCCCCGTTCCCGGACGACGATGCCGAGTTCGCTGCCCTGCACGAACGCCTGCGCAGCGCGCCCTGGACCGCACTCGACTTCCTGTGCCACTTGACGCCCGACGAGTTGGCTGGCCGTCTCAGGAAGCGCGGCCGCCCCGACCTCGACCACCCGTTGCCACGCGCCTGCGGCGCCCTGGCCGAAGCGGCCGACCACGCCACCGCCCACCTGCGCGTAGAGCTGCTGCAGCGCATGCACGCCCGCCTGGAGCGCGCCAAGACCGAGCAACGCACCCTGTCGTTCGACGACCTGGTCCTGCACACCCACGCAGCCCTGCACGACCCAAACCGCGCCCCGACTCTGCTCCAGGCCCTGCGGCAGCGCTACCGGGTGGGCCTGATCGACGAGTTCCAGGACACCGACGCGCGCCAGTACGGCATCTTCCGCACGCTGTTCGCTGGCCGGCCGCTGTTCCTGGTCGGCGACCCGAAGCAGGCGATCTACGGCTTCCGCGGCGGCGATCTGCGCGCCTACCTGCGCGCCCGCAGCGACGCCACTTTGCACTTCACGCTCGGCACCAGCTACCGCAGTGGACCGGACCTGGTGACGGCAGTGCAGCGGGTGTTCGCCGGCCCACGGCCGTTCGCCAACGACGCCCTGGACCTGCCCGCCATCCAGGCCGCCGCGCGCAACCAGCACCGCACCGTGCGCGGCGACGGCGGTGCGGCCCTGCAGTTCCGGGTGCTGACCGACAAACTGTCGGCCGACGAGCTGCGCACCCGGATCGCCCAGGACGTCACCGCCGAGATCGCCAAGCTGCTGCGCGGCTCCGCGCGCCTCGACGACCGCGCGCTGCGCCCGAAGGACCTCGCCGTGCTGACGCGCACCAACCGCGAAGCGGTGCTGGTCCAGGAACACCTGCGCGAGGCCGGCATCGCGGCAGCGATCGGCAAAGCCGGCGACGTGTTCGAC
>JAEUHP010000191.1 GCA_016795295.1 Planctomycetota bacterium | reverse complement strand
GCCCCAACCTCGTCCGGCTCCGGCGCTGCCCCGCCGAGGGCACCTTCGTCGTCGAACGCTTCCGCCGGCACCTCGCGGGCCAGCGGCTCGCCCAGCCGGTCGGCGTAGTCCTGCCAGCGCCGCACGTCTTGGTCGTGGTCGGCGCGCGCTTGCATGCGCAGCTCGAACAGTTCCAAGGCCTCGGCGAAGTAGGGACTGTGCACGAAGCCCTCGATGCGGAACCGCTGCTCGGCCCCGGTCTCGAGGAAGCGGTGCTGCACGCCGCAGATGCGCTTCAGACAGCCGGCGTCGCGGCGCGGCAGGCGCAGGTCTTGGCAGAAAGGTGCCAAGAGGTCCTCGGCGACCGCCGTTGGGCTCCGGCCGGGCTGTTCTGCGGCTCGGGCCAGCACCGGGCACACCATCAGGGTGCCCAGCAGCACCGCGTTCTGCGGCACCTGGCCGGTCTCTTGCACGTGGTGGTCGAGGGCTTCGAGCAGGCGCCAGAACTCGACGCGCTGCGTGTGGTCGGCGCGGGACAAGAACTTGGCGACCACCGGCAGCAGGGCGGCCAAGGCGCCGACGTCGCGCAGCAGCTGGAAACTGTCCAGGGCGTGGCCGCCGCGCAGCAGCCGCAGGATCTCTTCGTAGAGCCGCGGCGGCGCGCTGCGCACCAGATCGCCCGAGGTCTCGGCCATCGCGGCGAAGGTCTCGGCTTCGATCGAGAAGCCGAGCCGGCCGGCGAACTTGGCGGCGCGCAGGATGCGCACCGGGTCCTCGCGGAAGCGCACGCGCGGATCGCCGATGGTGCGGATCACCCGGGCTTCCAGGTCGGGCAGGCCCTGGGTGTAGTCCAGGATGCGGTCCCGGGTCGGGTCGAGGAACAGCGCGTTGACCGTGAAATCGCGGCGCAGGGCGTCCTCTTCCGCGGTGCCGAACTCGTTGTCGTGCTTGATCAGCAGGTCGTCGCCGCCCTGGTTCTCGAGCTGCGGCGAACGGCGGAACGTCGAACACTCCAGGATCTTGGTGTTGCCGTGGAAGTGCAGGTGCGCCAGCTTGAAACGGCGGCCGATGATGCGGCAATTGCGCGGGAACACCCGCTTCACCTGCGGCGGGCGCGCCGCCGTGGCAATGTCGTAGTCCTTCGGCGTGCGGCCGAGCAGCAGGTCGCGGACGCAGCCGCCGACCAGGTACGCCTCGAAACCATGGCCAATCAGCCGGCGCGTGGCCCGCACCGCATCGGTGTCGAGCCGCGCCAGGTCGGCGCCAGTCGGGCACAAGATCGTCGGTTCGATCGTCGGAATCCCTTGGGAATGCAGGATCTGGAAGCCATCGGTTTACCGTCTGCCGGGGGGCGCGGGCAACCGCTTTCCCGCGGCTTTCCCGAGACTCACAGCTGCAGGCCGCCGTCCACCGTCAGGACCTGCCCGGTGGTGTAGGCGGCGCCCGGCGACAGCAGCCAATCGACCGCTGCGACCACGTCCGCGACCGTGCCGAGGCGCCCCGCCGGCACCCTGGCCCGCAGGCGTTCCTGGCTCGCTTGGTGGCTGTGTTCGTGGTGGATCAGGCCTGGCGCCACCACGTTCACGGTGATGCCGCTGCCGGCGACTTCGGCGGCCAGGGCGCGGGCGAGCTGCACCACGGCGGCCTTGGCGGCGAAGTAGACGGGGGCGCGGCGCATCGCCTTCGGCTGGTCGGCACCGGCGGCGGCGAACAGCACCACGCGGCCCGGGCGCTGCGCTTCGACCATCGCCGGCACCACGGCCTGGATCGCGTGGAAGGCGCTGTCGACGTTGCTGGCGAACTGGCTGCGCAAGGTCCCCGGGTCGGTGCCGAGCAGGGGTTGTTCGACGAAGTCGCCGACGGTGTGTACCAGGGCGTAGGGGGTGCCGTGGGCGGTGCGGAACGCGGCGAACGCGCGCTGCAAGCTGGCCGGGTCGGTGCTGTCGACGCCGGTGCGCCGGGTCCACACCACCGCGGTGTCCGGGTGGTGCTTGGCGATGGCGGCGCCGATGCCCTGGCCGCCGCCCAGGATCAGGATCCGGTCGTACATGCCGGCACGGTAGCGGGTGCGGGGCGGGCCGTCGCCGGTGGTGGCGCGGAGCACCGCCGATCTGCGCACTTCGCCCAGGCGGCAGGGCCCAGACCACGGCGCTAGGGTGCTGGCCATGTTCCCGCGCAACATCGACCACCTGCACGACCCCCGCCTCAACAAGGGCACCGGCTTCACCGAGGCCGAACGCGACGCGCTGGGTCTGCGCGGCCTGTTGCCGCCGCGGGTCTGCAGCCAGGAGGAGCAGCAGCGGCGCATCCTCGACAACCTGCGGCAGAAGGACTGCCCGATCGAGAAGTACATCTACCTCGCCAGCCTGCTGGATCGGAACGAGCACCTGTTCTTCCGCGTGCTGATCGACCACCTCGAGGAGACGATGCCGATCGTCTACACGCCGACCGTGGGGGAGGCGTGCACCAAGTTCGCGCACATCTTCCGCCGTTCGCGCGGCCTCTACGTCACCGCCGAGGATCGCGGCCGCGTGGCGCGGATCCTGCGCAACTGGCCGGAGCGGCAGGTGCGCATGATCGTCGTCACCGACGGCGAACGCATCCTCGGCCTCGGCGACCTCGGCGCCAACGGCATGGGCATCCCGATCGGCAAGCTGTCGCTCTACACCGCGTGTGCGGGTGTGGCGCCGGAACAGTGCCTGCCGATCACGCTCGACGTCGGCTGCAACCGCCGCGAGATCCGCGACGATCCGTTCTATCTGGGACTGCCGCAGGAACGCCTGCGCGGGCCGGAGTACGACGCGCTGGTCGAGGAGTTCGTGCAGGCGGTGCAGGAGGTGTTCCCGCAGGCGGTGCTGCAGTTCGAGGACTTCGCCACCGAGAACGCGATCGCGCTGCTGCAGCGCTACCGCGACCGGCTGTGCTGCTTCAACGACGACATCCAGGGCACCGCGGCGGTGACGCTGGCGGGCTTGTTGTCGGCGGCGCGCGTCACCGGCCGGCCGCTGGCCGAGCAGCGCGTACTGTTCCTCGGCGCGGGTTCGGCCGCCACCGGCATCGCCGACCTGATCGTCAGTGCATTGGTGCGCGAGGGCCTGCCGCTCGCCGAGGCGCGGCGGCACTGCTGGTTCGTCGATTCGCACGGTCTGGTGGTGCGTGGGCGGGCGGGGCTGGCGGCGCACAAGCTGCCCTACGCGCACGAACATGCGATGGCCAACGATCTGCTGACGGCGGTCGAAGCGCTGCAACCGACCGCGCTGGTCGGGGTCTCGGCGCAGCCGGACACGTTCACCGAACCGGTGGTGCGCGCGATGGCCCGGTTGCACGCGCGGCCGGTGGTGTTCCCGCTGAGCAATCCGACCAGCAAGTCGGAGTGCACCGCCGAACAGGCCTACCGCTGGTCGGACGGGCGGGCGGTGTTCGCCAGCGGCAGTCCGTTCGCCCCGGTGGTCCACGGCGGCCGCACGTTCGTGCCGGGGCAGGGCAACAACGCCTACATCTTCCCGGGCCTCGGACTCGGCGTGATCACGGCCGGGGCGCGGCGGGTCACCGACAGCATGTTCTACGCGGCGGCGCGCACGTTGGCTGGACTGGTCGATGCCGCGTGCCTCGAACAGGGGCGCCTGTTTCCGCCGCTGCCGTCGATCCGGACGGTCTCGGCGCAGATCGCGGTGGCGGTGGCGGAGGTCGCCTACGCAGAGGGGCTGGCCACCGTGGCGCGGCCGGACGATCTGGCGGCGGTGGTGCGGGCTTCGATGTACGACGGCCGCTATCCGCCCGCGAAATGACCATCGGACGGCGGTGTGCGGGCCGCTGCAGCGTGGCCCCTGCTCCGGCGCCTGCTACCATCGCCGCGTGACCGCCCAGCAGTTCGTGCTCGAACTCGGCCGCGCCATGCACGCGCTCGGCAGCCCCGCCTACCGTGTCGAAGACACCATGGACGCCTGCGCGCGCGCGCTGGGCCTGCAGGGCAGCTTCTTCGCCACGCCGACGGCGATCTTCGCCGGGCTTGGCCGGCCCGGCGAAGAGCCGCGCACCCACCTCCTGCGCGTCGCCCCGGGCGAACACGACCTCGGCCGGCTCGCGGCGCTCTATGCGATCCGCGACGACGTCACCACCGCGATGACCACGCCGACCCGCGGCCTGTTGCGCGTGCGCGAGGTGATGGGCCACCGCACCCGGCCGAGCCACGGCCGCGAACTGCTCGCGCACGTGCTGGCCGGCGGTGGCGCGGCGGTGCTGTTCGGCGGCGGCGGCCACGAAGTGCTGGTCGCCGGCAGCGCGGGGTTCCTGGTCGGTTGCCTCGGCCTCGTCTCGCAGTGGCGGCCGACCTTCAGTGACGTGCAGGCGCCGCTCGCCTGCGCTCTGGTGGCGTTCGTCGTGCACCTGCTCGCGGCGGCCGGCTTCGGTCTGTCGGTGCCGATCGCCACCATCGCGGCGATCGTGGTGCTGCTGCCGGGCCTGTCGTTCACCACGGCACTCGCCGAACTGTCGATGCGCCACCTGTCGTCGGGCAGCGCGCGCCTGCTCGGCACGGTGGCCGTGCTGCTGTCGATGGCGATCGGCGTTGGCCTCGGCGACCGCGCCGCCGAACTGCTGGTCGGCCGGGTGCCGGCGACCACCGGCGAGGCGTCGTGGTGGGGCTGGCAGGTGCCGGGCCTGGTGGCCACCTGGATCGCCTACTCGGTGCTGCTGCGCGCCGAACGGCGGCAGTTCGGGTGGGTGCTGCTCGGGGTGGCCTGCGGCTACGGCGGCGCGCGCCTTGGCCGTGAGACGCTCGGGCCCGAACTCGGCGCGTTCGTCGGTGCGCTCCTGGTGACCATCGCCGGCAACCTGTTCTCGCGCTTCAAGCGGCGGCCGTCGGCGGTGGTGCGCACGCCGGGGCTGCTGCTGCTGGTGCCCGGCAGTCTCGGCTACCGCAGCCTGGCGACTGCGGTGGCTGGCGACTTCGCGCGCAGTGCGGAGTTCTTGTTCCAGATGCTCTTGGTCGGCGGCTCGATCGTGGCGGGGCTCTTGATCGCCGGCGTGTTGGTGCCGCCACCGCTGGCGGTCGAGCCCGATTCGCGGTTGCGTTCGTTCGGGCCGTGAGCGGGTGGCCCGGGCCGCTCAATAATCCAGCGTGGCGCGCACGATGTTGCTCGCGGCTGCGCCCGGCGCCCAAGGGCAGCCCACATAGTTCACCTGGAACGTCACCATCTGCGCGTCGAACGCCAGGCCCACATACGCCGCACTGCCCGGCAGGGCCAGACTCGCCGTTGCATAGCCGGCACTGTTCGCCACGAACGCGCACGACAGCGGCTGCAGCCACGTGCACGCTCCACAGTTCTGATGGGGCCCGGCCAGCGCCAGCAACAAGAACGGGATCGCCAGCGGCGCGGCGCCGAACAGTTCGACTCGAAACGCCGGATTGCCGAGCGCGCACGGCCCCTGGGTGGTGAGCAGGCCACCCGGCCCGCAGCCTCCGCCCAGATCGACCACCGGCCCCCCGGGCCCGACCGCCGCCACCACCTGCAGACCCACATCGCTGTCCCCGCTGCTGACACTCTGGTCGGCGAACACCAGGAGGCCGTCGACCAAGCTCGTCGCTGGATCCCCGTCGCGGCAGCCGATCAGCCGCGGTGCATGTTCGTAGCGATACTCCGTACCGGGCGTCAGATCACAGCGCAGCGGCGCGCCGATCGGTGCTCCGGTGCGGCTCAGCGCACGGAAGTACACGTCGTCGCCGAAGGCCGGCCCGGGCACCAGGGTCTGGTAGGCGAGGCCGAAACCATCGCCGAGCAAAGCGAGGTCGCCAGCCCCTTCGCCGAGGCCTGGCTGCGCGGCGAAGTCTTGCACGCCGCCCTGGCTGGTGATGCCGGCCGCGCCGACCGTCAAGAGGCGCCCCCGCAGGTCCGTACTCGACGGGTTCGCCAGTTCTTGCTCTTCCCACGCCACCAGGAACCGCTGCCCGTCGCCGTCGAGGCACGGATAGCCACAATCCTGCGTGCCGGTGCGCAGCCACGCCGAGGTGCCGACCCGTTGGCCCGCATGGTCGACCACCTGGCCGCGCACCCAGCCCGGCAAGCCAGCCGGGCGGTCGATCCAGACCAGGAGATGCAGGCCCGGCACCCCGCCCTGTTTGCTGAATGCCGGCTCGGTGGCATTGCCCGCCGCGAACTGCACCAACTGCGTGGCGCTCACCTGGAACTGGTTGTCCACGCCCACCGCACAACCGATCAGCCCATAGGTGCCGTCGAGCCACGCCACGAGGCATTGGTCCCCCTGGGTGGTGGCTTCGCCACTGAGCACCGGGCTCTGCACACTGCCGAGCCCGGTCAGGTTCCACACCGGCGTGGCCTGGGTCTGCAGCGGTTCGAAGGCGAGGCCGGAAATGCGGTTGCCCTGGCCCACGGTCTGCACCCAGACCAGCACGAACACCCCGCTGCCGGCGATGTGGGTGACACGCACTTCGGCCTGGCTGCCCTGCTGGTTCACCGCGAAGGCGTAGGCGAAGCCCAGGGTGCCGGCGTCCCAGACGCCAGCGGCCACACCCGTGACGCCGCCGCCGAAGAACTGCGTCCAGACCACGCAGTAAGCGTCTGCGTAGGCGTCATAGGCACAATCCGGGAAGTCACAGTCGGCGTTGGCCAGCGCTTCGACTGCGGTGCCGAGCAGCGGGTCGACCAGCAAGGGATAACTCGCCTGCTCGACGAACCACTCGGGCAGGATCAGTTCGTAGCCCTGCACGGTGCCACGCGCGGTGCCGGGGCAGCGCTGGCCATCGGCGGCGATGCCGAGCACGGGGCCGAGCGTGACGCCGCCGCCGGTTGCGGTGCGCCAGGCCAGAGCGCCGTCGGTGGCGGCTTGCAGGCGGGTCGTCACCTGGCACTGCACGCGCAGGTCGCCGCGGCCCTGCGGCCGTTCGTGCAGCAGGAAACTCTGCTCGAGGCCCGCGGGCGTGGTTTCGTAGCGCTCGGTCAGTCCGGGCCAGTGGTAGCTGGTGCTGCGGCGGTCGTGCTGGCGTTCGGGCGGGTGCGGCGCCGCGGTGAACACGGTGTTCATGCCGCGCTGCACGCTCAGCAACTGCACGGCGAACGGCTCGGCGCGCGGCGCCTGCCGGCCGAGTGCGGGCAGGAACTCGATGCCGCGCGCGCCGAACTGGACGCGGTAGTGGGGGCCCACGCCGAGCAGGGCCCCTTCGTGTTCGTGCACGCCATGCGCGGTGCTGCGCTGCAGAGCCGGGGGCGGGCTGGTGCGGGCGTGCGGGGCTGGGGTGCCAAGCGGAGCCTGGGCCATTGCGGCGCTGGCCACGATGGCAAGGCTGCTGGCGGCAGTCCGCAGGGTGCGCAGGAGACGGAGCACCAGCAAGCATACTTCACCGCGGGCCGGGTGGCCGTGGGTGGGCTGGTCACAGGCTCCAGCCGTGAGTACTTTGGCCCCCGTTCCCTCACATGGAGGTATGGCTCACCCGATGACGAGTGCTTCCGCTCCAATCTTGCGCGCCGGGGATCGGTTGTCCCGCCCGGAGTTCGAGCGCCGGTACGAAGAG
>JAEUHP010000179.1 GCA_016795295.1 Planctomycetota bacterium | reverse complement strand
AGTGCTGCACCTGCGCGACTGGGAAGAACTGTCCTTCGCCGCCATCGGCGAACGCCTGCTGACGACCGAGGAAGCGGCCCGCAAGCGCTACCACCGAGCGTTGCCGCGCTTGGCCCGCAAGTTGGAGGAACTGCGACAGGGTAGCTGGAAGGTCCCGGGCGATGGGCCCACCGGCGCGATCGAGTAGTCCCAGGTGTTTGCTCGGCCGAGATCGGCGTGATGAAGTCACGGTGCCTTTTGCCGCAAGGGCGTGCATGCAGAACCGGTCGAGCGGTAGCGTGCCTTGGAGCCGGCGCCGGGTGGTCCTGGTCCGGAGCCAAGCCATGAGATCCTGTCGAACGGTGCCTTCCGCCGGGTCCCCCCATGGGGTTGTGTGTACGTTGGCTGCCGAGTCCGGTCGATTCGTCCTGCTGGGCTGGCTGGCCCCCCATTGGTCAGGCATCTTCCTCCGACGTTGCCACTCGCTGCTGCTGTGGTTGTTGCTGCTGCCGTTCTGTGTGCCGTCCTTGTCCGCGCAGGAGCCAGTCGTTCCCAGGACACATTTGGTTGGTCTTGAGCAAGCGGCGGCCGAGTTGGCGAAAGGTGGCAGAACCGAGGAGTGGCGGGAGCTGGTAGCCGTCTTGACTGCACTCGGACTGCCTGAGAAGCAGCTCGCCGCACTCCGTACCCATGGCGAAAGCGACCTGCTGCGGGCAAACAGCCCGAGTCGGGACACGGCTCGAGCGCTGCAGTTGCTCCGTGGAGCGACGTCGCGGCTCGCGACGCACCTTCCGGCGCTTGCGGACGAGGGAGCACGCCGGCGCGTCGCCCGACAACTGCTGGTGCTCGATGCCGACGTGCGGGCGGCTCACGTGGTGCTCGGTGATGAGTGGGTTGGCGGCCGATGGGGCAGTGCCGGCGAGGCAGACCGCGCAGCGCGCCGGAAAGCGATGCAGGTCGCACTCCAGGAAGCCCGCCGACTCGAAGTGCCGGTCGAGGTCGGCGTGGTCCGCGACCAGGAGATCGATGCACTCGTCTGCGGTCGACTGGGGCGGCCTCTCGTGCGCGCTCGTTCCGGCCGCATCTCGGTGCTCAGCGCGGGCAGTGCTGCGCAAGCCGAACGGATTCTGCGACAGGCACTCCGTGCTGCCGCGGTGGCCAACTTCCTGGCCACCGGCCAGTTGCAGGTGCCTGGCTACCAAGTGTCCAGCCATGAAGGTTACGACGGCTACGAAGCGCGGAACTTCGTCTTTCTCGAGCACCGGGCCGATTACGAGAAAGTGGTCGATACGTATGCCGAACTGGGCGCGATCCAACCCCGATGGGCCAGCGAGGCAAAGCAGTTCAGCGCCTTCTCCTTCAGCGCCTATGATCGGAGGGAAATCAACGTGAAGCATGCCACGTTGGAGTCCGAAGCGGCGGCCCACCTGCTGCTGCACTGTGACCATGCCCGGTTCTGCACTCCTGCGCTGACTTGCGGTCACATCAGCTGGGTCTGCAGGGCTTTCCTCGGTACCCGATTTCCGTACGTCGCCTATCGGGAAGGTCAGGCGAAGCCAGCGGATGCCAAGCGAACGTCGGCCGCCGATCTGCGCTGGCTCGAGCAACGTCAGGAGTTGCTCCGGCTCGCCGACGCCGGTCTCCTGGGCGGACGCACGTTCCTGCGTTTCCTTGCCGCGCGTCGCGAGGATCCGGCGTGGTCGGATGCCATGCAGTCGCAACTGGGCCCGATCCAAGGTGAGACTCTGTTGAAAGCCACCTTCGTGGCCGAGTTCCTGATGGAATCGGGCACGCTCGCGCAGCTCGATGGTGCCTTGCGCAAGGTCGACGACCAACTGCCCTTGCCCGAGCGCTTTGTGGCGGCCCTCGGTGAGCCGCTGGCTGCGTTCGAGGAGCGATGGCGCAATTGGCTCCTTGGCTGTCCTCCGGGCGTCGTGCAGCGCCTGCTGCCGCAGGAGGCGGAACTGCCGCGCAACTTGGAGCGTGCGCTCAGGTTGTTGCAGGCTCTGCGTGAGCAGGCTTTTGCCGCCAAGAGCAGTTGGGTCAGCCCGCGCCCTGTCGTGGTGGCGGACGTGGAACTCGGCGCGGGCTGTGTGGCGCACGCGAAGTATCTCGGGCAACACCCGGACATGGTCCAGCGCTGGCCGGATGCCCACGAGGAGAATCCTGAACACGTCGACTGGTCGGCCCACGGCGCCTGGGCTGGGCGCAACTCGGTCATCCATCCTGGCATCCAGGACGTTGAAGCGGCCGTGCAAGGGTGGATGGGCACCTTCTACCACCGCCTGCCGCTGCTCGAACCGGGCCTGCTGCGCATCGGCCTCGGCCAGGCTGGCAACGTCGTCGTCTTGGATTCGGGCTCGCTGGTGGCGGTCGTCGACGAGCCGTGGCGGGTCGCTTGGCCGCCAGAGGGGGCCAAGGGCGTGCCGGTGCGCTTCGTTCCCGAGCTGCCGAATCCGGTGCCTGGCGAGGACCAGTCCAAGTTCGGCTACCCCATCACGCTGCAGGTGGGCCCGCGTCGGACCCAAGGGACCGTGGGTGTCACGATGCGCTTGCTGGACGGCGGTCGTGTGGTGCCTTGCTGGTTTTCTTCGCCACAGCAACCCACCTTTGCCGACTTGGCTCCACCGGGTGCGTTCTGTCTGATTCCCAAGTCGCATCTGAGGCCTGGAACGACCTACACCGTGGTCGTGCGGTTCCTGGACGAGGCCAACGACTTGACTTGGCAGTTTCGCACCTGATTCACAGCCGGGACGGGTGCGGCTGCCCATGGCGCTGTGGACAACCCAGGTGCGCAGGGCCGAGTTGCCGGCGTTCGCGGTCCGTTCGGCCGGCTGGATAGGCGGTGGCGAGGGGTGGGGCATTGGGGGCCGCGTTGGGGAGCGGTGGGCCGTTTTGATGCAAGCCAAGCTGCGGAAGTTGGTTGTGACTTCTGAGTCGCGAAATCGGATGCCGCAGCCGTCGATCCGTGCGACGATCGCCGCGCTGCGGGCATGGACCGGCAGAACCCATGGACCTCGAACACCCCGAACATCTGCTCGACCACGGCCAGCTGATCCGTTCGCTCGCAACGGCTCTGGTGCGCGGCGCTGCCGACGTCGACGACGTCGTG
>JAEUHP010000151.1 GCA_016795295.1 Planctomycetota bacterium | reverse complement strand
GTTCGACGAACGCCACCGCGGCCTGTCGCCGGCACAGAGCGCGGCACTGCGCAGTGCGGAAGCGCAGGAGCGCGAGCGTGCCTACCACGAAGCGTTCCAGGCCGCCGCGGGCGCCTTCGACGCCGTGCGCGCCGGCATCGTACACCACCTGCCGCAAATCCACTCGCTGGTGGTCGACATGACGCCCGAGGCCGCGGAACTGCTCGCGGCCCAGCCGCAGATCGCAACCCTGGCGCCGGACGCGCTGATGCGCGGCCAGACGTCCATGCTCCCGCCGACGGACGGCGCGCTGCTCGCACCTGAGCATCACGGGGCCCGGATCGCGCACGAACTCGGCCACACCGGCGCCAACCAGACCTCCCTGCTGGCGATCCTCGACTACTGGCTGGAGGACAACTACCCCACCGGCTACCGGGCGCACGAAACTCTGTTTCAGAGGGGGTCGACGGCGAACCCGAGTCGCGTGCTCGCCGCCGCGAACCCGATCGGCTCGTCGCAGTGGAACGGCTTCGGCAACAAGCCTTGGGGCGTCGATCACGGTGTGCACACGGCTGGCTTCGCCGCCGGCGCGGCGACTGCGCAGCCTTCGACCGCGCCGCTCACCGACGGGCAGGCACCCCGGGCAGGGCTGGTCAGCGTCAACATCACCCGGTTCTGGAACCTGAACTACGCCTGTGGCGCCGGCGTCATCAACAACACCGGCTACTTCTCGACCATCACCGACATGGCCACGAGCCTGAATTGGCTCGCCGCCAACCCGACGGCCGGCGGCACCCCGATCCGCATCGCGTGCCTCGGCTTCGGCGGTCCGACGAATCCGGATCACGCGCTGTCGCTCGCCGTCGACAGCCTGGCGGTCAACACCGGCATCCTGGTCGTCACGCCGAGCGGCAACTATGCCCCCAACGCGAACAACCCGTTCGAGGCGTTCAACCAGTGCAACGGCCTGTGCGTGGGCGGTACGGAGAAGACGCCCAGCGCCACCGCCCCGCATCGGCCCGACCCCATGGCGGGCCAAGGACCGCTGAGCAACGTGAACACGGCCGTACCCTGCTCGGCCGGGTTCTTCATCAGCCCCACCACCGGAGCCGTTCTGCCCTTGTCGAGCGAGCCGAACTGGCGCATGCCCAACTTCCCCGGCGTTGGCGATGCGTACCGCCGCCAGTACCCGGACCTGGCGGCGATCAGCGGCACCTCGTTCGCGGCGGTCGCCCGCAACGAGAACGCCTCGCTGCAGGCTGGCGGCACCTCGATCGCCACGGCGATCGTCGCCGGCGCTGCGACGCTCTACCTGAACGGCCCTGACGGCGGGACACCGCAGACGACCTCGATCCTGGAGGCGAAGGCCGCCATGTTGGCCACCGCGTTCAACAGCAACCCGAACGGTGTGGGCGACAACCAGCTCGGCGCCGGTTTCCTGCGCACGGACCGGCTGACCAACGATCGCATGACCGACGCCAACACGCGGACTGGGACGACGTCGATTCTGAACCGCGTGGGCCAGCGCCTGCAGGTCGCTTCGTTCCAGGCCATCCGCCAAACGCGCTACAGCGTGGTCCTGACCTGGTTCCGCACCAACCTGAATCCAGGCCTCGTCAACGGCCAGCCGAACTGGGCCGACATCGACCTGCTCGTGCACGGCTCGCTCAGCGGCCAGATCGCCAACGTCGCCTCGCGCGTCAATCCGGGTGACACCTTCGGCAACCGCACCTGGGAGCGCTTCGAGTTCGAGGTACCGGTGAACGAGACGATCACGGTGACCGCGCTCGTCAACCGTGTAGCCTCTGGCACCGCGCCGATCACGCTCGGGGTCGCCACCGCCACGCTGGCGCCTGGAGTGCCCGCGCAGCCCGCCGCGCTGAACGTCATCCCCAGCCAGACCGCGGCGCCGTGCACGGTGCTGCAAACCACGCCATCCGTCGTCTACTCGTCGCTGCCTCCCGGCGTGACGTTCGATCCGATCCCCGACTCGTATCGCCAGGTCGCGCTGGGTCTGATGACGGAGAACAACGGCGGCACCACCGGTGGCAACAATGTCGTCCGCGTCGAGCTCCGCGGTCGCTTCGCCCGCAGCGAGAGCATTCCTTGCCGCCTCGTCTCGGCGCAGCACTACCAGATC
>JAEUHP010000146.1 GCA_016795295.1 Planctomycetota bacterium | reverse complement strand
GACCAGGGCTGGGTCTACGCCGTCCTGAGCCCCGACGGCACCCGCGTGCTCGCCGCCGGCGCCCTCCAGACCTGCATGAAGTGCCACACCGAAGCCACCACCGACCGCCTGTTCGGCATGTACCGCGAACGCCGCCGCTGACACTCACTGCCCGCGGCAGACGCTGCGCTGCGCCGCGCCACGCCACCCGGGAACCGCCCGCGGCGGGCCATTGCAGGCAGCTCCGGCAGCTCGTTCGCTGCCTCAGTCGGGCACGCCATCATAGTCCGCGGGTTCTGCCCCCTTGGCGCGCACCAGTTGCCGGACCTTGAGGTTGAGTGCCGTGCCGAGTGCCAAGAACACCCCCGCGAGAATCCACGCGCCCGCGGCACTGCCGCCCTGCTCTGCCTTGCCTAAATCGCGACCCATCGGCCTGGAGCCGCATGCGCACACCGAGGAACACCACCAACCGGGCCCGCCAAGCCCCGAGCACGGAAGAACCACCCTGCCCGCACCGTCTCAACCGCCAGCGCGCGAACCGCGCCGACCCACCATGCGCGCCTTCACCGTTGCCTGCCTGTTCGGCGTGGTCTGTGCAGCCTTGGCACTCGCGCTCAGCGGCCCCACCGGGCCGGAGTGGGAGCAGCTGGAGCAAGCGGCCCTCGCCGATCGAGAACGCCTGATCCAACGCGGTGGCTGCCCGCCCTCGCCCACCGGCAACGCCACCGGGGTCGCATGGAGCCTCTATGCCGAAGCGGCACAGCGCGCCGCGGGGCTGAAGACCCCGGCGGCGCTCTGTGCGCTGGTCGACGGGGCGGCCGACGCCGACCGCGCTCTCGCGGCGGCGCAGGCCGCGGCGCTGGCTCCGGCGCTGCAGCTGCTGCGCCAAGGTGCGCGGTGCGCCGTGGAAGCCGACCAGGCCGCTGGCGTGGCTCCGGGGGGGCCACCGCTCGAGATCCTCGCCCTGGCCGATCTCGCAGTGGCGCTGCAAGGGGCGATCCGGACGCAACTCGACCAGGGCGCGTGGGACGAGGCCGCGGCGCTGGCTTGCGACGGGATCGCCGCCGGCATCGACCTGCAGCGGCTCGGCAGCCTGATCGAAGCCACGGTCGGCTCCCTGTTCGTGCAGCGCGCCTTGGCAGAGCTCGACGAGCCGCGGCTGGCCACTTGCTCCGACTCGGCTCGCAGCCTGTTGCTCACCATGCTCGAACGGCTCGGCCCCCTCGACCTGCTCGACGAGGACCTGCACCGCCGCGAAATCATGTCGGGAGTCCTCTGGCAGCGCGAGCCAGGTTCCCTGGGCGACCACGAACTGCAGCTGCGCTTGCGAGCGTGGCGGAACGGCTTCTCACCGCAGCGCCAAGCCCGCGCTTGGTTGCACCGCCAAAACCGCCTGCTGTTGCCGCCAACCGCGGTGGCGCGTGGCTGGTCGGCGCGGCGCGCGCAGATCCTCCAGCAGGCCGAACAGGGCGAACCCGATCCGTCCTTGGTGAGCCACCAGGGCCAACCCGACGAGCCCGAGGCGTTCCGCAGGCAAGGGCTGTTGCGCATCCACCAGACCCAGGTGCTGCTCGCATTCTTGCAGCGGAAGCCGCTGCCAGAACTCGACGATCCCCTGGGCGACGGCCGGCTGCAGGTCGAGATCGACGGTGACACGCTCACGGTGCGGTCCGCGACCGAAGGTTTCGTGCGGCGCGTGGTGCGCAAGGCGGTCTGAGCGCCGCGACGCCGGCCATGGCCCGAGCGGGCAGCACGCTCACTTGCCCCGCGCTGCCGGTTGGAAGGCCTCCTGCTGTTCCATCTAGATCCGCTCACAGCAATGTGGCACAAATGAACTGGGTAGGGGTTGCCATGGCAGTCGCACAGGTTAGCTTTTCGCCCGTCAACGGGCCTCCGTCACGAGAAGGTCGGGGTCCTACAGGCCGACGGGATGTCGAGAAGCGTCATGAGCGAGTGCGATTCGAGGATTCCTGACGATCTCTGGATCGAGTGGTGCAAGGCCGAGCGCTGCGGGCGCTGGTTGCTGCGCGGCTCGGGGCTGCCCTCCGCCGATCAGGAGATCGTGCTGGACGCGGCGCTCGATGTCCTGCTGCTGGTCTGGCGGAAAGGACAGGTGGTAAAGAACCCCGCAGCTTGGCTGGGCACACTTCTGCTGCGGCGGCTCCATGAGATTCGCAGGTACGGAGTGGCCGGGGAGTTGCCTGCAGATCTGCCGGCGGGGGAGGCTGGTTCCGAGGCTCACAATGCTGCCGGGGCGGCGACTGCGCGGCAAGTCACCGACTGGTGGCAGATCGTGCTGCGCCATGAGGCGGCGGTGCTGGGGAAGCTGTCGGAGCAGGAGCAGAGGGTCTACGGCGCGGTTCGAGGGGGCAGGTCCCTGAAAGAAGTTGCCGCGGAGCTCGGCATGTCGGAGCGCGACGTGCGGACGAGGTTCCGGAGGGTGTGCGACAAGCTCGATGGATTTTTGGCTCATCTCGTCCCCCCCCCCCTCTACTGGGTAAGGCCTGCGCATCAGTCCCGCGGCTTGGTGCGAGCGACGAACGAACTTCTGTCCCATGTCCCGAAAACACAAACGCATGGGCGAAGTG
Organism: Planctomycetota bacterium; assembly: GCA_016795295.1. Taxonomy (GTDB): domain Bacteria; phylum Planctomycetota; class UBA1135; order UBA1135; family UBA2386; genus JAEUHP01. The sequence continues at coordinate 14 of JAEUHP010000146.1, read as the reverse complement.
CTCGACTTGCCAGC
>JAEUHP010000145.1 GCA_016795295.1 Planctomycetota bacterium | reverse complement strand
CTTCTTGACCACGATGCTGCCCTTGAGCAGCAGGCGGTCGAGGACCTTGCCGATGTCGAACTTGGAGTACTTGGCGTCGGCCACGCCGAGCGCCACGTTCTCGAAGTCGCAGAACACGGCCATGTTGGTGATGTCGGACGGAGTGGTCATGCGGGGGTGGACTGTAGCGGCGGGGGCGCTGCGGGCGCAGTGCGAACTGGGTGGTGGGTGGGGTGGATCGGGCGGACCGATTGCGGGGCGGCGCGGCTGTGCTGCCCGGGGGTGCCCACGCAGGTGTCCCCGTCGTGGCCGTGGCCGCATCCGAACCTCCGACGCCGGCATGGGCCGCCGCCGCTGGTTGCTTGCGGCGGGGGGTGGGGGGCGTGGCCCCTGCCCGCCCGACTACTTCTTTTTCTTCTTCGGCGCCGGAATCAAAACGCCATCTCGCTTTCGGGGCAGATCCTCGAGATCTGGATGCACCCTCCTCTCGAGGGGAACCAGACCTTCGTCTATGGCAAACATGGTCCAGGCCACGCTCTCGGCGATGTGTTCTTCGATGTTTGCAGCAGCATTTCCAGCCACGTGCGTGTACGAGACGATGTCCTTGGTGGCCTTCAGTTCTGCAGGATAGACCTGCCCGGCCCAATCGAGCCACACCCTTTCCACTCTTGGAACGACAAGATTCTGCAAGTCCAAGTTGGCCTTCAGCAGGGCCGTTTTCTGCGCAATGGAATCCAGAGTTCCCATGTTCTCGAGCCGCATCAGGTCCATCGAGAGCGCTTGCAGTCTGGAGTAGAATTCCGGAGCCTCTTTGACGTAGAATCCGAACACTGTGGTGAAGGCCAGATTCAAGGCGTCTGCCACCCCGAAGAAGCTGTCGCCCTTGGGTGTGCGCAGCCGCAACAGCTTCTGAGTCTGGAGAATCCACTCCCTGAGAGCCGGCAACATTTCGACCCTCAGATGTGCCCGTGTGTCCGGATTGTATTTGGACCCCGTTCCCCGAATCAGGAAGTCGACGAAAGAGAACTTCAGATCGACGACTTCCTCGTCTTGATTCTTGGTTGTCGTGTCGCTCGTCAGGAGTTGGCCCAGTCCCCTTTGCCCCAGGAGCACTCGCCCACCCCGCTTTTCGAGATCGTCGAAGTACTCCTTGTACTCCAGGGTGGAGAAGCGATGGTCGGATGCGGAGAACTGGTGGCTCCTCTTGTTCTTCCATCGCGATTCCGAGCGCGTCCCAGTGGTCAGCTCCGGGGCGCCTCGGAAGGGCTTCGTGAACCCATAGACCTCGACCGTGAGCCACCGCGCCAGGGCGTCATGCAGGAAGACCGACTCGAAGCCCGTTCGCTTCACCCAAGTGGAATGGAGCGCATGGTTCAAGTTGCCGCTCAGATACTGATAGTACAGAAGTGAGAACTGCCATTCGTTGTCGGCATAGGGGCTGAGGGCGTCGTTCAAAGCGGGATTGGTCGAGGCCCCGACCCCGACCAGGCTCGAGCGATCGTCCGAGTAGTTCCAGGCGCCCAGATCGTAAGCTCTGGCGAATCCTGCAGAGCGGCTGTCCGCCAACCCCTTGAACGGGTGCGGCAAAGGCAGGGCCTTGCCCTCTCGATGAGGCTTCCAGTAGGTCAGGGCCAGGTGATGGTCGTCGTGCAAGGCGAGCAGCCCTTGGGTGCGAGTCTTGCCCGAGCCTTTGGTCTGGAAACAACCGAGAAGCTCTTCTGCCAGCTTGGTTCCCAGATAGAGTCCGGTCCCGAGATACGCGTAGTAGTTCTCGAATTGATAGCTGGCCTTCGCTGCGTCCTCCTGCAACTCATAGATCGAAAGGCAATCCGGAAGAGCATAGGCGATGGAGACGGTGGCGCCCAGGTCGACGCCCAAAGACTTGAGGTGTTCCGTGGCTCGGCGCCTGTCATTGGAGGCATCCGTGGATCCGTTGGATCGGTACTGATCCTGTGCGTACTTCAGATACAATGGATAGGAGCGGCGGAACTGCGCGTAGGTTGGAACGCAGGACTTGGGCTCGAAAATGTGCTCATCGTCCACCCGGCCATGGTCGGCGCGGATGCTGCCATTGCGCGGCTCCGCGTCGGATGCGCTCGGGTGCATGGGCGGGTTCGTTGCCGGGTACGGGGCGCTCCCATGGCGGAGCGTGCCGCCGCGCGGCAGCGTTTCCGACCTCGCCTGGTCACCCATGGCGAGGTTGGTGCCGAGACCGGAGTCGCCGCGCGAGACTTGGGCGAGAGCCGGCGCTGCGGCAACGACGAGCAGGGTGGCGTTCGTGAGCAACTTCATGGGCGTGGAAAGTGGCAGGCGAGGTGCATGGTAGCGCCTCTGACGGCACCGAGCGAAGCCTGCTGGCGGCAGGCCGAATCGGCTCCTCTGGCGCGCGAACTTCGAACCACCCCGCCGCCGCCCGTCCGAGCAACCACCACCAGGTTCTCGAGCTTGGCAGGACCACGGTGGCGGTGACGCAGGAGGTGTCGAGGAGCGTCTCTTCGTGCTGGAGCCGCGACCGCGCTGGCACCTTGCTGTCGAAGGTTCGTCGGGTCTTCGCCGTGGCTGGCTTTGTGGGGGCAAGTGTGGGCTTGACTCTGGTCTGGGGCCTCACTACACCCAGGTTGCTCTGCCTTGGTGTGGAGTAGGCCGGGCCAGGTGCGCAGATGCTCTGGGTGGCGGCCCTGGACGCGTAGTATTCACAGTCCTCATTTTTTTCCTTGTCCGTATGCGGTATTCGCCTCGAGGTGTGGTCGCCCTGTTCTGGTGCGTGTTGCTGGCGACTTGGTCGGCCGCAGGCATTCGTTCGCAGTGTGGGACCCAGTGGCTTCCGGGCGGTGGCTTTCCGGGGACGGACCGCCCGATCCGGGCCATGGCGCAGTGGGATCCGGATGGCTCGGGTCCACTCTCGCCAGTTCTAGTCGCTGCTGGCGACTTCACCGTTGCTGGCCGAGCATCGGCGAATCAGATTGCTGCCTACGACCCCCTGGCTCGTGATTGGGCGCCTCTGGGGGGTGGTTTGGATGGAGGGTATGTGTTCGCCTTGGCTGGGCTGCCCAATGGCGACTTGGTGGCCGGAGGAAGTTTCGGTTCCGCAGGTGGCGTGCCCGTCAACAGCATCGCGCGTTGGGATGGCAGTGCCTGGTCGCAGGTGGGTACTGGTCTGAGTGGCTCGGTCTACGCGCTGGCGGTGTTGCCCAACGGGGACCTGGTCGCGGGCGGTTTCTTCGCGATCGGCGGCACGGGCAGCGGATACTACTTGGTGCGCTGGGACGGCAGCAGCTGGTCGGCCCTGGGTGCCGTTGGGCAAGGTGAAGTCATGAACGGCGTCATTGGTGAGCTGGCGGTGTTGCCCAATGGCGACCTCGTGGTGTCCGGCGGATTCACTACCGTGGGGGCAACTTTGGTCCATGGCATCGCGCGCTGGAACGGCAGCAGCTGGTCGGCGCTCGGTGCGGGCATGGATTCGGGTGTCGGTCGGATGATGGTGTTGCCCAATGGAGACTTGGTCGCCACGGGCAGTTTCACCACGGCGGGTGGGGTGGCTGCGAATCGGATCGCCGTCTGGAGTGGCGGCTCCTGGTCTGCTTTGGGGTTGGGCCTGAACGGCCCGGTCAATGCGGTGACCCGGCTTGCCAACGGGGATTGGGTTGTGGCCGGCAGCTTCACGACTGCCGGCGGAGTACCTGCGAGCCATTTCGCGCGTTGGAATGGCAGCGTATGGTCGGCATTGGGAGTTGGCCTGCCAGGTGTGGCCGGTACCAACAGTGCTGTTTGGCTGTTGACCACTCTGCCGAGCGGCGACATGGTGGCGGCTGGTTCCTTCACTTCGGTCGGGGATGCTCCTGCCAGCAACGTGGCGCGCTGGAGTGGAAACGGTTGGTCGGCTCTTGGACCGGGCTCGAATGGCGAGGTCCGGGCCCTGTTGACCCTGCCGAACGGCGACCTGGTGGCGGGCGGCGACTTCACGATGGTGGAGGGAGTGGCCGCAAACCGCATTGCGCGCTGGAGTGGTGGCACGTGGTCGGTCCTGGGAGCAGGAGTGAGCGGGCCCGTGCACGCTTTGGCCGCCCTGCCGAATGGCGATGTCGTGGTTGGCGGTGACTTCGGTTTGGCCGGCGGCGTGCCGGCCAGCCGCATCGCTCGCTGGGACGGTAGCCGCTGGTCGGCTCTCGGCTCGGGGATGGACAACAGGGTGTGGTCCCTGGCGGCTTTGCCCAATGGGGACTTGGTTGCGGGGGGTACTTTCACCACGGCTGGGGGGGTGTCCGTGAACCGGATCGCCCGATGGAACGGCAGCAGCTGGTCGGCTCTCGGCACGGGCTTGGGCGGTGCCGTGGAAGCCTTGGCCGTCCTGCCCAACGGGGATCTGGTTGCGGGTGGCAATTTCCTCACCGCAGGTGGTTCGCCGACCCAGCGCATCGCGTCCTGGAGTTCCGGCGCATGGTCAGGGTTGGGTGCTGGCGTGGATGGCCGGGTTCGTGCCCTGTCGGTGCTCCCGAATGGCGATCTCATTGCCGGCGGAGCTTTCTCCACTGCTGGGGGTGTCACGGCCCCTTGTGTGGCCAGATGGGACGGGGGCGCGTGGTCAGCTTTCGGCTCTGGGCTAAGTGGCGACGTGCGGGCCATTGCCCAGTTGCCGAGCGGTGACTTGGTGGTCGGCGGCCGCAACGTCCTCTTGGCTGGTGCCCCGTCCGCAAACATGGTGGTTCGGTGGCAGGGCAGCAGTTGGTCCGCCCTCGGCACGGTCGCCGATGCCGCCACCAACATCAACGCGCTGGCGGCTCTACCGCAGGGCGCGTTGGTGGTGGGGGGCGGTTTCACCGCTGCAAGCGGACAGTTGTCGGTCTACTTGGCTCGGCTGTCCGCGACCTGCTTGGCCACGGCGCCGATCTATGGCGCTGGATGCACAGGCCCCAACGGACTTCTCTCCCTGACTCCGGTGCATCTGCCGTGGCTCGGTAGCGTGTACCGTGCGCAGGCCGCTGGTCTCGCCGACCAGGCGTTGGTGTTCGGTGTCACCGGGTTCGCACCGGCGGCCACACCGTTGGGGAGCTTGCATCCTGCTGGCGGACCGGGTTGCAGCCTGCTCGCCAGCCCGGATGTTGCCTACTTTCTCGTGCAGGCAGCCGGCCAGGCAACTGTGCAATTGGCGATCCCGAACGCTTCCGCCCTCGCTGGGGTGTCGCTGCGCAACCAGGTGTTGCAGGTCGAAGTCGACCCGCAGCTCAACCTCACCGGGCTGCAGAGCACCAACGGCGTGCATCTGACCGTGGGCGTGTTCTGACTGGTTGTTGCAGGCGCTTGGTCCTCTGGGTGGGGGGCGCGTCCGCGGCAACGGACGCGATGAGCCTCGGGCCCACCCGGCAGCCGTCGGACCGGGCCGCGCCAGCTGCCACACCGATGCGACAACTGCGCCCCTCTCTCCGCCGCGCGACTGCGTATATTCGCCGGCCTCATGGCCTGCCGAGCCCCCCTGCGCTGCTTCCTGCCCGCCTTCGTGGCCGCTGCCGCGTGCGTCGGGCCCGCGCTGCCGGCCCAGGACGCGGCGCTCGGTGCCGACGAGGCCAAGGTACGCTGGGTCGACGGCCGACCGATGCTCAAGGTCACCCTGCGCGCTGGCGACCGCGTCTACTACTGCCATCTGCTCGTCGACCTGGCCACCAGCCGGCCGCTCTACCTGCATCGGAACGCCGCCGGCTCGCTGCGCGCCGAGGCGTGCCGCATCGAGGCGGGGGGCATCGCGCTCGACGACGTGGCGTTCGAGCAGAAACGCGACACGTGGCTCGAAGGGCTGACCAGCGGCTACGCCGAAGAACTGCAGCAGGTGCCGGTGGCGGGCATCGTCGGGCTCGGGGCGTTCGGTGCCCACGACGTGGTGCTGGACGGTCCGAGCGGGGTGTTGCGCCTGCGGGCGGAGACCCCGGCGTCGGCCGAAGCGCCGCCGCCGATGCCGGGCGTGTGGGTCTTGGCCGCTGAGCAGGACGTGCGCCGCGGCGTGCGCCTGCGCATGGAGGTGGGGTCCGAGGTGACCGCGACCGTGTCGCTGCACACCCGCGACCCGTTCAGTTGGCTGGTGCCGGAGCTGTGCCGCCGCGCCGGCCATGGCGACGGCGTGCTCGCGACGGCGCGGCTGGCACCTGGCCTGGATGCCGCGCGCTGGACGCCGTTCCGCCCGCTGCGTTCGCAGGGCGAGATCCAAGGTGGGCTCGGCGGCGCGGTGTTGCAGCAACTGGTGGTCACGGTGCAGCCTGGGCCGAACCGCGTGGTGCTGGCGGCGCCAGGGCCGCTTCGGTATCCCGAGGTCGAGGCGGCGTTCCAGCGGGCGGTGTTCGGGCCGAGCGATCCCGGGCCGCTGCAGCAGTTCCTGCGCGAGCACGCCGCGGCACCGCAGGCCGCCGAGGCGGCGCACACGCTGCTCGAGTGGTTGGTGCAGAAGGAGGCCGAGCCGGCGGCGCTGCAGGAGGCCGGGCTGTGGGTGGTGCAGACGGCGCCGAAGCACCAGAAGGGCACGGCGGCACTGCACGTGCTCGAACACCTGGCGGCCGAACGGCCGCTGTTCGCCGCGCGTGCGGCGGTGGCGACTGCGGGGCTCGCCGACGCCCGTGCCGACGAGGACGGCAACGCGGCGCACAAGCTGCGCCTCGAGCTGGGGCGCCAGCAGCGCGTGCTCGGCAACCAGCTGGAAGCGCGCCGGCACCTGCTCGCCGCGGTGTTCGGCATGCCGGCGTCGGGTGCGGCCAACCTCGAACTCGGCCACTGGCATCGCGAGCAGCGCGAGCTGGAAGCCGCTCTGGGCCGCTACTTCCTGGCGTTGCTCGACATGAAGGACTTCGGCCAGCAGGGTTACCAGGCGTTCGCCAGCGTGTTCGCGGCGCTGCGCCCCGGTGGCGACCTGTTGGCCGAGCTGCAGGATCGCGCTGACGGGCGAGTGCCGGCGCTGCAGCCGATTCCGCGCGACCCGGCCAGCGTGCGCAAGACCGGTCGCACGGCGCTGGTCGAACTGTTCACCGGCGCCATGTGTCCGCCGTGTGTTGCCGCCGACGTCGGCTGCGATGCGTTGGCGCAGCTCTACGACGCCGACGAAGTGGTGCTTCTGCAGTGGCACCTGCCGGTGCCGGCCCCCGAGCCGATGGTGTCGCCGGCCAGCGCGGCGCGGGCCGAGGCGCGCGGTGTCGGCAGCACGCCGACAGTGCTGGTGGCGGGCGGCGAGCCGGTGGTCGGCGGCGGCAAGGTCGATGCGGCGCCCGATCTGTTCCGGCGCTACCGCGAACTGGTCGATGCCGAACTGGCGCTGGCCCCGGTGGCCGCGATCACGGGTTCGGCACGGCTTGCGGGCACTTCGGCGCAGGTGACGGCGCGGATCACGCCGCAGGACTCCTCCGGCAAAGGCTCCGGCACGGCGGCCGACCCCAAGGGCTGGCGGGCGCACATACTGCTGGTCGAGAGCCTGGTCGCGTTCCCGGGTGGCAACGGCATGCTGTTCCACCACGAAGTGGTGCGCGGCAGCTTCGTGCCCGATGCAGGGGTGCCGGTCGGCGGCGAAGCGCTCGCGGTGGCGCTGGACCTGGGTGACGTGCAGCGCGAACTCGACGAGCACGTGCGCAGCTTCGAGAGCGAACGGGTGTTCTTGGTGCGGCCGGTGCAGCTCGACCCGCGCCGGCTCGCGGTGGTGGTGTTCGTGCAGGATCGCACCGGACGGGTGCTGCAGGCGGCGCGCTGGCCGCTGGTGGCCGAGGCGGGGCGCTGATGGCCGCCCCCGAAACGCGCGCGGCACGCGATCCCGAGGCGTTGCGGCGGCTGTCGACGGCGCTGGGCGCTGCGGTGCAGAGCCTCGCCGCGGCCCATGCGCGGTGGCGCCGGCGCGCGGCGCTGGCCGCGGCGATCGACGTGGCGCCATGGGTTTTGCTGTGGCTCGGGCCGGCGTGCCTCTTGTGGTGGCTCGTGCTGCCGTTGCCGGTCTGGCTGCCGGTTGCGGTGTTGGCGGGCATCGCGGCATGGCGTGCGGCGGTGATGGTGGCCGGCTGGCAGTTGCCCGCGCCGTTGCTGGCCGAAGCGGCGCTGGCCTGCGATGCCGCGCACCAGAACCAGGACCGGCTCACGGCCGCCTGCGAATTCGCTGCGGCGCCCGCCGGCGCGGCGGGCGGGCTCGGCGAAGCGCTGACCCGGCTGGCGATCGAAGACGGTTTGGCCAGCCTCGCGCGCATCGACGCGCAGGTGCTGGCGCTGCCGGGCATGATGCCGGCGCTGCGCTGGCCGCGGGCGGTGGGGGTGCTGTTGCTGTTGCTGCTGGTGCCCCTGCTGCTGCCCAAGCACCACACGGCATCGGCACCAGGGACCGAGGCTTCGGCCCCGACTGCGGCCGCTGCGGGTGGTCGTGGTGACGCTGCTGCGCGGCGCGAAGTCGCTGCGGCCGACCGGCCGATCACTCCCCCGGGTGTGCCGCCGGCCGAACCCAAGGTCGGCGAGCGCGCGCCCGAAGCCGGTCGTCCGGGAGCACCGCCGCCCAATCCGCCGCGCGCCGAAGCCGTGCCCGCCGTGCCCGCTGCCAGCGGCCGCGGTCAGGCCGGCAACGACGCCGTCGGGGACAGCGCGGCCAGTGGCGCGCCGAAGGCGGCCCCGGTCGGCAACCCCGGCCGCGGCCAGTCCGGTGGCGGCCAGGGGGCCTCCGCGGGCGGCGCGCCCGAGCCGCAGCCGGCTCCCGAGCAGCCGGCTGTGCAGAAGCCGGCGCCGAAGAAACCGCCGGCGCGGCAGACCCCGCAGCAGGACGGCAAGCCGGGCGAGAGTGCCGGCGCGCCGAGCGGCCCGTCGCGCGGCAGCGGTCGCACCAGCGCGGTCGCCAACAAGCGCAGCGATCCGAACCGCGGCCAGGAACGCGACGACGACCCGCCGATCGAAGACGAGCCGGTGCCGGACGAGACCGACGAACAGGAGCAACGCGGCGGCGTGATGCCGATGCGCCGCGGCGACCAGCGCCCGGCGGCGCGCGAACTGTCGATCTCCGGCGACGGCCCGCCCGATCAGGGCCGCGGCGGCCCGACGCCGCCGAAGAAGTCGCGCGGCACCGCGTCCTTGGTGCTCGGCGTGCGCCTGCCCGATTCGGTGCGCGGCCAGCCGAATCCGGGGACTGCCAAGACCACCCTCGAGCAGATCCCGCCGCGCCCGGGCGAGGCCGCGCCCGGCCTCGCGCGCGCCCTGCCGCCCAGCCGCGCCGGCACCCCGCAGAGCCGTCGCCACGGCACGCCGTGGCAAGGCCTGTTGCCGACCTACCACGCGCTGCTGCGTGGCCTCGAAGGGGCCCCACCAGCGACCGCTCCCACCGTTCCCCAGCCGACCCGAACCCGAGACCCCCAATGACCGAGCCGCTCGATTCCAACACCGCCAAGGCGCAGGTCGCCCGCTTCCAGGAGACGTTCGCGCGCCTGCAGCGCGCCGTGCACGAACTGATCGTCGGCCAGGACGAAGTCGTCGACGGGGTGCTGACCGCGGTGTTCGCCGGTGGCCACGTGCTGCTGGAGGGCGTGCCTGGCATCGGCAAGACCATGCTGGTCAAGACGCTCGGCGAAGCGCTGCACCTGCAGAAGGGCCGCGTCCAGTTCACGCCGGACCTGATGCCGGCCGACGTGCTCGGCACCATGGTGCTCGAAGAGAGCCAGGGCCACGCGCGGTCGGTGCGCTTCCAGCCGGGCCCGATCCACACCAACCTGCTGCTCGCCGACGAGATCAACCGCGCCACGCCGAAGACGCAGTCGGCGCTGCTCGAAGCGATGCAGGAACAGCAGGTGACCGTCGGCGGCCAGACGCGGGCGCTGCCGCAGCCGTTCGTGGTGCTGGCGACGCAGAATCCGGTCGAGCAGGAGGGCACCTATCCCCTGCCCGAAGCACAGCTCGACCGCTTCCTGTTCAAGCTGCTGGTCGGTTATCCGAAGGAGCACGAGTATGCGGCGATCCTGCAGCGCACCACCGGCGGCGCGCCGCCAGCGGTCACCGCGGTGGCATCCGGTGACGACGTGTTGGCGATGCGCAAGCTGGTGCGCGCGGTGCCGGTGCCCGAGGCGGCGCAGCGCCTCGCGGTGCGCCTGGTGATGGCCACCCAGCCGAAGAGCCCCTACGCGACCGAACGCGTCGACCGCTTCGTGCAACTCGGCAGTTCGCCCCGCGGCGCGCAGGCGCTGGTGCTGGCCGGCAAGGTCCAGGCGCTGCGCGGTGGGCGCTTCGCGGTGTCGGGCGACGACGTGCTCGCGGCCGCAGTGCCGGCACTCCGCCACCGCATGCTGCTCAACTTCGAAGGCCTCGGCGAAGGCCTCACGGCCGACGACCTGGTGCGCGAGATCCTCGAACGTCGCCCGGCGCTGGAGAGCGCGCGGTGACGGTGGACCCGGGCCTCCTGTTCGACCCGGCGTTCGTGCGGGCGCTCGAAGGGCTGCGCGTGTTGGCGCGTTCGGTGCCACCCGGTGGGCGGCACGCCGAACAGCGCGCGCGCGCGCGTGGCCAGGGGCAGGAGTTCACCGACGTGCGTGCGTATGTGCCCGGCGACGACTTCCGCAGCGTCGACTGGCACGTGTTCCTGCGCCTCGACAAGGTGTTCGTGCGCCTGTTCCTCGAGGACCAGGACCTGCCGATCTGGTTCCTGCTCGATCAGAGCACGTCGATGGCGCGGGGGCCGGGCATCGGCCAAGGGCCGAACCGCAGCGTGGTCGCGCGCCGCATCGTCGCCGCGTTGGCCTATGTGGCGTTGAACCACATGGACCGCATCGGGGTGTTCCCGGTGGCCAGTGAAGCGCTGCGGCCGCTGCCGGGGCTGTCGGGCAAGAACGGCTTCCAGCGGCTGCTCGCCTACTTGGCCGCCTTGCCCGCGGGTGGCACCACGCCGCTGCTCGAGGCGGTGCAGCAGTTCGCCGCGCGGCGGGTGCGCCGGGGGCTGTGCGTTCTGGTCAGCGACGGCTTCGATCCGCGCGGTGCGGAGCCGCTGGTGCGGGCGCTGCTGCGCCTGCCGCACCGGGTGCTGGTGGTGCGCCCGGTGCATCCGGGCGAAGCACGGCCGGAGCATCTGCGCGGCGAACTGCGCGCGGTCGACTGCGAGAGCGGCGACCATCAGGAGCTCTCGGTCGACGATGCCCTGCTCGATCGCTACGCCGCGGCCTACGGGGAGTTCCGCACGGCGCTGGCGGCGGCGGCGCGGCGCACCGGCGGCGGCTACCTCGAGGTGGTGACCGACCAGCCGGTCGTGCCCCAGTTGGCCACGTTGTTCCGCCACGGAGTGCTCACCGTATGAACTGGTTCGGTCTGTCGCCCGCCGTGCTCGGCCTGGGCGCGGTGGCACTCGTGGCCGGGATCGCGGCGTTGCACTTGCTGCGGGTGCGTCTGCGCACCGTCGAAGTCGACACGCTGTTGTTCTTCCGGCTCGCCGGCGCGGTGCAGCGGCCGCGCGTGCTGCCCGGTCGCCCGGCGCGCCTGTTGGCGTTCTTGCTGGCCTTGCTCGCCGCGTTGGCGGCGTGGTCCGGGTTGGGTGCGCCGCGCATCGACTCGAGCGCGGCTTCGCGGCTCGTGGTCGTCGAGCCCGATCTCGGCAGTGCCGGCGCACGCCTGGCGGCGGCGCAGCGGCTCGTGGCCGCCGGCCTCGGTCCGCGCGGTGCGGTGGTGGCCGCGACCCTGCCGCCGCAGGTGCTGTGGTCGGCCGGCGAGCCGTTCGAAGCCTTGGCGACGCGGCATGCCGTGCTCGAAGTGCCGCCCAGCGGCCTCGGCGCCGCCACTGCCCTGCAGGCGGCGCAGGCGCGCTGCCGTGGCGACGACGAAGTGGTGTGGCTCGGGCACGCGGTGCCGCCGAGCGCGCGGAGCGTGACGGTGGTGCCGGTGGCTGCCGCGGTGCCGTTCGTGCTGCGCCACCTGCGCTGGCAGCGGCAACCGGATGGCGCCTACGTGCTGAGTTTGGCCGTGCAAGCCGCGCCCGGTGCGCCGCGGCCGCTGGCCGTGCGCGCTGCGGGCGAAGAGCTCGCCGCCGGCGTGCTTTCGGCCGGCTGCGGCGAGATCGCGCTCGGGCCGTTCGCGCTGCCGAAGGGGATCACCGCAGTCGAATGCGCGGTGGCTGGTGCCGCGCCGCTGTCCGTGCCGGTGCCGGAGCTGCCGCCGGTGCGGGTGTTCGCCGACGGGCTGCCGGCCGACGTCCAGGCGGCGCTGTGGGCCGTGGTGGCCGGCGACGTGGGCCTGCAGCGTGCCGCGCAGGCCAGCGAAGCCGAAGTGGTGGTGGCGGCCGCGGACGATCCCGCCGACCCTCGGCCCCGCCTCGTGGTGTCGGCGGGCACCGGTGCTGCGGCGCTGCAAGCCATCCCCACCGCGGAGGCACCAGTCTCCTTGTCGTTGCGCGACCGCCGCAGCGAAGGGGCGCCGACCCTGGTTGCGCGTTCCGGAGCCGTGGCTTGGTGCATCGACGCTGCCAGTGGTGCGCCGTTGGTGCAAGCGGCGGCCGCGCCAGCACCACGCGTCGAAGTCGTCGCATGGCTGTTGCAGCCGGCGACGCATGCCGACGTGCCGGTGCTGCTGGCCACGGCCCTGCACGGCCTCGCCGGTCGGCCAAACGCGCAGGTCGCTGGGCGTGGCCAGCCGCTGCGTGTGCCCGCGGTGCTGCCCGTGGCTGCGGCGCGCGGTGCGATCCTGCCGGCCGAAGGGTCGTTGCCGCGGCATCTCGTCGAGGCGGCCACCACCGCCCAGGCCCCGCTGGGGCCCGTGTTGTCTGCTGCACCCGTGGTCGATCCGACTGCGCGCCCGCCCGAACTCGCGCCGCGCGGCGGAGACGGGGCGCTGGCGGGTTGGTTGTTCGGACTGTTCCTGTTGCTGCTCCTCGTCGACGCGTTGCTGTTCCACCGCGGCCGCATGCCATGAACTTCGCCCATCCTGCCCTGCTCGCCACGGGCCTCTGCGCAGTCCCCGTCCTGTGGCTCGCCTGGCGTTCGCGCGCCGCGCTGCCGAAGTCGCAGCAGCGCTGGGTCGGTGCCGTGCAAGCGCTGGCGATCCTGTGCATGGCGGTCGCGCTGGCGAGTCCGTGGACCACCAGCTCTGCCGGCCCGGTGCACCGTTTCGTGGTGTGGGGCGGCGAGCGCACCGCGGCCGCCGACGCCGAAATCGCGGCCCTGCGCGCCGCGGTGCCTTGGTCGGAGCCGTTCGCGGTGGTGCGCGCCGGGGCGGCGCCGGTCGTCGGCACGCCCGGTGCCATGGCTTTGCCCGCGGCTCCGGGCACTCCCGACCTCACTGCGGCGCTGCGCGCGGCGCTCGCCCAGGTCCCGTCTGGAGCCCGTGCGGCCGTCTGCCTGGTCAGCGATGGCCGTCACGACGGCGAACCGTTGGCCGCGGCTGCGGCCGAACTCACCGCGTGTGCGGTCCCGGTGGCGGTGCGCGAACTGCCGTTGCCGGCCTTGCCGCCGGTGCGCATCACCGGGGTCGAGCATCGCGCTTCGGTGGGGCGCGGCGAGGCGTTCCGCATCCTGGTGACGATCACTGCAGCGCAAGCCGCCTCGGTGCGGGTCGTGGTGCGCTCCGGCACCGCCGAACTCGCCCAGAAGGAAGTGGCCGTGCACCTGGGTACGCAGATCGTCGCCCTCGACGCGGTGCTGGCGCAGACCGGCCCGGCGATCCTCGACGTCGAGTTGTCGGCAGCGCCGGGCGCGGGTGCGGGTCCCAGCCCGCTGCCTGGTGGGCGGGAACGCAGTGCGGTGTGGGTCGAAGGCGATCTGCGTGTGCTGCACCTGGCTGCCGATGCAAGCAGGGCCCAGGTGCTCGCCGCTGCGCTGGAGCCGCAGGGCATCGCGGTGCAGGCCGTCACGCCGGACGCGCTGCACGGCTCCGAGTTCGATTCCGTGGCGGCGGTGCTGGTCGACGACGTGCCCGCCGCGGCGTGGTCGGTTGCCCACCAGCAGGCTCTGGCGGACGCGGTGCTGCGGCGCGGCACCGGCCTCTTGCTCGCTGGCGTACACCACAACCTGGGGCCCGGCGGCTACGCCACGTCGCCGCTCGCCGAGCTGTTGCCGGCGCGCATGCCACAGCGCGAAGAGCGCCGCGACCCGTCGGTGTCCTTGGTGCTGATCGTCGACACCAGCGGTTCGATGGGCAGCGGCCGGCTCGAACTGGCCAAGGAAGTCGGCCGGCTCGCGCTGCAGAAGCTGCAGCCGCACGACAAGGTCGGCCTGATCGAGTTCCACGGCAGCAAACGCTGGGCGGCGCCGCTGCAGCCGGCGAGCAACCACATCGAACTCACCCGCGCGCTGAACCGCCTGCAGGTCGGCGGCGGCACCATCATCTACGACGCGCTCGAAGAAGCGCACTACGGTTTGCTCAACGCGCAGACGCGGTTCCAGCACGTGCTGGTGCTGACCGACGGCGGGGTCGAGAGCGGGCCGTTCGAAGCGCTGGCGCGCCGCATGGCGGCGGCGGGCCAGACGGTGTCGACGGTGTTGATCGGACCGCTGGCCAATTCGCCGTTCCTGCAGAACCTGGCGCAGTGGGGGCGCGGGCGCTTCTACGCCTGCCCCGACAAGTTCCAGATGCCCGACCTGCAGTTCCGCGAACCGCAGTCGTCGCTGCTGCCGGCGGTGCAGGAGCGGCGGCTGCCACTGCGCCGCAGCCGCCTCGCCGAGGCCACCGCCGCGTTCGCCGGCGACGAACTGCCGCCCAGCGGCGGCATCGTCGAAGCCAGCGTGCGCCAAGGCGCCGAAGTGCTGCTGCGCGGCCACGGCAGCGAGCCGTACCTGATCGGTTGGGACCAGGGTGCCGGCCGCGTGCTGGTGTTGGCCGGGCAGGCGCTCGGCCCGCTCAGCGGCGAACTGCACGACGATCCCGCGTACGGCGCATTCCTCGCGGATCTGCTGCGCAGTGCGGCTGCGGGCACCGCGGCGTTGTCGCCCGAGCTGCGGGTGTGCACCCAGGAGCGTGGCGCGCGGTTCCGGCTGCGTCTGCCCGCCGGCGCGTGGCTGCCCGAGTCGCCTGATCTGCACCTGCCCACCGGGCAGCAGGTGCCGATGAGCGACGATGGTGCCGATTGGACCGCGTTCGTGCCCTTTGCGGCGCTGCCGTGGTCCCACGTCCCAGGGCCGGACCTCGAGGTCCACTCTGTGGCTGCGTTCAGTGGGGCCACTGTGCTGGCTCGCGCCGCCGTGCGCCCTCCCGCACCGCGCCACGACCGCGTGGTGGCCACGCCCGGTGCGCTCGCGGCGCTGGCCCAGTGCACGGGGGGTGCCCACACGGCCACTGGACCCAGTGTCTGGCCCGAACCCGCACCGGGTGCGTTGCCACAACCGGTCTGGCTCGATTCCTGGTTCGGCGGTGCTGGGTTGCTGCTGTTCCTGGGGGCTCTGCTGCTGCGGCGCTTGCCGCTGCAAGCCGGCCGCGCCGCCGCCGCCAGCTCCGTGCGCACGGCGAACCGTACCGCGGCGACCCAGTGGCTGCTCTGGCTCGGGCTTGGTCTCGGTGCGGCACTCGGTGCCCCGTCAGCCGCGCGCGCCCAGGACGTGCCGAACGATCCGGCGGCGATTCGCGCCCAGATCGACGCCGAACTGCGCGCGCGCGGCGACCTCACCGAGCTCGCCGCACGCTGGCAGGCGGCGCCTGCGCTGGCCCGCTACTGGCTCGCGCGCGCCCAAGGCGATCTCGCCAGTGCGGCGCAGCTCGCGGCGGACCCGGCCGTCGCCGCCCACGACCCGAACGCCCATTGGCAGCTCCTCGACGTGCTCGGCCAGCCTGCCGCAGCCTTGGCGGCCCTGCCGCCGGTCGCGAGCAGCGCGCCACCGAGCGAACGCGGCCAGTGGCACCTGCGCCGCGCCGGCCTGCAGTTCGCGGCTGGGCGGTCGGCCGCCGGCCGCAGCGAACTCGAAGCGGCGGTTGCAGCGGCTGCCGATCCTGCGTTCACCCAGCAAGCCGGGGTGATCGCGGCGGCGTTCGGTTGCTTCGACTTGGCGCTGCAGTGGCACACGGTCGGCAACGAGCCCGGGCGCGACGCGGTGCAAGCTGCCCTGCGGCGCGGTCGCTGGCGGCAGCGCAGCGGTGACGAGCCGGGGGCCGCCGAAGAGTTCCGCTTGGCGCAGCAGCGCGCGGTCACCCCCCGCGATCGCAACTTCGCGCTGGCCCTGCGCCTTGCGGTGTTGCGCGGCGCCGGGGCCCTGCCGGCCGTAGCGGATGCCTGGTCGGCCCGGGCGCGCGGCCAGGGCGAACCGCTCGGCCCTGGCGAACTGCAGGGTCTGCTCGACGTACTGCGCGAACTCGGCCGGGCGCGCGACGGTCTGGCTCTGTTGGCGGCGTTGCCGGCCGAGCAGGCAGCCGAGTTCGAGGGCCAGGTGCTGGCGCTGGCGCTCGACGCCGGCGATCCCGAATCGGCCGTGGTGGCGCTGCAGCAGCGGCTGCAGCAGCGGCCGCGCGATGCCGCGCTGCGCAGCGCGCTGGCGGTGCTGTTGGCAGACCTGCAGCGCTTGCCCGAAGCCGAGTCCTTGTTGGCCGCAGGCGTGCCGGGCGCCACGGCGCGCGAACTGCGGCGGCTCTGCCAGACCGCCGGCGAGCTCGGTCTCGACGCCCTGGTGACCACCACCGGCCAGGCGCTCGACGCCTTGGCCAGCACCGAAACCCCCGCCGAACCCGGTGCCGCAGCGCCGGCGCCGATCGAAGGGGCCCTGCTCGAGATCGCACACCTGCGCCGCCAAGGCAAGGAGACGCACGCTCTGGCCAAGTTGCTGCAGCTGCAGAAGAGCGTCGAGCGCCCCGCCGACCAGCTGCGGCTCGCCGAGCAGTTCGAGAGCCTCGGGCGCACCAAGGAAGCGATCGAGCTCTACGGCCGCATCTACGAAGCGATCGGTACCGAGGACGTCGGCATGCGCCTCGCGTGGCTGCTCGGCGAATCGAAGGTCGACGCCGACCGGCAGCGCGCCCTGCAGATCTACCGGCAGGTGTGGACGCGCGCCGGCAGTGCGGCGCGCCGCGTGCAGGCCGAAGAGCACGTGCTCGACCTGGCGGCGCGCGACGGCACGCTGGCCGACCTCGCCCTCGAACTCGAAGCGCAGCTGGCGGCGCCCGACACGCCGAACCGTCCCGCGGTGCGCGACGCGGTGGTCAAGATCTACACCCGCGCGCGGGACACCACCGGTGCCGTCGCGATCCTGCAGAAGTGGGCCGCCGCCGAGCCCGCCGCCGCGGCCGAAGCGCTGCAGCAGACGGCGCGGGTGCATCTGCAGGCCGAGGAGTTCCGTGCCCACGAACGCACCCTGCAGCGGCTGCTCGAGCTCGACCCGGCCGGCGAACTCGACTACCGCCAGCAACTGGCGATGTCGGCCCTCGAACGCGGCCGGCCCGAAGACGCGCGCCGGCACATCCAAGGCCTGCTCGGCAAACCCGGGGTGCCCGACACCGTGGCGCTCGAGTTCGGCGCGGGCATCTACACGCTCGCCGCGCTGCACGAAGAGGCGGTGCGCCTCTACCGGCGCGGCTTGGCCCTGCATCCCGAACGCGTCGAGACCTGGCTCCTGCTCGGCAATGCGCTGCGCGCCGCAGGGCAGCGCGAGGCGGCAATCGGCACCTTCCAGGAACTGCTGCTGCGGCAGTTGCCCGACGACCTGTTCGTGGTCGCGGTCGACGGCCTGCTCAACATGGAGGCCCCCGCTCCGGCACTCGCCGCCGCCCAACGCGCCGTGCGCCTGCGGCTCGCGGCGCGGCCCGAACAGGTGTTCCTGCACCGCGTGCTGCAAGACCTGCACGAAGCGGCCGGCGACGAGACCGCGCGCCTGCTCGCGCTCGAAGACGTGCTGGTCGCCGCTGGTGAGCAACGTGCGAGTTTCGTGCGCGAACTGATGCAGGAGGCGGAGAGCCGTCGCGATTGGCGCACCTACACCGCCTGGGGCCGCACGTTGTTGCTGCTCGGCGACGAAGTGCCGCCCGCCGTCTACCTGTCGCTCGGCGAAGCGCTGCTGCAGACCGGCGACGTGGACGCGGCGGCCCGCGCGTTCGCCCGCGCCCGGCTCGGACCCGACTTCGTCGCGGTCGAACAGCGCGTGGCCGAACTCTACGAAGGTGCGGGCAAGCTGGCCGAGGCCGAACGCATGCGCGTGCGGCTGTTGCGCCGTACGCCCGAAGACGCCGGGGCCCTGCTCGCGGTGGCCCGGCTCGCCGAACGCCAAGGCGCGCGCGCCCGCGCATTGCCGCACTGGCTCGCCGCGGCGCAGAAGCTGCTGCCCGATGAGCTGGCGGCGAGCCGTCCTGCAGGGCGCCGGCCGGTGCTGGTCACCAGCACCCGCGAGCAGTCGGGCCCGTCGTTCGCCGAGCCGTTCGCGGGGGCGCTGCGCTGCGCCGAGCAGCCGCTCGAACTCGCGCCGTTGCGCGCCGATTTGCGCACTGCCGCGGCGCAGGGCAGCAACGAACGCCGCCTCGCTGCGCTGAAGCTCTTGCGCCATCTGGCACGCGCCTATCCCGAGTCCGACCTCGGCGCCGAACTGCGCGCCGCGGAAGATGCGCTGTTGGCCAATGGCGATGCCGCGGTGCGCAGCGAGCTGCGCGCGCGCCGTTTCGCGGCCGGGGATCTCGCCGGCCTCGCCGCGATCCCCGCCGGGGCCGAGCCCAGCGCCGAAGAATTGCGCGCCGTTTTGCTGACCCAGGACCGCGAGCGCCTCGCGTTCGCCGCCGGCAAAGCCAAACCAGCGCTGCTGCCCGATCTGGCTCGCGCCCTGCTGCTGGCCGGCCGCAACGCCGAGGCCCAGGGCCTGCTGCCGCTCGCCGAACGCGAGCCGGGGCCGCGCGACGAAGTGCGCACGCTGCTCGGTTTGCCGGTGGCCAAGGACGCGCAGAAGGCGCAGCAGCGGCTGGAACAGGCGCTGGCCCGCACCGGCCCGCTGCTGGCGCGCACCACCGCGGTGCTCGCGGCGCTGCGCGACTTGCCCGACCTGCCGGCCGGCGAACGCGCGGCCCACGTGCAAGCGCTCGCCGAAGCCGCAGCCACCAGCAAGGACGTCGCGGTGGCCGAGCGGCTGCTCACCGGGCAGCGCGCCGACCTCGAGCCCGCCACCGTGGCGGCGTTGGCCGAACTGGTGGTGCCCGCGGCCGAGCGCGCGTACCAGCTCGCCCAGCGCGCGCAGTATCTCGACACGCTGCCCGCCGAACGCGCCGAGACGCTCCTGCGTGCCGCACTGCGCAAGTTGAAGGACGAAGAGCGGCGCCAGGCGCTGGTGCAGTTGTTCAACCAGGGTTCCGCGCCGCTGGCCCTGCAGTTGGCGCTGGTCCCCGATCTCGACCCGCGCGGGGTGCAGGGCACCGACCGCATCCTGCTCGGCAACGGGCTGGGCCGCTCGGGCCCCGCTCCCGCGGTGCTCGAAGCACTCGCCAAGCGCTTTGCCGCCGTGGTGCCCGACGATCCGATGACGCTCGCGCTGCAAGTGCGGGCCACCGCCGACGCCGAGGCAGCGCGCACCCTGGCGCGTGCGGCCGTGGTGCGGCTCGCCACCGCCAGGCTCGGCGAACGCGACGACTCGCTGGTGGCCCAGGTGGTGCGTGCGCTGACTCCGGCCGATGCCCGCGAACTGCTCGGCAGCACTCCGGAGACGGCGCCGTTCGCGCTGCGCATCGAGCTCATGGCGCGCGCCGGCGACAAAGCCGGGGCTGGCGCTGCCTACCTCGCGGCCTACCAGAAGCGGCCCGACGACACGGCGCTGCTCTACCGCGCGGCGAACTTCTTCGAGAGCGAAGGCCAGTTCGACCAAGCGGCGCAGCTCTATCGGGCGGCGCAGCAGAAGAGTGGCACGTTCTACCCCTACCAAGCGCAGCAGCTGGCGCGCCTCGAACTGCTCGCCGGCAATGCCAAGGCCGCGCTCGCGGCTCTGCGCGCCGCCAAGGATCCGTCGCAGACCAACTTCCGGCTCCTGCTGCGGGTGTTGGCGCAGGTCGACGAAGCGCCACTGCGCCGCGCTGCGCTCGCCGAGGCGCTGCAGCAGCGTTCGCGGCGCGGTGGCAGTGGGCTCAGCTTCGGCGTGATGCGCGTGCTCGGTGGCGCGGTCGGGTCGGCGGCGGCCGGCGGCCCAGACCGGCTGGCCGCGGTGCTGCAGCCACCGCGCCGGCTGTCACTCGCCGTTTTGCGGCTCGAGGATGCCGACGACGCCCCCAGCGACTTCGACCTGTTCGCGTTCGTGCCCGAAGGGGCCGAACTCGCCGTCCAGTTGCTGCGCGCGCTCGACGATGGCGGACGTGCGGCGGAGCCGGGGCTCTACCGCGGCTGGCTCGGAGCTGCGGCGCGCTTTGGCGACGCCGGGCCGCTGGTTGCGGGCGCCGTACAGCGCTTGTTGCAGGCCCCGTACGATCCGGAGGCGCAGCGCGTGGTGTTGGCTGCTGCGCAACTGGGACTCGCCGTGCCCAAGGAAGTGCTGGCGGCGACGCTGCAGCGGGCGGCCCTGGAGCCGAAGCCGGCGGCGCCGACCTTGGTGGCGTTGGCGACGCTCGCGGCGGGAGTCGATCCGGCCCTCGGCGAACGGCTCTTGCGTGCGGTGTTGCAGCAGCGTGCGGTGCTCACCGACGCGCAGGTGCGGCCGTGGCTGCCGGGGCTGTTCGCCATGGCGTGCGAGCAGTTGCCGGAACTGGTGCTGACGCTCTTGCGGGATCCGGGCCTCGAAGAGGAGGCCGCAGCGGAGTTGCTGGCGGCGGCCCTGCTCGGGCACGCCGATCCCGCGGCGGTGGCGCAGGCCGGGGCCGTGCGGGGTGCTGGAGGGGTGCCGCGCGCCTTCCGCGATGCCACGTCGACGTTGGCGGGAGTCGGGGCGAAGTTGGTGGTGGGAGACGAAGCGGGCGCGCGCGCCCTGCTCGCGGCGATCACGTTCTGGCCGAACCCACGCCTGCTCGGGCCCCAGCGTTTGGCGGCGGCGGTGCCACCGCTGGACCGGTGGCAGAAGCCCGAAGTGGTGGCGGCGTTCGCCGACTTCCTGTTGGCGGAGCTGCGCACGGCGGAGGATGCGCGCGCGGGAGCATTGGCGCGGCTCGCCGCGGTGCTGGCGGCGCGCGCGGCTGCGGCCGGGCGCGCGGAGCTGGCGGAGCGGGTGCGGGCGGCGCTGCGGCAGCGGGAGACGGAGGGCGGGCTCGGGTGGCGGGCGGAGGATTGGCTCGGGGGGTGAGCTGGGGGGATTGCGCCGCAATCCGGAAGGCTGGGGCTGCGCGGAAGCTGGCGAAGTGACGTGGCTGCAAACGACTTGCGCACGGGCGGTCGCGCGCAGTAACGTTCTCCGAGCCCCACTATGGAGCAGGGGCTCAGCGCCTTTCACTTACCCAAAAGGGTTGCAAGGAGAGTCCGATGTCTCGCCCGTGCCCTGCCGTGTTCCTGTGCGGTTGTCTGGTGGCGGCCTGTTCGGTGTTGCCGAGTGGCCAGCTCTACACGTTTGCCAAGGTTGCCCCCGACCAGTCCTTGGTCCCCGCGCGCAGCGCACCTGGGCCAGTCGAGCCGGTGACCGGAGACGATTCACGTATCCGCCTCGGCGAGTATCTGAATCTGACTCTCAAGGGTGGTTTCCTGCGTTACCTCGAAGCCATCGATCGCCCCGAGGTGCTGCTGTTCGTGCGGGTGAAGGTCCGGTCGTTCGACACCAACCAGGAGGCGTTGGTGTGGGAGCAGGTCCACCTGCACAGCGAACAGAAGGACCAGCAGATGGTTCTGGCGAAGGACTCGTTTCTGCCGAGGTTCGACATCCCGATCTTGCCGGCTTTCGAGTACTCCGGCGAACAGCTCGAGGTGAACCTGCGCATCGTCGAGCTCGATGAGGCCGACAACCAGCGCTGGCGCAGCATCATCAGCGTTGCCACCGCGACGACCGCCGCACTGCGTCCCGAGTCCGCCACGGCTGGCTCCGCTTTCCAAGCCCTGCTCACCTTCGTCACGGCGAACAACCCGGACGACATCGAGTTCCAGTTCGACTTTGCTTTGCACCCGGATGGAACGCGCCAGGCGTCGCACGACGGCAACCGATGCCAAGCGTTCGACGTGGTGTTGCAGCCGCGGGTCGGTACCTATGTGGTCGTCAAGACCGAGCACCAGGAGCGCCTCAACCTGCCCTCCAATTGGTTCGACGTCGCCCATCACGGTGTGCGCTACGGGCTCGCCCAGGTGCTGAAGCTCGGCACGCTCGGCCTCTTCAATTGGTCGGTGTGGACGGAGCTGGGTGCCGATCGCCTCGACGACTTCTACCTGAAGATCATGGGGCGTCCGTTCGCCGTCGATCGCGCTTCTTGGGCGCTTCCCGAGTTCGTCGGCGGCAAGCTCGGCTTGCCGGGTCGCGGCGGTCGATTGCATTGGGACGGGGACCGGCTGGTGCATCGAATTCGGGGTGCGCCCGACACGTTTCGCGCGCAGTCCTATCTGGTGCTCGGCATCGACCGCGCCCAGCGGGGCCTCGACCTGATCGCGTTGCGCACCGCTGCGTCGGCCCAGCAGCGCATCGACGGCATGGTCAAGGCCGGTCAGCCGAGCGCGGCGGACTTCGATGCATCGCTGCAGAAGCTCGGCAGCGAAATTCGGGTGGCCGCACTCGGGGCGCGGCTCACTTCGCGTCTGCAGCCGCAGGTCGACGAAGCCATGAGCAGTGCCCAGGTCGCGGCGGCTCTGCGCGAAGCCCGCTTGCAGATCGACCAGTGGATTGCTTCGGGCCGAATCGGCACAGAGGAGGCCGACGTGCTGGCGCGGCAGGCCGAAGCGCGGGCTCAGGTCGGCTTGGCCAGGCTCGGCGAGTCGCCGGACGCTGCTGGTGTGTGCACCCATCCGACCATTGCACTGGCTCCCGGTGTGGCGGTCGACACGCAGGTGGAGTTCGCGGTGCTGCACCCGGTCGGCACCAACCTGCGGAACCCAAGCGTGGGTTGGTCGGACGGCAGTGTCGTCGCGGCAGTCGCCAAGCCGCAGGCGGTGGTCGGCGGCAGGGCGCAGACGAACATCTCGTTCCCGCTGCAGATCGTGCCCAAGGGGCCGACGTCGATCGAGGTGAGCTGGTCGATCGACTCGGTCTCTGGTTCCGGTTCTGGCTCTGGCCGTGTCTCCCGGCGCCTGTGGCTGCTGCCGGCGATTGCGATCACGGGGGTCGAGCTGGTGGTCGAAGGCCAGGCGCCGGTGGCGCTGTCGGGCGCCTGGTTGCCGGGACAAACGGTGCAGTTCCGCTATGCGCCTCAGGAGGTCGTGAGCACGATTCCGGGCATTGGCATGTCGATCCAGAATCTGTTGCCGGGAGGCGATTCCCCGCGTGCGATCCCGGTGCGGGTCGAAGCCGGTCGCTTGCGCGCCACAAACGTCACCGGCAGGGAGATCCGGCTCGTCGATCTGTTGCGCACGCATGCGTTGGCCAGCGAACCGGCGCGGCTCGCTTGGCAGCCCAAGGAGATCCAGTGATGGCCGCCCACAAGCTGTCGGCATGGCTCGTTCTGCCGTGCGTATTGTCGTGGTCGGCGTGTACGTCCTACGACGGGCCGCTCGTGCGCGCCCACGTGCTGGCGATCGACTCCGACGGCCGCGCCTACGATCCCGAATCCGGGCATCCCGAGGCGGTGGCCGAGCGGGTGGAGCACATGTTGCAGCAGGCGGACACCACACTCGGCAAGGAGCCGGTGCGGCGCTTGCTCATCCACGTGCACGGCGGTCTCAACGATGCTGCCGCATCGCTGGCGACTGCGCAGCGTGCCTCGCGGCGCATGCTGGAGGAGGCGGATCCCGCAGACCGCCACTACCCGCTGTTCGTCACCTGGCCTTCGGGGTTCTACGAGTCGTGGACCGATTACCTGCTGTTCGTCCGCCAGGGCCGCCACGCGCCGGTGGCCGGTCCGCTGACCGCACCGATCTACCTGGTGAGCGACGCCGGATCGGCTGTCGCCGATCTGCCGTTCAATCTGCTGTGGCAGTTCGAGTCGGACATTCAGGTCGGCGGCAAGGTTGCATTCGACTGGGACTTCATGCGCATGTGGAACGCCGCGGACCTCGTCTACGAGACGCTGGAGAGCGACCCGGTGGTCCGCAAGCAGATCCGACGCGGCGACTACCGCCGGGGTTTCTGGACGCAGGCCGGGCGTTGCGTCTGGTATTGGACGACCCTCGCCCCGGCGATCGCCATGTCGATGGGGCTCGAGTGGCTCGGCGAGGGTTCGTGGGAAGGGATGCTGCACCGCGCGAACAACCTCTTCCACGCCTACGACGAGTTCGACGTGATGACGGTGGGCGAGGGCTCGGCCGAGGTGAAGGCCGCCGTGACCACGCAGCCCACGGGCGCCTTCGCCGAATTGCTCTATGCGCTTGCCGACCACATCGCTCGCCATCCCGACGTGCGCTACGAGATCCGCTTGGTCGGCCACAGCATGGGGGCCATCATCCTCAACGACGCCTTGCGCTTCCTGCACAGCGAGGACGTGTGCCGGTGCCGCATCCGGAGCCCGTTGCCGATTCGAGACATCGTCTACATGGCGCCAGCTTGCACGATCGCCGAAGCGGCGCAGTCGGTTGTGCCGTTCGTCGAAGCCCACCCCGAGTCGAGCTTCCATCTGTTGACTCTGCACCCGCTGGCCGAGGCCGAAGAGGTGAATGCGTTCGGCCTCGTGCCGCGCGGCAGCTTGCTCGAGTGGATCGACAACTTCTTCACGCGCCCGACCGGGCCGCAAGAACGCCGACTCGGCAAGTGGGTCAACGCGCTGCAAGCCCTGCACCTGTTTCGCTCGATCCAGTCGCGCATGACCGTCAAGGCGTTCGGCGTCGAGGGCGATTCGAAGCCGCAGCAGCACGGCGACTTCAATCTCTGCCCGTTCTGGCGCCGTTCGTTCTGGGATCCGGACGGCCCCTTGCTGTGGTGAGCAGCCCAGGCCCTGCGGCTGGCCAACCCCTCAGTGCGCCAGCCCTGCCAACTCCGCACCGAGCCCAGGCAGCCACGCCAGATCACAGCCCTCGCCGGCCGCGCCGAGTTCGCGCTGCAGCTGCTGCATCCACTCCGGCCCGGCACAGAACACCGCCGGCACCACCAGGAACCGCGACCGCCCGCGCGACTTCAACTGGGTGATCACTTCGGCCAGCGACGGCGAGCCGTCGGCCATCGCCACCGCCAGATTCGCGAACATGCTGCGCTTCTTCAGCACCTTGTTCTTCTCGTGGTCCAGCCACGCGGCGCGGTCGGCGTCGCTGGTGCCCTTCGGCAGCACGACCACCGTGGTGCCGCCGAACGGCCCGCCGGCCAGCGGCAGCCCGCGGCCGTTGGCGAAGCCGGCCACCGGGAACGGCCCGCTGCCGCCGACTTCGAGCACCTGCGCCCCGTCCGTGCCGGGCGCGGCGAGCACCGTCGCCTGGCCGCCCCGCAACTGCACCAACTGATGCAGCGCGGCCCATTCGCGGCCCCGGGGCAGGTCCGCGGCCAGCGCCAGCGTTCGCGGCGTGTCCGAGCCCGCCGGCAGCGTCTTGCCAAACTTCGCCGCCAGCAAGCCGCAGGTGGCCAGGGGGTCGGCGGCCTGCAGCGCCGTGACCGTGGTGGCGAGGCCGATCTTGGTGAAGTCGGCGGCGATCTGCGCCAAACGATCCTGCGGCACCCGCTGGCTCACCAACTGCAGCGACTTGGCCACCGGAGCCTGGTCGGGCAGCGCTTCCATGCCGAGGCGGCCCAGCTCCTGCGGATCGATCGCCACGAACTCCGCGTCCAGCCATTCGCCATACAACGCGGTCCAGAGCACCGCAGTGGCACCTTCGCCTTGCCCGGCGACCACGATGCGGCGCGCATCGACCGGATACCGACGGGTCACCCATTCGACCAGCCGGGCCAGGCCGAGCGACACCCGGCCATAGTCGGCGCGGAAGCCGTCGCCGAAGGCATACCGCCCGCCCAGCGCCAGGTCGGGTTGCAGTTCGGGGAACGGCGCTTCGACCACGGCCACTGCCGCGCCGTCGCCCAACGCGGCCCGCCACAGCGCTTCGGCATCACCAGTCCTGGTGCCGCGGTCGGGCAGCCAGACCAGCAGCGGCTGGTCCTTGGCGTGCTCCGCCACGTGCAGCCGGTAGCGCAGTTCGGCGGGCACACTGACCGCGTAGTTGCCTTCGTTCTCGTCGCGGGCGTGGCTCTCGGCGTAGACCAGGAAGTCGGCCTGCTGCAGGTCGCGGTCCGGGCGGGCGTCGTGCGCGCGCGCGGTCGGGCTGATCTGCACCACGGCGAACTTCGCCTGCGGCGCGCGGCGGGCGAACTGCGCCACGGTGCCGTCGCGGTAGGCGACGTGGAAGCCCCCGGCCACGTGCAGCACGGTGGCGCCGGGATGGTTGGCCAGGGCCTTGGCGACGTTGTCGCCCATGGCGTTGTCCCACAGGTTCTGGGTCTCGTAGCGCCGTTCCTCCGGCGTGCCGCCGCCGGGGCCGCCCATGTGCCCACGCACCGCGCGGTCGACGCGTTCCCAATACGCAGCGCTGGCCGGGAAGATCTCGTCGGGGAGCAGCGCGCGCTGTTCGGCCGACAACTTGTCGAGCGCGGCCTTGCCGCCCGACGCCATCTGGCGGCGCAGCGTGCCGGGGAAGTTCGCGGCGACCACCGGAATGCCAGCGGCCTTGGCGGCTTCGACCAGCGGGCGGTAGGCGGTGTGGTAGTTGCCCCAGGCACGGGCCTTCTGCACGAAGGTTGGCTCAATGATGCGGCCCGCGAGGTAGGCGTCGAGGGTGGGTTGCACGTCGCGCTCGAACATCTCCATCGCCAGCACCACCCGACCCGGCTTGCGCGCGAGCAGTTCGGTCAGCAGGTGCAGTTCGACGCGGTGGGTGGTGTCGTCGATGTGGGTCTCGCCGACGAACACGACGTCGTGGCTGGCGAGGCGGTCGAGCAGCGCGGGGAGCGGGATGTCGGTTTGGGTCTTGGTGTCGACGCAGCGCGTGGCGGTGGCGAGGTCGGGGAGCGGGCGCGGGGTGGTGGGGGTTTGGGCGCGGGCGAGCGGCAGGAGCAGGAGCAGTGGGCAGAGGCGCAGCATGGTGGGATGACACGCCGGGGTGGTGTGGTGTGCAATGGGGTGCTCGACGGTCCTGGCTCCGTCCAGGGGTTTGGTGCCCGGCTTGGTGATGCGGGAAACACTCGGCAGAGCGCGACCGCCGGCAACGGCTGCCTCGATGCGGTTCTCCAGCCGCCCCTTGCGAGGCGGGCGACGCATGGTGACACTCGCCTGGCCACCATGTCCTTTCCCCGTTGGACACCCGAGGCCCTCCTGTGGCCCTTCAACGCGGCCGAGAGAAGCCAGGCGCCGAAAGAGCTGTTCGTCGCAGGGGACCACGACCTGCTGCGGGCAGCGCCCACCGTCTCGATCGTAGGCTCCCGCGAGGCGACCGATCGCGGGTTGGCTCGTGCCAGGAAGCTGGCCAAGCTGCTGGTGGATCACAAGGTGATCGTGGTCAGTGGCCTTGCCGAGGGCATCGACACTGCGGCGCATCGGGCCGCCATCGACCACGGCGGGCGCACCATTGCGGTGCTGGGAACTCCTCTGGATCAGTGTTTTCCCGCCAAGAACCGCGGCCTGCAGCAAGAGATCATGCGGGACCACCTCGCCGTGTCGCAGTTCCCGAGTGGCACCAAGATCGGTCGGCACACGTTTCCCATGCGGAACCGGACGATGGCGCTGCTCTCCGACGCCACGGTCATCATCGAGGCAAAGGATGGGAGTGGTTCGCTGCATCAGGGTTGGGAGGCGATTCGGTTGCACCGACCGCTCTTCCTCGCCAAGTCGTTGGTGGACGACCTTTCAATCGAGTTCCCACGCGAGTTCCTGAGTTACGGCGCCGAGGTTCTCTCGGATGCCACGATCCATTCTCTGCTGAGGCAGCTCCCGAGTGGCCGACGTGACGCAGAGGTTGAGATCCCCTTCTGAATTGCGCTTTGCGTCGCTGCTGGTCTACAGCCCGTCCGGCGCGTCGCAGGCATCCGTTGATTCGCAGAAGGCGGTGCGGGAGATCAAGAATTGCCGACCCGCCCTGCTCGCGCGCATGGCTCCGCGAACCACCACCCGCCGACCCCGCATCGCGTTGCGATCGGCAACCGGCGCATCCTCGCGATCGACGAATCCGGCGTGACGTACCGTTGGCGCGACCGCGCCAACGGCGCTCGGGCGCGCACGATGAAGTTGTCGGGCGTCGAGTTCCTGCGGCGGTTCCTGCTGCACGTGCTGCCTCGCGGCTTCGCGCGCATCCGCCACTACGGTCTGCTCGGCAACCGCAAGCGCGCGACGAAGCTGGCGGTGTGCCGGCTGCAGATCGGGGCGCCGATGCCGGTGGCCGCAGTGTCGACCGTCACACCCTGCGATGTGGCCGGCGATCGGTGTTCCTCGTGTCGGTCCGGGCACCTTGTTCGCCGGCCTTGGTCACTCACGAGGCTGCCGGAGGTCGCCGACACTTCATGACCTCGCGGCAGCGACGATCGTGGATTCTTCGTCGACACCCGGGCTCGGGTGCGGTGGTGATCTGTACCGGCATGGAGTCGGGCGCGTAGCCGGGGCGAAACGACGCCAGAAGTGGATGGTCGGCGGCCTCGTTCAAGCCTTGGGGCACTTTCTGGTCTCGGTGCAAGCCAGTGCATGCGGGGTCGTGCGGGGAGAGCCGGGTTGCGCGGGGACCCGAGTCTGGATAGAACGCCCATAGCCGCGGGACCGCGGCTTCGTTCAACTGATCCCATCCGGAAGAAGCCGCGGGGTGCCTGCCAGCGTGGTCGAGCCCTCGTCGCGGCTTCCTCCGGATAGGATCCTCTTCGATGGGCATACCTGTGGTCGACGATTCCGACTGGCGGCTTCAGGGGCAGGAGAGGTACCTGCAGGGCGCCTCTCTGGAGAGGCTGCGATACTCGCCGCCTCGTCCCGCCTGGG
>JAEUHP010000135.1 GCA_016795295.1 Planctomycetota bacterium | reverse complement strand
GAACACGGACGCCAGGTAGAGCGTGGCGAAACCGTGCCCATACATGCCACGCCCCTCCTCCGCAGCCACCGAAATCACGCCGTTCGAAGGGTCCGCGTTCTTCATCAGGAAGTCCACGGAGCGACGGATCTCGTTGTACTGCTTGCCGCGCGTCGGTGTGGAACCCCCTGCGAGGATCGCCATGCCGGCGAGGCCCGTCATCGCGGCCGGATACAAGCCGTAGCCACCCGCTTCCGCGCGCCAGGCCCCGTCGTTGGACTGGTTCCGCGACAACCACACGAGGCCGCGCTGGATCGCTTGGTGGGCCTCCTTGGTGACACCGGGCGGATGGACTTGATCCTGGGCGGGGGTCGCGGCGGAGCCGAGCCATGCGGCGAGGCAGCCGGCAAGCAGCGCTCGCCGCCGAGGTGAGCGCTTTGGCGTCCAGCGAACCGTACCGGAGTGCGTGTTCCTGTTCATTGTCCCTTGCCTTCCAGGTAGGCATACAGGCGCTGCTGCTCCTGTTCGTAAGCGCGCAGATCGCCGGCAGCTTTGCAGACTTCCAACCGAGCCAAATGCCATTGACGGCGCACTGCCGGGTCGTCCCCGAGCGAACGCAAGGGCTCGAAAACGCCGAGGTCCAAGCCACCATTGCGCGCCGCAGCCAGAGCCCGCGCGCGCACCAGCGAAAGCAAGCGCAGGGCCAAGGCCTGGCGACGTTCGGCCGCCAACACGGGGACGGCCAGACCAGCAGTGAGCACCTGCTCGGCAGCCGCAACATCCCCTGCCCGCTGCAGGCAATCTGCACGCTCGAGCGGGTCGGTGGACTGTCCTGCCATCGCTCGAAGGGCGTCTGCCGAGCTGAACAACTCGACGCCACCCGCATACCCGAGGGCCAACCACGGGCCGAAGGCCGCAATGTGGTAGGAACCCGCCAGCGGCTCTCTACCGTCGAACTGCGGCAGGGGCAGGCGGCGCATCGACTGGCGACCAGCGGTGTCGAACACCAGCAGCTCCCGCTCCCCCGGCAAGACGACCCAGTCGCCGACCACTGCACCGCGCCCGCGCCCGGTGTTGCGCAGGCCGTTCCACGCCGGCAGCTCTTTCGCCCAGCGCACCAATCCGCCGTTGCGCGCAATGCACACCAAGTGGCGGTCGGCGAGGGCGAACAAACTGTCGCTGGAAGCACCGACGAGCGTGCGCAGGACGCCATAGGGTGCATACTTGGTGGCGCCATCGAGCCACCACGCTGGCTGGCCGGTGGCAGCGTCGAAGCAAAGCAACGCCGCACCGTCACACGGTGCAACGACCACCAAGCCATCGCCCACCATGAGCTCGTTCGGCCAGAAACCGGGCAGCTCCGCTTGCGAAAACTGCATGCCGCTGCTCGAGACCATCACCATGCCGTCGGCGCGGCCCTTCGATCGGCTGCGCGGCCGCGGTCGCGCAGGATCTTCGCGTTCGTAGCGCCGCAGCCAGCGCAGTTCGCCTGCAAACGCATCGACAGCGGCGAGACAGCCGGCATTGGTTGCGACGAAGGCGATGCCAGCGCTGACCACCACGGGCACACCAGGGGCCTTGAAGAACGGCGTGCCGCCCATGTGCAGCAACGTGTGCCAGAGCGGTCGACCGGTCTGGCGGTCGAGGCACTGCAGCGTATAGGCGCCTCGGCGCTGGGCCGGCAACAGCAGCCGCTCGCCGAACACGGTCGGCGCAGCCAGGAAAGTCACGTCGCGCAGTCCGTCCTCCCCATCGAACCACTGGGCAGACGACCAGACGCGCGCCAGGGAGTCGCGTTGGTAGGCCACCAGCTCGGTGGTCTTGAGCACGTCGGCCGACTGCGACAGGCTACTGCGTGGGAACCCGGTCACCACATAGAGGCGCGCCTCGTCCTCGACCGGACGCAACAGGGCGTGGTCGACCGCGGCAATGCGCGCCCGCGGGGCGTTCTCCCGAGGCTGTGGCGGATCGTCGGAGCCGTCCGACTCCCCGAGCAACAGACCGCTGGTGGCGGCCGCAACGCGGAGACGGAAGTGCTCGAGGAACAACACCCGGCCGGTGCGATCCGCACCACCCAGGAACTGCACGCGGGTGCCGGGGCCGTAGCGGCCACCGAACGGCATGCCGGCCGTTTGCACGCCTTCGCTCCAGAACATCTCGTTGGCGCCGTTGCCACCCTTGGGATCGCGGTATGGATCGGGGTTGCGGAAGCGGAACTGCCAGAGGGGTACCAAGGCCTCGGTTTCGGGCGCGAGCCAGGAGCCGACCGCGGCAGTCCGCGGTTGCCCGAGGATCGCGAGCACCTCCGCCGCGAACACGTCGCTCTGCGGCAGATCGCGCATCGTCTGCAGCTCGCCGGCGAGACGCAGAGACTCGTCTGGGAACGCAGCCGCCAACTCCTCGACCGCCGCGCGCGCCGCGGCCACTTCCCCGGCCAGGCGGAGGCACAATGCGATCTTGAAGCGGCACCAGACTTCACTGATACCGAGCTTCTTGCGGTGTTCCGCCGGGTAGACCCCGATCAGGTCCCTGAGCACCTGCACCGCGGCGCGGTGCCGCCCTTCCTGCATGAAACGGTCGGCCAGAACCTGCATGGCCTTGCCGGACGCGGTGGTGACGAAATAGCGCTGGACCACCTGTTCGTAGGCACGCAGCGAACCGTCGCGCTGGGCAGCCGCAAGCATCTCGTTGGCTGGGGCCTCGTAAGACGCGCGGTAGAATTCGAGGCCGGCGGCGGGCAGGGTGGCCAGGATCTCGTGCACCAACCGACGGACCGGGCGATACAGCCGCCCGTCCTGCGAGAACACTGCCGCAGAGGCGTCGGGCTCGACACGGCGGCGATCCACGGCTTTGGCCGACTCCCCGCTGCCGCGCTGTCTGCCTTTGGCAGCATCGGGCTTGGTCTCGGCCGCAGGAACCTCGGCTTTGGCGTCTCCGGCCTTGGCCTCGGCCGGTTTGGGATCCCCGGCTTTGGGATCACCAGCCTTCGCATCACCGGCCTTCGCATCACCAGCCTTCGCATCCCTGCCCTCGGCCGAGCCGGGCTGGCCGGGACCGACGAATTCCGCAGTGCGCCCTTCCAAGACTTCCTGCAGGACCTGGATCGCCGCATCGTACTTGGCCTGCTCCAAGAAGGTCTGCGCCCGGCGCAGGTAGCGATCGAGCTGCGGGCTCTCGAACAGCTCGACCGGCACACCCAGATCCTCGTCGGGCTTGCTCTGGGGCAGGACACCTCCAGCCGGTGCCACCACCCTGAGCACCTGTGCGGAGACCGGGCTTGCAGCAGCACCGGCCAACAGCGTCAGCAACAGTAGGCAGCAGCGCACGTGAGTACGTTCGGCAGCGAAACCGCGGCGGTCACCGCGATGCGGGGGTTCGGAATGGATCGTCTTGGACGGCGCTGCCGCCAGGAACGTCCAATCCTGTGGGAGGGATCGTCGAGGAATCTACGTCCAAGCGGGCACGGCCGCGAGCCCCACCCGGCATTCCGTACCTGGAGTGCCCCGAATGTCCCGGGCTTGGCAGTAAAGCCGTGACACACCCCACCGACCAACGCATAGACTCCCGAGCGATGTCCGCGTCGACCCTGCGCACCTCCCTGTTGGCTTGGCTGTTCGCTGCCGCAGTCCCCGGCCAGGACTGGAACGACGATCAGTTGGTGGCCGCATGCAAGGGCTTCCAGGCCGACACTCTCGGTGCGCGCCTCGAACAGGTCGGCAAGCTGCTCGCGGACCGGCCAGCGATGTTCTCCGCCCTGGTGGCACGCATCCATGGCGACCATCGCGAGTACCTGCTCAAGGTGGACCGGCTGTTCGACGAGCTGGCCGACGAACGCTGGCAAGTCCGCGAAGACGCCGAACGGGTCCTGATCGAGATCGGTGGTCGCGCACGCACGCTGCTGCTGCAGCGCAAGGAGCAAGCCGCCGTACTCGAGCAACAGATCCGCTGCGCGCGCGTACTCGACGCACTCGACGCCAAGGGGCTCGAACAGGAGAACCGCGAACTGCGCCTGCTGCGCGGGCTGATCGCAACCTCGCTCTACCTCGACGCCGACCCGCGCTTGCAGCGCGCCCTGCGCAGCGCCCTCGGCCACACCGATGCGGCGGTCGTCGAAGCGGCGGTCCGCGCCCTGGGCCACGCCGGCACCGACGACGACGTCGACGCCGTGCGCCAACAGATCGCCTGGAAGGGCGGCATGCACCGCCTGTGCAGCATTTCGGCCATCGGCCGCATGCCAGGCGAGCGCTCGATCGCCGTCGCGCGCGAACTGCTCAAGGACGCCAGCACGACCCGCACCGAGCAGGCCGCCCTGCTGCGGGCCCTCCACCGCCGCACCGACGCACCGGCCAAGACCCTGCTGCAGGAGTTGTCGAACCACGCCGATCCGATCCTGGCTGCGCTCGCCAAGCTGCAAGCCACGCCGGGCACGACCCCGGTGCCGGCTCGCATCACGTTGCCCGACAAGGACCGGGCGCCGTTGGCCGTAGGCTTCGGCGGCGTGCTCGGTGATTCGACCCTGCTGCACGACGCGTTCCCGGGCTTGGCGGTGGCCGAACTGGGCTTCGGCGACTGCGATGCCATCGAGTTTCCGGCACACACCGTGGCGCCGAGCGCCGAGCCGCGGATCTTCCTGAATCAGGGCAGTCTGATCGCCGGCGAACTCCTGGCGCTCGACGGCCAAAACGTGCGGTTGCGCAACTCCCTGCTCGGCGAAGTCACCGTGCCGCGCAAGGACGTGCAGGGCATCGCTCTGGACCCAGCGCTCGACCGCCTGGTCGGAGCCTCGCCCGAACACGACCGGGTGCGCCTGCGCAGTGGTGAGTTCCTCGACGGTCGCGTCACCGATCTGGCGGCGGGCACCCTGCAGTTGCAACCAGCGGGCGGGGCGGCGCGGCAGCTGGCGCTGGCCGAAGTGGCCGGGCTGCTGCTGCAACGGCCGCGGCAGGTGGATCCCGACCCGACGATCTACACGCGCATCGACCTGGTGACCGGTGAGCGCTGGATCGGCTTCCTCGCCGACAGTTCGCCCGCGGCCCTGGCCATGCACCTGCCACAGGTCGGCTCCGCCGTGGTGCCGATCGACCGGGTGGCGCGCATCGAAGTCGGGGTGGGCGGCGGTGCGATGTGGGGGTTCACCTTGGTCGTCGACTTCAGCGACAACCGGGTGCTCGAGGTCGACGACCAGGGCCGCGAAGTGTTCGTGCTCGAGGACCTGCTCGGCCCGTGGGACGCCGAGTGCCTGGACAACGGCAACCTGCTCATCACCGAGTATTCGGTGGGCCGCGTCCGCGAAGTCACGCGCAAAGGCGACACGGTGTGGTCGTTCGAGGAGCTGCGGAGCCCCTACGACTCGGACCGGCTGCCCAACGGCAACACGCTGATCGCCGACACCTTCGGCGGTCGCGTGATCGAAGTCGACCCGAAGGGCACCATCGTCTGGACCTTCGACAAGGACACCCGGCCCTTCGACGCCGAGCGCCTGGCGAACGGCAACACGCTGATCGCCAACAACCTGCGCGATTGCGTGATCGAGGTGAGCCCCGCCGGGGAAGTCGTCTGGGAAGTGCGCAACCTGCCCGGCATCTACGACGCCGACCGGCTGCCCAACGGCAACACCCTGGTGACGCTGCGCAACAAATCGGTGGTGCAGGAACTCGACCGCGAAGGCAAGGTGGTCTGGGAGCTCACCGGGTTGAGTTCGCCCAGCGACGCCGACCGCCTGCCCAACGGCCACACTCTGGTCGCGGAGAACAATCGAGTGCGCGAGTTCGATCGCCGCGGCAACGAGGTCTGGCGCAAGGACAAGCTGACCTGGGCCGTGGAAGCAAACCGCTACTGAGGCAGCGCTCCCAGCGACTCGGCCAGGATCTGGTTGGAGTGGCGCGGTCCGGGCACTGCGCCCACCGGAAGTCCACGGAACGGCTAACGCGGCACGCGCGAATCACGGCTGCCGTCCGGCGTCGGATCGTCGCGAAACACCGGCTCCAGCCCGGGTGGCACACCGTGCCGCAGCAGCAGTTCGCGCACTTCGCCCATGCGCTCCGGCTCACCGTCCGCCGCAGCTCTGCAGTACTCGTGAAGCAGGCCACGGCCAGTGCGATCGTCGGGCCGCGCATCCGCCGCCAACAACAACCAGGGCCTGGCAGCGGTGGGCCCATCGGCGCGCAACACCTGCTTGCCCCGCTCGAACGCCACTTCGGCGAACGCCGGCTGCGCAGTGCTCCAGTCGGTGGCCGTGGGCGCCACCGCGGTGGCCGCAGCAAGCGTCTCACGGAAGGAACGCCATGGCACACGCCAACGCTCGGGCACGCCGTCGCCGACGGCAGCCGCGGCCACGCTCGCCCCCACCACGTCGCCGCTGGCCAACCGCCAGATGGCTGCTTCGAACCGCCACTCCAGACGGCATGCCACTGCGGCCAGCGCTGCGCTGAGACCCAGTGCCGCCACCACGGTACGCCGTAGGCGCCGGCCTTGCGCGTCGAAGTGGTGGCGGAACGCCGGATCGACTTCGTAGCGCTGCATCGTCGCGCAGCGAGCGGATTCGTCGGGGTGCAAGCTGGTCAGCCGCCGCCAGCCGATTCCCGGCAACGGCTGGCCCATGTGCATCACCGACAGCAGCGCCCGGGTGCAGGGACCGGCGCCGAACGCGCGCACCGATGCAATGTCGGCTTCGTGCTCGAAACGATGGGCCATCGCCCGCACCAGCGACCAACCGAACGGCACCAGCAGCAGCCCCAGGAACGCCTGGACCACCAGTTCCTGCTCGACCCACAGCGGAGTCCCGGCACTGAGCCACAGCATCGGCAGGACCGTGGTCAGGACCAGCAACAAGCCAGGGTGCCCCATCTTGGCATGCCCAACTTCGTGGGCGACCACCCCGGACAGAGCCTCGGTGTCGAGTGTCTGCAGCAGGCCGTCGGTGAGCACCAGGATCCTGCCGAACGGCAGAGGACCGACCAGCATCGCGTTCACGGCGCGGCCGCCCGTGGGCAGCAACAGGACCCGATGGCCGGGGAACCCGAGTGCCTCGGCGACCGCGCGCAGCGGCTTGGCCAGCGGCGCCGGCAACGCACGCGTGGCACCGAAGGCCAACCGGAACGAGATCGGCAGCATCACGCCAATGCCCACGAGCGCCACCAGCAGCGCGAGGGTGGTGCCAACCGTGGTGCCCAGCACGAACTGGTGCAGCGCGCGGTCGAACCGCAGCAGGTCCAACAGTCCGCCGATCGCCAAGCAAGGAATCGGCAGCAAGAGCGGCCAGCCGAGCCGCAACCGTAGAATCGGCCACGCGTCGGAGAAACCCGGCAAGGTGGTGCGATAGACGCCAGGTGGCACCCCGAGCGCTTCGCCTTCGAGCCAGAGCATGCCCAGGGTGGCCAGCAGCAGCCTGGGCAGTTCGATCGCCAACAGGGGCAGAGCCAACAGCAGCAAGGTCGCCAAGTGGCTGCCAGCCGACCAGCTCTCGACGCAGTCCAACCATCCGCCCGGCACCACCACGAACAGCAGCACCAGAGGAGTCGCTGCGCTCGAAGCAAACAGCCAGGCCCGCGGGTGCACGGGATCGAGGCTGCCGCGGACGAGCCGAGCACGGATCCGCCCCAGACCGATGGCCGCCAGCACCGCCGGCAGCGGCCATGCCAGCAGAGCGCTCGCAACCAAGGCAGGCGAACTGCTACCGGGCAGCGGAGCCAGGAAACTGGCAGCGAAGGCCACGGTCAGGAACCCGACCAACAGCACGAACGGCGGCGCCAAGCCTCAGCGTCCTTGCGGCGATTCGGGAGGGGGCGGGGGGAACAACCGCTGCAAGAGCGCTTGGAAGCGCGGATCGGAGCGCAGCGGAGCCACCTCCGGATCCTGCTCGAACACCAAGCGCGAGAGGCGCAGCGAACTGTCGGTGCCGGGGTCGAGCTGCGTGTCGGCACATCGCTCGAGCGCCTCCAGCCCCCGAGCCACGTTGCCGCTCAAAGCGTGCATGCAAGCCGCCCAGTACCAGTCGCTCGGGCGCAGCAGCACCTTGGCCGCCGCCGCGATGCTCTGCATGGTGCGGTGGGTCGCCGCCGCCGCACGGTACTCACGCAGGCGGTACTGCAGATCGGCGAGTTCCCGCAGCACGTGGATGCGATCCTCGGCATCCCCTTCGGCGAGCCGCACCTGCAAGGCTTCGAGCAACCGCGTGGCCGGGGCGCGGTCGCCCCACTGCCAGAGCAGGCAGGCGAGGGCTCGGCACAGAGGTTCTGGCTCGAGGTCGGCAGCGGCGACCAACTTCTGCACACCCTCGAGCCGCGCCTCGCTCGGCGCACCGGGCTGCAGGTCGCGCAGGGCTGGCACCAAGCGCACGCGGAACGTGTCCGGGTACCAGTCCGGGGTGTCGAGCAAGAGCTCGAACAGCAGGTCGGTGGCATAGGGCTGCAGCGCGGCGAGCGGCGCGTACTGCCCCACATACTGGTAGCCGATCGTGCGCTGCCGCTCGAGGAAGCCCAGAACCGTGTGGGTGGCGAGCGCGATCACGTTCTTGTGCACCAGCTCGGTGCGGTCGGCGAGCGCGGCCGGCAGCCGCGCGCCGAGGCGCGGCAGCCCGACGGCAGCGTGTTCGAGCAGCGTCTGCACCGTGGTGGCGAGCAGCGCTTCACTGGCCGACGCAGCCTCGTTGCCGCGGTCGGATGCCAGCCACTGAGCAATGGCGGCGTCGACCTTGGCCGCAACCGCGCGTTCGTCGTCCTGCGGCCGCTCCGCCGCGGTCGAGCCGGCGGGGACACTCCGCTCGGCGACGGGGGGGATGGGTGCCGGTGCCGGACTCTGCCCGGGCAACGCCGGCAGTGCCCACGCTGCGACGGCCAGCGCCGCCGCGGTCGTCACCCACGGGATCGACATGCCCTGCCTTTTAGCCCGGGACGGCGGCCAGCGACAGGGGGGACGGCGCCCGACCCCGGCTCGTCAGAAGGAAACCTTGACGTTCTTGCGCTCTTCCGCGGACTCGACTTCGAAGAACACCGCCGGCTTGAAACCACCGAAGCCAGCGACGATCGAGCCGGGGAACTGCTCCACGGCATTGTTGTAGCGCATCACCGCATCGTTGTAGGCCTGCCGGGCGAACCCGATCCGGTTCTCGGTCGAGGTCAACTCCTCCTGCAGCTTCAGCATGTTCTGGTTGGCCTTCAGGTCCGGATAGTTCTCCGAAACTGCGAACAAGCTGCGCAGGGTCTTGGTCAGCGCACCCTCGGCCTTCATCAACTCGCCGATGTCGCCCGCGTTCTTCAGGTCGACACAGGTCTGCCGGGCGCGGATCACGGCTTCGAGCGTCTCGCGCTCGTGCTTCATGTAGCCCTTGGCCGTCTCGACGAGATTCGGAATCAGGTCGTAGCGCCGCTTCAGCTGCACATCGATCTGGCTCCACGCATTCTTGGTCTCGTTGCGGCGGCCGACCAGGCCGTTGTGGGTGGCGATCGCCCACAGCACGAGCAGCACCACGATGGCGAGCGGGACGATCCAGTAGAGTTGGTCCATGGGGGAACTCGAACAGTGCAGGGAAATCGGGCAGAGCGGCAGCGAACGGTTACGTCATTCGGGCAGCAGGATTTCGCCGGTGAAGACGGTACGAACCGGCCCTTCGATGGCAAGGGAACTCCGGCCCAGGAGGGCACGTAGGCGGCCGCCGCGCAGTTGCACGTCGATGGTGTGGCCACTGCAGCGGCCGGTCTGTCGCGCCGCGAGCGCTGCGACGGCGGCGCCGGTGCCGCAGGCCAGGGTCTCGCCGCTGCCGCGTTCGTAGGTGCGCTGGCAGATCAGATCCGGAGCCAGAACCTCCACGAACTCGAC
This sequence comes from Planctomycetota bacterium, assembly GCA_016795295.1. Lineage (GTDB taxonomy): Bacteria > Planctomycetota > UBA1135 > UBA1135 > UBA2386 > JAEUHP01. The sequence continues at coordinate 11,742 of JAEUHP010000135.1, read as the reverse complement.
GTTGACGCTGTCGGGAAACAGGTCCCGGCGCGCCTGCAGGGCCCGGCCGAGGCCGGCGACGTCGCAACGGTCGACGGCCGCGACGAACACGACCGCATGTGGATTGCCGGCGTCCCCCGGCACGTACTCGAGGGCGGCACCGGCGAGGTCGATGCGCGTGGGCGACCCACACCGAACCGTGCCCAAATCGGTGCGCACCCGATCGGGCCCCAGCAGCTCGACGGCGCGCAGACCGGCGTCGGTGGCCACCGGGAACGCATCGGTGGCCACGTGGCCGTGGTCGCGGGCCAGCCGCGCGAGGCAGCGCAGGCCGTTGCCGCACATCGCGCCGCGCGAGCCGTCGGCGTTCCACATCGCCATGCGCACCGGCGCACCGGCACCGCGCAGGAGCACGATCAGGCCGTCGGCACCGATGCCGAAATGGCGATCGCTCCACCGCTGCGCCAGCTCCGGGGCACGATCCAGCGGCAACGCCTCGCGGATGCCGTCGACGAACACGTAGTCGTTGCCAGCACCTTCCATCTTGCGAAACCGGACCCGCTTCATGGGATCGCCACCTGGTCGAACTTGGCCGGCACCGACACCGAACGGAAACCCGCGGCGCGCAGGCGTTCGGCATGGGCATTGGCCGGACCGATTTCACCGTGCACCACGAACACCTGGCTGCAACGGCCGGTCAGGTGGCTGGTCGCCGCGAGCAGTTCGCCGCGATCGGCGTGAGCGGACATGCCGACCATCGACCGGACTTTGCACCGCACCGGGTAGGTGGTGCCGAGCATGTGCACTTCGGTGGCGCCTTCGAGCAGGCGCCGCCCGAGCGTGCCGGTGGCCTGGTAACCCACCAGCAGCACGCAGTCCTGGGGGCGTTCGAGGGAATGGGCGAGGTGGTGCAGCACCCGACCGGATTCGCACATGCCCGACGCTGCGATCACCACACCGCTGCGCAGATGGTTCAGCGCCTTGCTCTCGGCGACGTCGGCCACGTAGTGCACTCCCTGGAAGAACAGTGGATCGTGGCCGGCGCGCAGCAACGCCTGGGTCTCGTCGTCGTAGAGCTGCGGATGCGCCGCCATGATCTTGGTGGCTTCGCGGCTCATCGGTGAGTCGACGTGGATCGGCAACTGCGGCAGGCGCCCGGCACGCATCAGTTGGCCGAGGAACAGCACCAGGGTCTGCGTGCGTCCGACCGCGAAGGCCGGCACCACGATGCGGCCCCCGTCGTGCAGCTCTTCGGTGACGATCGCCGCCAACTGTTCGAGCATGTCGGCCTGCAACGGGTGGTCGCGGTCGCCGTAGGTCGACTCCGTGATCAGCGCATCGCACTCGGGAATGCGCTCTGGATCGCGCAGGATCGGCAGGTTCTTGCGCCCGTGGTCGCCGGTGAAGACCACCCGGCGTTCGCGGCGACCCGCCGTGCAGTCGAGCACGACGATCGCCGCGCCGAGAATGTGGCCGGCGTCGAGGAACTCGACGCGCAGTTCGCTGGTGACCGCAGTCGGACGCCGGTACGGCACACCGCGCACCAGACGCAACGTGCGTTCGACGTCCTCCACGTCGTAGAGCGGCTCGACGTCGTGGCCCCGTTTGCGCAGATGGCGCGCGTCCTGGGCCTGGATCTGCGCCGAATCGAGCAGCATCAGCCGCAACAGGTCCGCCGTGGCCTCGGTGCACCAGATCGGGCCGCGGAAGCCGTCCTTGACCAGCCGCGGCAGGGCACCACAGTGGTCGATGTGGGCGTGGGACAACACCACGGCGTCGAGCGTGCGGCCGTCGACCGGCAAGTTGCGATTCTGCTGCTCGGCGATCCGGCGCGGGCCCTGCACCAAGCCGCAATCGAGCAGCACGCGCGTGTCGCCCGTGGTCAGCAGGTGCCGGCTGCCGGTGACGTGCTGGGCGGCGCCCAAGAACTGCAGGGAGATGGCGGGATCGGCGCTCATGCGCATTGCGGGTCGGTCGCGGGCCCGACGAACTGGCGTCTGGCGGTGTCGCGGCGGCTCACGTACGCACCACCACGGTGCGCGAAGTCGCGGTGAGCGGCAGCAACAGCGGCATCAGCAGCAGGTCGACCCAGCCGAACTTCGTCTCGATCGTGTAGGACGTGAGATCGCCGGACAGTCGACGCGCGTCGACGTCGTTCACCTGGTAGAGACCGAAGATCCAGTAGTACTGACGAGCTTCGACCGTGTTGGCACCCGCAGCGCCGAGCCCGACCACGTGGTTGTGGCCGACGCACGAGGTCGACAGACCCGCTGCGAGCAGGAACACACAGCACCACAGGAACCGCCGATGGAGGGAACGCACCCGAGCGTTATCCGTCACCGGCGTGGCGAAGGCCAGTGCCGATCGCCAGTCGGCGGCGGCTCTTCGTCCGGCCGGTCGGCCGCCGCGGCCTCGGCAGCCGCAGCAGCTGCGTCCCCGGCGTCCTCGACACCATCGACATCCTCGCCGTCCTCGGCCATGTCGACGTCGGCAGCCGGGTCCACGGGTCCAGACGGATCCACCGCAGCATCGCCTTCCCGACGTCCCGGCAGCCCCCCGGCCAGTGTTCCGCCAGCGAACGGATCGAGCGCGGCCGCCTGCGCAGCCGCCCTGGCTCGCGCGGCGGCCTCGATCTGCCAACGCGCCAACTGATCCAACCGCCCCGCCGCGCGCAGCTCCCGCGCGTTGCGTCGGCGCAGCGCGAGCCACAGCAAGGGCACCGCCGCCAGCAGCAGCACGTGGAACGACTGCTCCAGGGCGATGCGCGACCATGCCCCCGAACCGTTCCGGAGATGGTCGACCCAGCCGTCCACCAGTTGCAGCGAAGTCCACCCCGTGCCGCCGGACAACGCGCGTTCGAAGGTCGTCTGGCGATCCACGTTGGCTGCGATGGCCAGCAACCCGGCCAGGCCGAACCGCCCCACCAGCCACGCCACGTACGAATGGCTCTGTGCGTACGCCAGTTGCAGCCGTTCTGGATCGAGCGGGAATCCGTCGCGCAGGTCGGCGAACGGCAGCAGCCGGTCGGTGCCCACGCGCCACAGCAGATCCTGCTCGCGCGCACCCAGGTAGGTTTCGCCGGACACCACCTGGGCCAAACCTTCGTGGAACCAGCGCGGCATCAGCGCCGCGCGCGGCGCCGCCCACTGGTCGAGCAGTTCGTGCACCAACTCGTGCGTCACGATGGCGCGGAGCGAGGTTCCCGAACGGGCCATCTCGCCCCAGACCAAGTGGATCTGCCGTTGCCCGAGCAAGGTGAACGCAGCGCAGCCCGGGTGCAGGAAGCGCTGGAGATGCTCCGGCATGCTCGCGCGGCCCTCGTGGACGGCGACCAGGAAGGGACGAATCTGCAGGCCTGCGAACAGCCCGTGGACTTCGGCGGTCTGGGTGGCCACCAGGGCTTCGACCTCGGCGAGCGCTGCGGGGCGCGGCGCGCCACCGCCTGCGACCACCCGACCAGCCGGCGCTGCTACCGGCACAGAATCGGATGCAACCGATGGCCCTACAGGGTGTTGCGAAACACCGCCAACACTCAGGGCGGCCGCCAGGATCCAGGCGCGAACGCCGAAGATCACTGGCAGGAAACCCACGTTTGTGGCGTCATAACGATCCTCTAGTCCCTCAGCCGCGTCCCGAGAAGGGGCGAGGCCAAACCCAAGGTGCCCCGATGAAAGCCTGGAAGCTGCTTCTGCCCGTTCCGATCCTGCTGGCTCTGGCGATGGTGCCGCAAGGCCGCCAGGACGCTGGCGACCCGTCGCTGGCCGACATCGTCCATGTGCTGCCGATCTCCGAACTGAACTACGTGAACCAGCAGGGCACCACCACCGTGGTCAGCTCGCGCAACGTGGTCGAGATTCGTGTGCTCGAAGACCACCCGCACGGTATCCGCCTCGAGCTCTACTACGACAACGGCGACTACTCGTTGGTCGATGCCCAGGCGTTCCACCTGCTGCGCAACGCCGGGCCGACCCGCGAAGTCCGCTTGGTGCGCGGCAAGCAGGCGCGCATGCGCTTCCCGAAGGGCATCTGACCTCGGCGCGCGCAGCGGGATCTGGGAGGCCACTGGCAAGGCATCGCGCCTGGTATGGCGCAGGCGTCCGGGCCATGCCATGGCCGTGGCAGAGACCGATCGCAGCGGACTTGACCCGGGCAGCTGCTTCGGCCGAAAGGCACAGCGGCAAGATCGGAGTCGGCAGCATCGAGCATGCCGACACCCACCCATTCGCTGAGCCGCCACCTGCTGAAGCGTTCCGACCTCGAGTTGCTCGGGGTCCCGACCGCGCAGGTGGTTCGTTGGCTGGGCAAGGGTTGGCTCGAGCAGATCGGCAATCTGCCGATCGACGATCCGAACGGTGATGCCGTGTTCGCGATCGCGGATCCGGCGCTGCGCGCCGATCTGACCCAGCAGCTGCAGGGGCTGGGCAAGACCGAAGTGGTGGTGTCGCCGATGCGGTCGCGGTCGTTGCTGCTGCGCTGCTCACTGCTGGGCAGCCCGCGGCCCCAGGACCACGCTCAGCCGTTGGCGGACGAGCTCGCAGGCACGGCGTCGAGCGGCGACACACTCGAGCCGCCGGTGGTGCCCCGCGATCTGTTGGCCGAGGTGTTCCGCGACCCGCGCGTGGTCGAAGCCCTGGCCGACGAAGCCCAGGCGATCGTCGCCGAGGTGAACCAATTGCTCTCCAGTGCCCGAGAAGCCGCACGGCTCGACCTGCTGGATGCAGCGAGTGCCGCGGCAGCAGAGACGCCAGCGGACGCCAGCTCTGCGGGCGAGATCCACGCGGCGACCCCTGCCGAACCCGAACCAGCGGCGCCGCAGCCGGCCGAACCCGAGCCAGCGGACCCAGACCACGAGCCGCCGGCCGAAGCGGACCCGGCCGAAGGCGACGATGGCGACGGCGACTTCTTCGATGCCGATGATTTGTTCGAGACGTTCGGCAATCGCCAGAGTGCCGTTCGCGCCGAAGCAGCCGCGGAACCACCCACCCCTCTCGAAGCCATGCCGCTCTCTGCACCCGACACACCGTCGCCGCTGCCTGCTGCCGAAGACCAGCCCGTCAGCACTGCGGACCTGGCTGTCCTGCCGCCGGCCGAGGCGGACCAACCCGACGAACCCGACCAACCCGACCAACCTGACGAGCCAGACGCACCGATTGCCGCCCAGGAGACGTCGGAGCCGCTGTCCGCAGCAGCCCCATCCCACGAAACAGTGCTCGATCCCAGGCCGACCGAAGCCGAATTGGACGAGTTGCTGGCCCCGTCCGACGCCGTGACGCACTCGGCCGAGTTCGGTGGCGAACCGGTCGCTTTCCACGAAACGGCCACGACCGGCACGCCGGCCACGACCGCAGGGCAACAGATCGACACCGCCCCGGCGGCCCCTGCGCCAGAACCCGAGCCTGCGCCAGCCGAGTCCGATGCGATCGCCCCACAGCCCTCGGGGATCCCGGTCGACTCGACGGCGCACGCCGATGCGGCCCCCGCGGCGCTGACGGCCGTGACCGCGTTCCTCGGCGAACTGCGGCAAACGCTGGTGGAGCTGGCGCAGCGCCACAGTGCGCCGCCGCCCGCTCCAGCACCGTCCCTCGACGTGCAGCCCCTGGTGTTGGCCATGCACGAAGGGCTCGCGCAGACCCGGGAACACACCGCGAGCCAGGCCAAAGCGCTGGGCGCTCTCGAAGATCGGCTCGGTCAGCTCGGCAAGCATCTCGAACAAGGCGTGGCTCTGGCCGTGCACGCAGCCATCGCCAACCAGCCCAAGGCGACGACCACCCACTCGCCCACGGTGGCGATCACCACCCCCGCCCATCGGCAAGGCCTGGCGATGCTGGCCCTGTGTGTGTTGCTGGTCGGCTGGAGCGCGGTGTTGTGGTTCAAGACCGGCAACGCACGCCTGGCGCTCGGCACCCTGGTCGCCGCCAACGCGATCGGCTGCGCCATGCTGCTCGGTCGGCGCCGCTGACGGCCCGTGGCCGTAGTCTCTGGGCTCCTCGCGCTGCGCGAGGAGCCTCGTGAGCGTGACGCCTCCAGCAACCCGCGGCCGTGGCCCATTCGTGCAACCGTGGTCGGTTGCGGCCAAGACCGCGCTGGGCTCTCAGCGCGGTGTGGCGCGCTCCCGCGGCGTCAGCAGGTTGGCCAGCAGCCGCACCGACCCCGGGTGCAACTTCTTGAGCTGCCGCCACAACGCCAGCGCGCAGTAGACGAACTCCCCATCGCCTTTGCGAGCGTACAACAAGGCACCGCGTTCGCTCGGCATGCCTGGGTCGGCGATCTCCAGCAGTTCCTCGTAGTCGGCGGCGTAGAGGTTCGGCAGGTAGAGCGCTCGCTCCTGATCCCAACCGTCCCAGTCGCCCGCTTGGATCACGTTCGGCTGGCGCAGCAGCACGTGCTGCGGCAGCAAGATCTGCACGGGCGCATCGGGCCTGGTGACGCGCGCCTTGCCGATCTGCAAAGGGGCGAACGGCCCGGTCACGGTGCCTTCGCCGGGCACCTGCAGTTCGACGTCTTTCTGGTAGAAAACGACCAAGCGGTGGCCGCGCTGCTCCGCGAACTCCAACAGCCGGCGCAACCCTCGGCGCGCTGTGGGCCGGTCGCGCAGGGCACGCACGTCGACCACGATGGTGTCGTAGCCGAGCAGATCGCCGGCCACGATGTCGGTGTCGCTGAGTTCGGCCCACGGCAGGCCGAAGCCACCCACCCCGACCACCGACGGCAGGGTGTCGTCGAGGCTGCGCACGATGCCGATGCGCAGATCGCTGGGCACTTGCACGTCGATCTTGTGCACGGGCAACTGCACGCGGTTGGGGCCGAGAGTGACCCGCAACACGTCGACTCCCGGGCGTTGGGGCCCGGCCACTTGCACCGCGCAGTCGAACAGGTCGGCGCGGTGCTCGCGCAGCACCACCTGCCGCCGGGCACCCGTGAGGGCGTAACCGGCCGGAGCGCGCACTTCGAGTTCCCCTTCGACCGGGAACTGGCTGTTGCGCTGCACCCCGACGCTGAACTGCGCCGTCCGCCGGTTGGTTGGCAGCAGCAGCATGCGCGGCGCCGCCGCCAATTCGACCGGTGCGCGCTCTTCGACCGGCACGACGACCACCATTGGCAGCGACAGCGAACCGAGGGTCACCGTGCAAACCAGGCGCGCAGCAGGATGGAAGCGATCACCGCGGCTCTGGCGCAGCACCGGATCGTCGCCGCGCTCGCCGCGCAGCGGCAAACGGATCCGCACCGACGCTTGACGTGGCAACGGGTGCGCCTCGGCAAGGTCCCGACCATCGCTCGCCTCTGCAGCCACCTGCACGCCGTCGAGACCGGCCACGGCGAGACGGCAAGTCGCCTGCACAGCCGACCGCAGGTCGACCGTGGCCAGGAACTCTTCGCCGGCCACGGCCACCGTCCCAGGCGCCACCGAGACCTCGACCTGCAGGCCGAGGCTCGCGGCGAGAAACTGCTCCAGCGCCAGGATCCGACGGCGGCAGCGCTCCGCGACGTCGCCACTGGCCTGCGTGGCCGCCGTGCGCAGCCGCGCCAACGCTGCCTGAGCCAGTTGCTGGGCGCGGCCCGCCGCCAGGGGGGCGTTCGCCAACTCGGCCAGATCCGCAGCGAGCTGTTCTCGATCCTCGGGTGTGCCGGGCCAGCGATCCGCATCGAGCACGCTCGGCAGTGCGCCGAGCGGGGTCGTGGGCGAGACCGTGCCAGAGCAGAACTGGGCAACCAAGCGCAGCTCCTGGTCGAAGATCGTGGCGATCGGCGCCGGCGCGCCCGGACTGGTGTGTGCGCGCAGCAGCACGTCGAAGGCCAAACGCCGCAGCGTGGCACCGCGCACTGGTTCCAACTGGTCCACCGGCACCCGCAACTCTCCCGAAACGGGCGCTCCCGCACCGCCGAGGAACAAGGCCGTTGGACGATGCGGCGGCGCGTCGCTCACGAACTGCGCATCGGCCGCCATCGCCACCGCCCCCGGCAGCAGCTCGACGAGCGCCAGATCGTGCCCATGGGTCTCTTCGCGATGGTGCGTGGTGGCGATCACGTCCGGCCGGATCCGGCGCAGCAGCTGAGCCAGATCGCGCAACGATCCTTCGCGTCCCCACTCGGCGAACGTCTCCTCGGCCGAACGGCGGTAACCACCGTCCGGTCGATCCAGGTACCAGAACGTCCCACCGAAGTGGCTGGCTCCGGCCTCGGCCTCGCGGGTACGGATGCGCGCCAGGGCATCGCCGGTTTCCGGACCGGCACTGTTCTGGCCGCCGCCACCGCGGGTCGCCAACAACACCGCCACCCGATGGCCGTGCCAACACCGCAGCCAAGTCGCTGGCAACACGTAACGATCGTCCGGATGGGACGCCACCAGCAACACCAGCGCGTCGGACGTGGCGTCCCGGGCCGCCTGTACCGTGGCCACGGCTCCAGCCGGAGTCTTGCCGTAGGTGTCGAGCAGCTTTTGCGACCTCACCGTCCCGGCCAACAGCACCGTGCACCCAAGCACTGCCAGGGTGGCTCGCAGGCCGGATGCCATGCTCAAACGCCGAGGGCCAGACGGGTGGCCAAGACTTCGGGCAAGCCCGCCTCCCGGATCTTGCGCTGCACTGCCGGAATGTCGTAAGGCACGCGCCGAATGCAGGCGATGCCGAGCTCGGTGTCGACGAACCCGTACGCGGCCCGCGGGTCTTCGTCACGGGGTTGGCCGACGCTGCCGACGTTCACCAGCACGCGGTCGAAGCCGCGGTAGTCGATGCGCGTCTCGGTCTGCTGGCCACCGTAGATGCGGTCCGGCTCGGCGTCGCGGCGACCGTAGATGGCCGGCACGTGCGAGTGGCCGACGAAGCACAGCTGGGTGGTTTGTTGGCGCAGCGAATCGCGCGCTTCGACCTCGCTGATCACGTAGCCAAACTGCTCCGGCAGGTGCAGGGTGCCGTGCACGACCGTGAACGGCGGCCGCTTCACCACGTATTCGAGGTTGCCGAGGAACTCGAAATCGCTGGGGCGCAACCTGGACTTGGTCCAGTGCACCGCGGCCCGCGCGAAGTTGTTGAAGTACGAAGTGTCTAGGCGATCCAGGACCGCGGCATCGTGGTTGCCGAGGCACGTGACGCAGCCGAGCTCGCGCACGATGTCGATGCAGCGCGACGGCTCTGGGCCATACCCCACGATGTCCCCCACCTGGACGAACAGCTCCGCCCCGTCGGCGCGCAGGGCGTTGACGACGGCGGTCAGAGCTTCGACGTTGGCATGGATGTCGCCTAGAATACCGATGCGCATGCGTGGCGGCCGAACCCGGCCGACCCCATGGTGCGCGAAGAGCGGACCGGCGTCGAGTGCCTGTTGGCACGATGCACCAAGCTTCGCCGCCTCGAACGTCGGGCGGCGCAGCCTCAACGGCTCTGGGCAGCCTCCCCCATCGACGCGCCCCGCGGCGATTCGTCAGCCGCCGTTCGCAACAGGCCGGTGATGCACAAACTCACCGCAGCGATCCCCGCCAGCTCCGCGATGGGCAGGCGTAGAGCACTGGCCAGCACCGGAATCTGCGCGGCCACCATCGTCCAGGAAGCCCAGCGAGCCCCCCCTCGGTGTTGGAAGCCGAAACAGAACACCAGCGGCATGCCCACCAGCACGAGCCGCAGACCGGCATCGAGCGCCATCCCGGGATCAGCCAGACCCGGCAGCAGAAGGTCCAGCCCCAGCAGAGCAGCGGCAACGGCAGCAGCCACAAAGGCCGCCAGAGCGGTGCTTTCCAGGAGCTCGGCGGCCCTGCTCCAGTATTTCGGTATACCGCAAACTATACCTGCCAGCAAGAGTACGGTCCCACCGAACATCGCACCATCGTGAGCAAGGTGGATGCCATGCTGACGGAAGAAAGACGGCTCCTGGAGGCGGGCAACCACAATCCAGGACAGCAGAACAATCCAGGGCCACCCACCCAGGGTACGCACGCGTGCCAGGAAACCCATGTGGCTCAGCCGCAGTTCCAGACCCAGCCGGCCCTTCATGCCCGCCCCCCCCCCAGGCACGTAGCAGAGCACCGCGCGTTGCCCGTCGCCTGGTGCTGCAGCGATTGCTTTGCTGGGTTCCTGCTTGGGTGCATGGTGCGAATCCCTTAGCATCGGGAGGACAGGGCCCGTAGGCAGGGCCCGCCGAGGACCCCGGAGGTAGAATACGTGCGCTCGCTGGTGTTGGCAAACCAGAAGGGTGGGGTCGGCAAGACCACAACCGCAATCCATCTCGCCCATGGACTAGCTCTGTCTGGATTCGAGGTGGCGCTGTTCGACCTCGACCCCCAAGGCAATGCAACGGTTGCACTCCAAGGCATGTTCGCCTCCGACGGCGAAGACGGACAGCTGATCCAAGTCTGTGAGGGCTTGCGTTTGCTGCCCTCGCCAGGCGCCAAGGCCGTCATGGAGCATCAGCTCTCGGTGGACCCAGCGAAGCTGGCGGAACTCGCCAGGAGCCTCACGCCGGCCATCGATTGGCTACTGGTCGACTGCCCACCGCGCCTCGATGCCTGGGGTTGGGCCGGGCTCCAGCTGTGCGAGCAAGTGCTGGTGCCGGTGCAAGCGGAGTTCTTCTCCATGCATGGTCTGTCCCAGATGATCGCTGCCCTGGAAACAGCTGGCCTCCACTACCCCGGCAAAGCCAACTTGCTGGGCGTCGTGCCCACGATGGTCGACACCCGCGAACCGCTGGCCCTGGAGGTGATCGAAGACCTCCGACGCAACCTGGGTAACAAGGTTACCGAGACCGTGGTCCTTCGGGACACCATGCTGGTAGAGGCTGCCAGCCACGGCAAAACCGCTTTTGAACACTGCCCTGACTCAGTTGGGGCTCTCTGTTACACCGAACTCGTCAAGGAGATCCTCGATGGTGGAGCGTAGACTGGGCCGTGGGCTCGACTTCTTTCTTTCTGGGTCCCGTGGGTCCGCACCTGCGCCGGCGCCCGTCGGTGCGCAGCCGGCGCCGGGCTCACCGGCGAAGCCGGCGCCAACCGGCCTAGAGTCCGAGGCAGAACCAAGCTCGAGCTCGGTGCCGATTGCCAGCTTGGTGCCGAGCCCCTTCCAGCCGCGCCGAGATATGGGCCAGGCGGAACTCGCGGCCCTTGCAGACTCGATCAAGGCCAGCGGCATCTTGCAGCCGATCCTGGCCCGCAAAGTAGGCGACCAGCTGGAGATCGTTGCCGGTGAACGGCGTTGGCGCGCCGCCCAACTCGCAGGTCTTCAGGAAGTGCCCGTCCTGATCAAGAAGATCACGGACGACGAATCCGCGGTTTTCGGCCTGGTCGAGAACATCCAGCGCGAGGATCTCAACGCCATCGACAAGGCCAAAGCGTTCGCCATGCTGATCCAGAAGCTTGGCACCACGCAGGAAGAGCTAGCACGCAGGGTGGGGGTGGATCGTTCCACGCTGGCGAACTTCGTGCGCTTGCTGGACCTGCCTGAGCCGATTCAGGCCCATGTTTCACGTGGAACACTGAGCATGGGCCACGCGCGTGCCATCCTTGGTTTGATGGACCGGGATGCGATGCCCAAGCTTGCGGAGGAGTGCATCCGCAACGCATGGTCTGTGCGCGCCCTGGAGCAGCAGGTCAAGGACATCAACACCACGCTCGCGAACCCGAAAGGGCCCAAAGTGGGCGGGCCAAAGAAGACCAAGCCTGCTTGGCTCACGGAAGTCGAAGAGAGCCTGGTCGAAGCCTTGTCGACCAAGGTATCCGTTCGCTACGGTCGCAAGCGCAGCCAGATTCTGATCGAATGCGCTGGACGAGACGAGTTCGAG
>JAEUHP010000067.1 GCA_016795295.1 Planctomycetota bacterium | reverse complement strand
GCAGCGAGAAGGGCAGGGGCGCCTTCGGGTCGGGGCGAACTTCCATGGTCAGGGTTGGGCGAGGTAGAGGCGGGACAGGTCGACCTGGTGCAGGCGCTGGCAGAGTTCCTTGCCGCGCGACGCCATGCGCAGGCCGTCGGCATCGTGCGGCAGGGCGCGGAACGCGTGCGCGCTGGCGACCAGCACCGCCTTGGTGCGGGCGCGCGACAGCGCGACGTTCAGCCGGTTCAGCGACAGGTGGAACGCGCCGCGGCCCTTCGCCTCGGCGGCGTCGCCGGCGGTCAGCGACACGATCACGACCTCGCGCTCCTGGCCCTGGATGCGTTCGACGGTGTCGACGACCAGTTCGTCGTCGCCAGCCAGCTGCTTGTGCTGGATCGTGCTGCGCAGAAGCCGCACCTGGCCGCGGAACGGCGCGATCACCGCGATCTCGCGCGGACTCACGCCGTGCTGGCGCACCAGGTCCTCGACGACGTCGGCCACTGCGTTCGCCTCCTCCTGCGAACGGGCGGCCGGTTGCCGGTGGTCGATGCGCAGCCACACCACCGGGTGCGCCGGATCGAGCACCTCGTCGAGGCGACCGCCGCCGCGGAACGGCACGCGGCGCCCCGCTGCAGCCGGTGCCGGACGCAGCCTGCCGCCGTAGAACGACTCGCTGACGACGCGGCAGACGCCATCGTTCAGCCGGTACGTCGTGTCGAGCAGGTGCGAGCCGTAGCGCTCGTGCAGGTGCTCGAAGATCGACACCGACGCGACCCGATCGGCGTGCGCGGTCGCGACCACCGGCGGCAGCTGCGCATGGTCGCCGAAGAACAACCAGCGCTGCGCCCGCAGCATGCCGGGCAGCGCGTGCGGGATCGGCAGCTGGCCCGCTTCGTCGAACACCGTGTAGTGGCACTGCGTGTCGCTCGGCAGCTTGTCGATCTGGAAGCAGGTGCCGGCGACCACGCAGCCGCGTTCGGGCAGGCGCACGCGCCGGGCGTCGACCAGCTGCACCCCTTCGGCGCGCAGCTCGGCCTTGCCGTCGCTGCTGCCGGCGTCGAGCTTGAACACGGGCAGTCGCGTGTCCAGGCGGCGGATCGCCAGCAAGGCGTTGTCGACAGCCCGGTGCGTGAACGCACACAGCGCAATCCGGCAGCCGGCGTTGGCCAGGAGCCGCACCACTTCGGCGAGCAGCCGGGTTTTGCCGGTGCCCGGGGGGCCCTGCACCAGCTGCAGGCTCTCGGCGCCGATGGCCAAAGCACCGGCGGCCACCTGGCCCGGATCGAGCCCGGCGGCGGTGAGGGCCTTGCTGGCGCGTTCGGTGCGACCGGAGTCGTGCTTGGGCACGTGCTCGCCGGCCAGGACCAGGCGCAGGCGCTGCGCGCCGAACGCCGCGCGCACGGCTTCGGCCAACCGGCCTCGCAGCCCGAGGGGTCTGCGGTCCACCACGTAGCGCCGGCCGACCACGAACTGCGGGTTGCGGTCGCGCTGCCATGGATCGCGCAGCAGCCGCAGCCGGCCGGCTTGTGCGTCGTAGTCGCCGCACTGGAGGGGCTCGGCGCGCTCGAGGTCGATGCCGTCGCCGACCACCACCGGATCGCCGGGGCGCAGTTTCGAGGCGTTGTCGGGCACCGCGAACAGGTAGTTGCCGTCGCGCCCTTCCAGGAACTCGGCATCGCGCAGGCACTCCCCTTCGAGCACGCGCGCGTCGACCGGCTGGGCGCGCAGTTCGCGGTGGGTGCGCTGTTCGTCGCGCTCCTCGCGGGCGAGCAGGCGCAGCAGGCGCTGTTCGAGGGTGAGTTGCACGGGGACGCCGGATCATGGCGGCGGGGTGGGGTGGGACCAAGGCTGTGGCCCGGAGGTTCGCTGGTTCCAGGGGGGTGGGCCGTTGGGCCCATTGCCAGGGGGGATTCGGCCCCTAGGATCGCGGATGACGTTGACGTGACGTTCCTCGGCCCCAAGCCAAACCGACCATGAACCCGTTCTCCCTGTTCGCCGTCGTCGCTGTCGCCTGCAGTGCGTTCCTCTGGCCAGCTGGCACCCCGTTCGCAGGCGGCACCCCGTCCGCAAGCGGCGCCGCATCGCCCCTCGAGCCCGGGTATGTCGCCGGCGGGCGCTACATCGGTGCGGGCGCCTGCAAAAACTGCCACAACGGGCCGGCCAAGGGCGACATGTACGACCATTGGACCAAGACCAAGCACGCCCAGGCGTTTGCCTCCCTGGCGTCGGACAAGGCCAAGGAAGTTGGCAAGAAGCACGGTGTGGACGAGCCGCAGAAGAGCGAGAAGTGCCTCAAGTGCCACGTCACGGCCTACGGCCTGCCGCCGGCCGAGGTCAAGAACACCCTGAAGCAGGCCGACGGTGTGCAGTGCGAGAGCTGCCACGGCCCGGGTGAGGCCCACCAGAAGAAGCGCTTCGCCGAAGCCAGCAAGCCGGGCGCGCAGCCGTCGCCGATCACCGCCGACGAGACCCACTCGGCGCGGTCGATGGACAACTGCAACAAGTGCCACAACCAGGACAGCCCGACCTTCCAGCCGTTCTGCTTGGTCGAGCGCATGAAGGACGTCGAGCACCTCGATCCGCGCAAGAAGCGCACCGCCGAGGAGCTGGCCAAGCTGCGTGAGACCTGCGCGCCGGACTGCGCGCACTGCAAGGAAACGAAGGCGAAGGCGGCCGCGGACGGCGACAAGAAGGACGGCGAGAAGAAGGACGGCGGCGGCGGCAAGTGACCGCCGGCCGGCTGCAGAAGTTCCCCTGCCGCGAGCGTCGCGCGCTGTTGCCCGGACCTCGTGTCCCGTAGGCTGTCGGGCGCCATGGATCCTCGGCTCGAGCGCGCCCGCGACATCGTCCGCCGCGAAGCGGCTGCCGTCCACCAGGTCGGTGACCGGCTCGGCGCCAGCTTCGTCGCCGCGGTCGATCTGATCCTCGGTCTGCGTGGCCGGGTGGTCACCACCGGCATGGGCAAGGCCGGGTTCATCGCGCAGAAGGTCTCGGCGACGCTCGCGTCGACCGGCACTTCGTCGATTTTCCTGCACCCTGCGGAAGCCGTGCACGGGGACCTCGGTCGGGTCGACGCCGGCGACGTGCTGCTGGCATTCTCCAAGTCGGGCGAGACCGAAGAGCTGCTGGTCATGCTGCCGCACGTCAAAGCGGTCGGCGTGCCGATGGTCGGCATCACGCAGGAGGCGCAGAGCACGCTCGGGCGCCACTGCGATCTGGTGCTCGAACTGGGGCGCATCGACGAAGCCGGGCCGTTCGGTCTGGCGCCCAGTGCGTCGACCACGGCGATGCTGGCGCTCGGCGACGCGCTGGCGTTGGTGGTGCAGGAGGGGCGCAAGTTCGGCCCGGAGCAGTTCGCGCGCTTCCATCCCGGTGGCGACCTCGGCCGCCGGCTGATGAAGGTCGGCGAACTGATGCGCACCGGCGAGCGCAACCCAGCGGTCGCGAGTGGCAGCACCGTGCTCGACGCGATCGGCGTGATGACGCGCACGCCAGGGCGGCCGGGTGCCACCAGCGTGGTCGACCGCGAGGGGCGGTTGCTCGGCTTCTTCACCGATGGCGACCTGCGGCGGCTGATCGAGCGCGGCCTGCAGAACCCGCGCGAACGCAGCATCGACGAGGCGATGACGCGCAACCCGCGTTCGATCCGCGCCGACACGTTCGCGCTGGAAGCGTTGGCGCTCCTGCACCAGTTCCACGTCGACCAGCTGCCGGTCGTCGACGCCGCCGGGCGCCTGCTCGGTCTGCTCGACGTCCAAGACCTGTTGAACCTGAAAATCGGATGACGCGCCGCCGCGCACGAAGCGACGGGATGCGGGGACTGCGATGAAGCGGTTCGTCTGGTTCCTGGTGCTGCTCGCCGGTGGCCTGGCGCTGCTGTGGTGGGCGGTCGGCGACGACCCGGTGCTCAGCGGCGGCCGGGTGCCGCACGAAGTGCTGTCGGGGCGCGCTGGCGCTCCGGCCGGTGCCGTGGCGGCGGTGCCGGATGCCGTCCCGGATGCCGCAGCCGCCGCTGCGGCGCGGCCGCAAGAACCGGGGGCGGTCGGACAGGGGGTGCCGCTGCAGACTGCGCAAGGCACTGGCTCCTGGCAGGCCAGCGGCCCGTTCCACTATCCGGTGGTGCGTTCGGTGCCGCAGCCGGACGGCAGCAAACGCAACGAGACGCTCTACGTCGTCGATGCCGCGGGTTCGCGACCGATCGGCGACGGCCGGCAGCAAATCGACGGGTTGCGGGTCGACATCCACGAAGCGGGCCAGCTCGCCGCGGTGGTGCGCGCGCGCACCGCGTTCGCCGAACTCGGCCGCGATGCGGGCGGCAAGGTGTCGATCCGCGAAGACAAGGCGTTCGACCTGCGCGACGTCGAGCTCGAGGCCCCCGAAGCCTCGCCCTGGGCCGGGCTCTCGGCGCGGCTCGGCCGCGCGGTGGTGGAGGCCGGCTCGGCCGCGGTGGCCATTCGCACTCCCGACGAACGCGAGCCGGTGCTGGTCGAGTTCCGTGGCCAGCCGGCCGTGACCGTGCGTGGACTCGGGTTCACCGCCGACCTGCCGCGGGGTCGTGGGCTGGCGGCGGGGGCAGTTCGCACGCTGCGCTTCACCATCCTGCACGAGCCGGTGTTGGCCACCGCCGGGGCCGAGGTGCGGTGCCGCGGGCAGCTCGAATACCGCGAAGAGCGCGTTGGCGGTGCCGGCGAGCTGACCATGGTCGAGGGCGTGCGCGGCACCTTCACCGGGCTCGGCGGGGCGGCGTTCGGCGGCGTTCCCGGTGCGTCGCTCGAAGGAGCGGCAGCCACGGTGCTCGCCGACCGCGCCCACGTCTGGTTGCGCCGCCCCGAGCCGGCGGCCGACGCGGCCGGCGGCAGCCGCGCCGCCGGTGGTTGGCGGCGGCTCGAACTGCACGGTGCCCCGGTGCAGGTGGTTGCGGGCGGGCTGCAGCTCGCTGCGCCGCGCTGCGTGCTGCTGCCGAACGGCATGGGCGAACCTTCGGTGCTGGTCGCCGACGGTGGCGCGGCCCATTGCCACGCCGAATTGCCCACCGCTGCCGTCCCTCTGCAACGCGACGCGACCGATCGGCTGCCCCCGGCGCCAATCGACGGCAGTTCGCCCGAACGGCTGGTGCTGGCCCGCATCGGTGCCGATGCGGCCGCGGCCCTGCGGGGGTTCGGCTTTCCGGCCTGGACGCTGCGCGGTCTCGATGCCGTGCAGGCCGTGCACTTGCAAGGCGCCGCGGCGCTGACGAGCGACGGCCGTCGCACCACCGCGGCGCAGGGGCTGGAGCTGGTGCAGTTCGGTGCGGGGGGCGCGGGTGCCGTCACCGGCTCGGGCGCGGTGGATCTGGTCCTGCCCCCCAAGGACCCCACCGGGGTGCCGGTGCACGCCACCGGCAACCAGGGCTTCCGGGTCACCAAGGCGCGCGGCCGCGAACTGCTGCAGCTCGGACCGCCGTTGGCCGCTGGGCTCGAAGCGCCGGCCGCCGACCCTGCGTTCGGCAGCCATCACTACACGGTGCAGCTCGGCAAGGCGCTGCTGCGCGGCGTCGGCGCGTGCCAGGTCGAGCAGACCGGCCCTACGGCGGTGGTGGCCCTGCGCGCGCCCACCCCCGCAATCGAACTCGAACTGCCGGACGGAAGGGGCAGCTTCCGGGCGGTGCGCAGTGTGCTGGCCGAGTTGCGTGGGGAGGACCTGGTCGACTGGGAGCTGGTCGGCACACCGGCAGTCCTGGTCGGGCAGCGCCGCGGGGCGACCCTCACCGCGCAGGCGCCGGTGCTGCGGCAGTTGGGCTTGGCGGGCATGCGGCTCTTGCCGAGTTCTGCCGCCTCTGCCCGCCATGGTGCCTCGCCGGCGTGGTTCGCCGACCTGCCGCCGACGGCCCACCAGCCGCGGCTGCAGATCGCCCAGACGGGGGTGGCCCAAGCGGCCGGGGCAGAGCAGTTGCCGTTCGACCTGACGCTCACTGCGCCGCAGATCGATCTGCACCACGAGGGCGGAGAACGCGCGACGGTGGTGGCGACGGCGGTGGGCGAGCAGCTGGTCACCGGATCCGGGACGTTCGTGCGGCAGGGGGCGGTGCGACCGTCCCTGTTGCAGTTCCAAGGCCAGTGCTTGCGGCTGCTGCCGAGCTTGGTGGCGCCCACGGCGCTGGGCTGGCACCACGGCGGCGTGTCGGCTGCGTTCGCCGAGGCCATGGCGCCAGCGGCGAGTTCGCCGTGGCTGGTTGCGGATCGCATCGATCGTGTGGTGCTGGACGACGACGAACACGGCCGGGTCGAAGGCACGGCCCATCGCCTCTGGCTGGCGCTCGGCAGTGAGAGCGCGCTGTTCACCGGGGACGCCGCGGCTGCCGTGCCGGCCGTGGTGCGCCGCAGCCGCGCCGACGAGAGCGTGGTGGCGCGCGGGGCCGCGGTGCGCCTCTGGCGCGATCCAGAGCCCCGCATGCAGGTGCGGCGAGCATTCGCCGACAGCGCTGCGCAATACCTGCCGACGGTCGAACTGCATCGGCCCGACGCCGCCGAACGGCTCGCGCACTTGCAGGTGGTCTGCCGTGGCGACATCGACGTGCTGCCCGCCGAAGTGCGCTTCGGCGGCCCGGTGGTCGCCGACGGCCTCGATGCGGCGTCGGCCCTGGATCCCGACGGCCTGCACGTCGAGGCCCAGACGTTCCAGGTGTTTCGGCATCCGCGCACCGGTGAGGTGCTGCGGCTCGTGGCGCGGGAAGTGGCGCTCGACTGGACGCGGCTGCGTGCGCGCTGCCGCGATCTCGAAGTCGATTTGCGACGCGAACGCCTGGTGGCCAGTGATCCGGTCGAGGCCGAGGTCTGGCTGCCGAACGGTCTGCGGTTCGCGGCCGAACACGTGCTGGTGCTCTACCGCGCCATGGCGGTCGAAGCCACCAACGGCTCGGTGCTGCGGCGCGACGTGGCGGAGGCCGGGCGGTGAGCGCCGTGCGTGGGGTGCGGTGGGCGCTGGCCGTGGCCGTGGCGACCGCGGTGGCATTGGCCCAAGGCGGCAGCCAGGCGCCGGCACTGGGGCAGGCTCCCGAGCGCGGCGCCGCTCCTGCCAGCGGCCTCGGCTACGACGTGCAGTTCGTGCGTTATGCGACGCAGAACGCGGGCGACTACCACGAAGAGCGCCTGTTCGGCGGCGGGCGGTTCCTGGTGCCGGCGCTGCAGTTGGAGATCCGCAGCCAGAACGGGCTGCTGCTGCTCGACGTCGAAGCGGCGCAGGAGCTGTCGCAGGGCGAGCCGGGCGGGCTGCCGCGGCGCGGTGCGCCGCTGCCGCCGGATCGCCGCCGGTTGTCGTTCGCGGCGATGCGTGCGCGCATGGAACGCACGCTGGCGGCGCTCGGCCGGTCAGGTCCTGCGCTGGACGCCCCGTCGGCCCAGCGGGCCCTCGACCTGGTGCGCTACCTGTACTTCGAAGGCGGTGTGACGGTGGTCCGCGCCGGTGTCGAGGTGGTGCGCTGCGAACGGTTGTGGATCTCGCCACTCGACGACCGGCTGGTGGTCGAAGACGTGGAGTTGCGCTACCAAGGCGAGGCCCAGCTCGCGGCGCCGGTTGCAGGTGGTGCGCCCGCGGTGGCGCCGGCTCTGGTGGTGCGCGGCGCCCGCCTCGAGAAGTCGGGCGCGCGCTGGATCGGGCGCGACCTGGAGCTCACCACCTGCAGTGCCGGCGTGCCTCACTTTGCCGTGCAGAGTGGGCAGGTGGAGATCCGCGAAGGTGACGGCGAGTTCGAGGTGTTCGCTCGCGGCCAGCGCGTGCAGGTCGGTGGGGTGTCCCTGTTGCCACTGCCGGACGCGCACTTCTTCACCGGCAGCCAGACGCAGTTTCCGGTGCGGCGCGCCAGCGTCGGCTATTCGGGCTTCGAGGGTGCCGAAGCGCAAGTGGTGTTCGGGCTGCCGTGGAACAGTACCGGCGGCGCGATCCACGAGGCATTGACCGGGCGGCCGGCGCAGGAGTTCCGCGGCGACTGGGAGCTCGGGGTCGGCTACCTGGAGAATCGCGGCGCACCGCTGCAGGGCACGCTCGAGTACCGCGGCGGCAAGCTCTACGAGGGCCGCACCGACGCGTTCTGGCTCGACGACATGGTCGGTGTCACCAAGAACCGCCGCGAAGTGATCGAGCGTTTCGACGGCAGCCCGATCGACAACCAAGGGCGCAGTCTGCTGCGCACGCAGAATCGCCTGCGGTTCGGCGCCGACACCAACCTCGACCTGCAGGCGTTCGCTGCGAGCGATGCGGCGGTGTTGTCCGAGTTCCACGGGGGCGACTACCGCAGCAACGAACTGCCCGAGACCAGCGCCTACCTGCATCACGGCGCCGACAACCATCTGTTCACGGTCGGCACCCGCTTCAACCTCGATCGTTTCAGCTACCGCGACAACCGCACGCTGGCGCCGCGCTTCGTCGAGGAGAGTCCGGTGGTGACGTGGAACTGGGTCGCGCAACCGATCGCGGAGTTGCCGTGGGGCACGCCGCTGGTGCTCGACACCGCGACCGAGCTCGGCCAGCGGCGCAGCGACTTCGACGCGCGCGCGGAACGGCCGGCGGCTGGTTCGGACCGCACGTTCCGCGCCGACCAGCGCTTCGAGCTGTCGGCGCCGTTCCGGCTCTGGCAGCTCAGCCTGCGGCCGTTCGCGGCGTGGCGCGGCACCTACTACGACAACACGCGCACGGCGGATCCTGCCGTCTACGGCGGGGCGGAAGGGCGCACGGCGTTCGATGCCGGCATCGAAGTCGGCACCCGATTGCAGCGCACCTGGCAGTGGGCCGATGCCGAAGGGGCGCAGGCGCTCCGGCACGTGATCGCGCCCAAGTTCACCTTCTTCGATCGATTCGCGGTCGACGACGCTCCGGAGCGGTTCCACCAGTTCGATGCCACGGATGCCCTGCGCGACCAGAATCTGGTGCGTTTCGAAGTGCGCAACCTGCTGCAGCGCACCGAGCCGGGCAAGCCTGGAGGTCCCGCCGAAGTGCGTGATCTGGTGCTGCTCGACCTGGCGCAGGACCTCTGGCCCAACGCCGGTCGCGACAACCAGGGCGAGCATCTGGGGCTGTTCCGCTACGACCTGCGGCTGCGGCCGCAGGTGCCCGGCGTGCCGTTCCAGACGGTGCAGTTCGGGCTCTACGGCGACCACGACTGGCGCTCGGGGCTGCGCACGCTCGACGCCGAGGTGCAGTTCGGCCCCTTGGGTGGGGTGCTGTGGACTGCGGAGTATCGCACCGACCAGCAGGTGGCCGGTGCGGCGGGCCTGTCGGCGAGCACGCGGCTGTTCGGCCGTTGGGACGGTGTGGCCACCGGTTTCTACGATCTCGAGCGCGACCGGTTCCTGACCTGGGAGTTCGGTCTGCGGCGCAACGACCACGACTGGAGTGTGGCGTTGGTCGCCGGCTACGACCCCTACACGCAGGTTGCCACGGTCCGGATCGACTTCCAGCCCACGCTGGGCGGTCTCATCCGGCGGCCGAACGACCGCTTCGGCACCAACCGCTTCCAGAGCTTCGGCAACTCGCCGAAGTGGTAATCGCAGGCTCGTTGCACGCCGCGTGGCGGCGCGCAAGCACCCAACCGCGCCGCAGCGGCGCCAAGGGGTTGGTTCGCCGGTTGGTGGCACGCCGCGTGGCGGCGCGCAAGCAATCAGCACGCCGCGTGGTGGCGCGCTGGCAATCAGAAGCTCCAGCCCACCGTCAGCAGCACGCGGTGGTCGGCCCGTTCGAGGCGGTTGCCGCCGACGCCCGGGGACGGCGTGTTGTCGTAGTCCATGATGTGCGCCAGGGACGCGATCATGTTGTCGGTGAGGCTGGTGACCACTTCGGTCTTCACCTGCAAGTAGATGTCGTCGGCGTTCTCCAGGGACGGGAACGCTTCCACCCCGTGGATCAGCTTGGTGGTCGCCGAGAAATTGTGGGTCAACCGGTAGGCGACGCGGGCCGCCATGTAGTCCTGGGAGGGGTTGTCCGAGCGGTAGTTCTCGTTGAAGTACGAGAGACCGGCTTCCGTGACGAGCGTCGTGTCGGCGTTCTCGATCACCGTGTAACCGACACCGAGACCGCCGGTGAACCGCAGGCGCAAGTCGGCCAACGTGTCGCCGAGCACGCGGGCGTTGGCCAGGCCGTACCAGCGCTTGCTCAAGAAGTAGTCGTACTTGAGCCCGCCGCCGGTGCGGCGCTGCGTCAGGTTCCACTCGCCGGTGGCCTGGTTCTTGTCCTGGCCGTAGTCCCACGAGGCGTCGAAGGTCAGCCGGTCGATCTCACTGCGGCGCGAGGCTTCGAACGAAGCGTTGACGGCGCGCCGTTCGGTGTTGCCGTCTGCGTAGATCGCGCCCAGCTTGGCCGTGCCGATCCACTGCGGCGGGAGCGTCGGCGGCGGGTTGATCTTGCCGAGGTTGTCGATCGCCAGAGCCGGCAGGTCGCCTTCGAGCTTGAGGCGGCGGTCTTCGATCCCCGCGATGCGGCGCTTGTAGGTTTCGCCGGTCAGGGTGAGCAGTTCGACCTGGCCTTGGGTGGCCATGTCGGTGATGTTCGCCAGAGGCACGGTCACGTCGCCGAGTGAGGGCGAGCTGAAGGTGACCTTGCCGTCGGCCATGGTCTTGATGGCGCCGGTCAGGACGTCACCGTTGGCGAGGGTGATGCGGTCCTGGGCCAGGGCGAAGGATGCCGCGGCGGCAAGTGCCGCGGCGGTGCGAAGGAGTTGCATGGTTCTCCGAATTGTGGATTGAGGAACGCGCAAGGAAGCAGCCGAGGCAGGCAGGCTCAAGCGAAAACCTCCTGGGTCGATCCCCGGGGTCGCCTCGGGTAGAACTGTGCCATGGGCAGTTCGGATCCCGTGCCGCATCCCGTCGGCCGCAGTTTCGGCGGTTGGTTCCTGGCGATGCCGCGCTGGAAGAAGTGGCTCGTGCTGAGTTCGCTGGCTGCGGTCGCCGTGGGTGGCGTGCTGAGCTGGAGCTCCGGCGGTGCCAGCGGGGCGGGCAGTGGGGTGTCCGGGTTGGCGGCCCACGCGACCGCCAGCGGCGGCAGTGCGAACCCCGACGGGCAGCCGCGTGCGTCCGAGGGGGTGTTTCGCCTGGGCTTCAGCTTCCTCGCCGGGTTCTGCCTCGGCAGCTTCCTGCGCGCCACGTTGAAGTTCGTCGCCGTCGCGGTCGGCTTCTGGTTGGCGATGACGTTCGTGCTCAGCTACTTCGGTTTGGTCACGGTCGATTGGCAGGCGATCGACGGACTGTGGGGGCGCTTCTGCGGCAACATCGAAAGCGAGTGGGGCGACTTCCAACGGTTCGTCACCGGCAGCCTGCCGCAGGCGGGGCTGGCGGCAGCTGGGCTGGCGGTCGGCCTGAAGCGGCACTGATTCGCCAAGTGGCTTCCGCCAAGTGGCGCCACCGCCGCCGAATCACAGGCTGTCGAGATACTTGCCTGGCTCGTAGTTGCCCAGGTCGAGGATCTTGGTGCAGATGCGGTCCAGGAAGTAGCGGTCGTGGGACACCACCACCATGCAGCCCGGGAACTCCTGGATCGCCTCTTCGAGCACGCGCAGCGTGTCGAGGTCGAGGTCGTTGGTCGGTTCGTCGAGCAGGATCACGTTGCCGCCGCGGCGCAGCATCTTGGCGAGCTGCACGCGGTTGCGTTGCCCGCCGGAGAGCGAACCCACGGTCTGCTGTTGGTCCTGGCCGGTGAAGTTGAACTTGGCGACGTAGCTGCGGCTGTTGACCTCGAACTTGCCCAGCTTGATCAGGTCCTGGCCTTCGCTGATCTCTTGCCACACCGTCTTGGTGGGGTCGAGGGTCTCGCGTTCCTGGTCGACGTGGCAGAGTTCCACCGTCTGCCCGACCACCACGCGCCCGCTGTCGGGCTTCAGCTTGCCGGTGATCAGCTTGAGGCAGGTGGTCTTGCCCGTGCCGTTCGGGCCGACGATGCCGAGGATGTCGCCCGGCTGCATCTCGAACGAGAGGTTCTCGACGACGTTGTGCTCGCCGTCGTAGGCGAAGTTGACCTTCTCGAAGCGGATCACCGTGTCGCCCAGGCGCTTGCCGGCCGGGATGTGCAGCTCGACGGTGTCGTCCTTCTCCTCGACCTCCTGCTCGAGCATCTTGTCGTAGTTCTTGAGGCGCGCCTTGTTCTTGGTGGTGCGCGCCTTCGGATTCATGCGGATCCATTCGAGTTCGCGGTCGAGGAACTTGGCGCGGCGCTGTTCCTGGACTTCCTGGACCTGCATGCGCTTGCTGCGCTGGATCAGGTACTCCGAGTAGTTGCCCTGGTAGGGCAGTGCCTTGCCGTGCCAGACTTCGAGCATCCAGCCGACCACGTTGTCGAGGAAGAAGCGGTCGTGGGTGATGACCACGACGGTGCCCTTGTATTCGTGCAGCGTTTCCTCGAGCCAGCGAACGGTCTCCACGTCGAGGTGGTTGGTCGGTTCGTCGAGCAGCAGCAGGTCCGGGTGCTCCAGCAGGGTGCGGCACAGCGCCACGCGGCGGCGTTCGCCACCGGAGCAGGCACTGACCATCTTGTCGCCGGGCGGCAGGTGCAGCTTGGTCATCGCCGTCTCGACGTGGCGGTCGATCTCCCACGCGTCCTTGGCTTCGATCTCGTGCTGCAGGCGCTCGAGTTCGGCCATCACCTTGTCCATCTCCTTCGGCGGCAGGTCCTCGCCGAGCTTCATGCTCAGATCCTCGTGCCGCTTCAGCAGCATGCGCACCGGGGCCACCGCCTGTTCGACGTTGCCGCGCACGGTCAGTTCTTCGAGCAGCTTCGGCTCCTGGGGCACGTAGCCGACGGTCTTGCCCTCGGCCAGACGTGCCACGCCGTCGAACTCCTTGTCGACGCCGGCCATGATGCGCAGCAGGGTCGACTTGCCGGCGCCGTTCTGGCCGATCACGCCGATCTTGGCGCCGTCGAGGAACACCAGGCTGACGTCCTTCAGCACTGGCTTCTTGCCTTGGTAGCTCTTGGTGAGCCGTTCGAGGGCGAAGATGGGCTTGTCGCTCATGAGGGCGAAAGAGGGTACGGGCCGGGCCGGTGCCAGTCAAAGCCGGCACCGGCCAAAGCGGGCCCGGCAGTCCGGCCGTCGGTCAGCCGCCACCCTCCCGGCGCGCGCTGTCGAGCCGGGCGGCTTCGGCGCCGGCCTGGTTCTGCTTGTCCCGGGCCCGCTGCAGGGCCTTCTTCGCCGACATGGTGTCGGCGAGCTTCTGCAGGCGTGCCGTGGTGGCCGCATCCTCGTCGCCAGCGGCGCTGACTTCGTGCTGGGCGTGCTCGATGGCCCGCTCGGCGCCGTCGAAGTCGCCCCTGCGCACCAGCAGCAGCGCCAGCAGGTTGGCCGCTTCGATGCCCTGCCGGCCCGGCCGGGCGCTCTCCAGGGCCCCACGCAGGGTCTCGAGCGCGGCGTCGGGCTTGCCGAGTGCCTCGAGCAGCCGGGCCTGGGCCAGGCGGGCATCGTGGGCATGGGCGCCGCCCGGTTCGGCGGTGATCACCTGGCCGAACGACACCAGGGCGCGCTCGAGCTGCTTCTGGCGCTGCTGCATCTCGGCGGCCCCGAGCCACGCGCGTGCGCCGAAGCGGTGGCTGTCGATTTCGGCTGCCAGCAGGTAGCCCTTCTCGGCCATGGCCGGGCTGCCGTGCTGGCGCCACAGCTCGGCCGCGGCGAACGCCGCCGGGCCGGCGACCGCTGGCTCTGCGGCGAAGTCGACCACCACCCGATCGTATGCGGCCGCGGCCTGCTGTAGCGCGGCGAGGCGCTCGGCGCTCTGCAAGCCCTTGGTGCGCTGCGCCAAGTCTCGGGCCGCAGTCAGCGCCGCCTTGCCGGCATCGCTGAGCTGCACCCTGGCGATGGCGACCACGGCGCTCTTCGGCGCCGCCTTCGCCTCGGTGCCTTCGGCCTGTGCGGCGAGGGCGCCGCCCAACATCATGACGAAACAAACTCCACGCATCGTGTCGATCATCGTTGTCTCCTTGTTTGGACAGGGGTTTCGGGATGCAGTTCGAAGTCGCCGTGAGCGCAGACCGTTGCTTCGATCCGCCGGCGCAGGCGCCGCCTTGCCCGGTGCAGGCGGGCCTTGACGTTGTGCTCTCGCAGGCCGTAACGCTCCGCCAGTTCGGCGGTGCAGAAGCCCTCGGCGGAGCTCATGAGCAGTTGGCGGTCCAGTGGGGACAGCTGCGCCGCGGCATCCTGCAGCGGTTCCCTGAGGAACTCGCCGGGAAGCACCCTGCCGCGCACGACGAAGGTCGGTTCGGCGGCCTCGCGTTGCTGCAGGGCGTGCCGCAGTTGCAGGTTGCGGCGGCGTTCCCGGTCCATCATCCGGTAGCGCATGCGCTTGGCGATGGTCAGGACCGCCGCCACGAACCGGTGCGGTTCGCGGGCCCCTCCAGCCCAGCGCCAGGCCGAAACGGCGCATTCCTGGACCAGGTCGTCGCGTTCGCGCCGCGTCAGCGGGTCGTCATAGCGACGGAGGAAGCGCTCGGCGCTGCGACGCGCCAAGCCCCATAGTTGTTCGGTCGGTTCCATGTCCCCATTCCTGGGGACAGCGTGGCTCGGTGTCTGGTAGGGAACGGCGGGCTGCGAAACCGACGAAAAATCGCGTCGATCCCGTCCCGTTCCCGACCGCGGCGGCTACCGCCGCGCCGCGCCCAACCTCCTCGCTCAGCGCCCGGCCTTCGCCCGCGCCGCCCACTCCGACTCGCCGAACTCGCCGAGCAACACACTGCGGCAGCGGCTCATGATGTATTGGAAGTCGTTGCCGCGCCACTTGTCGGCCGCGACGATCGCCTGGTAGAGCGCTTCGGCGTGCAGGCTCGGCCAGGCGTCGCGGGTTTCGAGGCGCACGCGCAGGAACAGCAGCAGCGCCTTGCGGAACGGCTCCTTGTTGTTCGGCGAACCCTCTTCCATCGCCAGGTAGCCGAGGCCCAGCAGCGCGCCGGCGCGCGCGCTGGCGTCGACCTTGTCCTTCTTGGCCAGGTCCTCGTAGATCTTGCGCGCGCCGTCGAGGTCCTTGTTTTCGCGCAGGCTGTTGGCCAGCTGCACGTTGGCCCGGTTGGCGACCATCGGGTTGCCGCCCAGCGCCTTGCCGATCACCGAACGCAGCTTCTGCTGGAAGTCCTTGGGGGCGCCGCCGGCTGCGCGTTCGGCCATCGCCACGAAGAACTCGGCCTCGGCCGCGAGCCCGGGGGCCCAGGCCGCGCCGCCGACGTCCGACTGGTACTTCTTGGCCACCGTCACGGCGCTGACCACGCCCTTCTGGCCGAGGCCCATGTAGTACTCGAACTTCATCCGGTAGACGTCGGGCATCACCCCGGCTTCCGGCACGGTCTTCTGCAGTTCGTCCAGGGCGCCCATCGCCTCGCCGGCCTGGTTGCTGTCGAGGTAGAGGCTGGCCGCCTGCAAAAGGCCGAGCTGGCCGAGCAGCACCTTGCCATCCTTGAGCGCTTCCTTGGCCTTGGTCTGCAGCAGGCCGGGGTCCTTCAGGCCGATGCGGAAGGTGTCGCGGAACTGGGCCAGTTCGACCTTCACCACCTGGTCGGTGGGGAACTCCTTGTCGCCATACTTCAGCTTGCGCACGTCGAAGCTCGCCACCTTCCCGGTGTCGAGCTTGCTGCCGTCCTGGAGGTAGACGACGTCGTTCTGGGCGGCGAGCGGCAGCGCGAACAGGCTGGCGAGGAGGATCTGGAGCTTCATGGGGACGGCGGTCGCGATCGGGGAGGG
Source organism: Planctomycetota bacterium (assembly GCA_016795295.1). Taxonomy (GTDB): domain Bacteria; phylum Planctomycetota; class UBA1135; order UBA1135; family UBA2386; genus JAEUHP01. The sequence continues at coordinate 11,106 of JAEUHP010000067.1, read as the reverse complement.
GCGGGGCATCATGCCGGGCCCCGGTCTGGCTGACAACGGTTGGCAGGCGGGGTCGGTTCGCTCCGGTTGGCTGGGGGGCCAGGAACTCGAAACTGCACCACCCGCACCGCCTCAGCCCACTTCGCCCGGCGGTTGCTCGCCGAACTGGCCGCGCACGCCTTCTTCGCGTGCCCGCGGCTTGGCCTCCGGCCACATGTCCGCCAAGTCCTGCCCCCGGCGGCGCACGGCGATCAGTTCGGCGACCACGGCCACGGCGATCTCCTCATGGCTGCGGCCGCCCAGGTTGGCGCCCATCGGGGTGCGCACGGTCGCCAGGAACGCCTCCGCCACCCCCTCCGCCGTCAGTTCGCGCCACAGCAGGGCCTGTTTGGTGCGGCTGCCGATCATGCCCAGGAAGCGCAGGCGTTCGCCCTGGGCGAAGCGCGGTGCCAGGCTGGCCAGCACGGTGCCGTCTTCGCGGTGGCCGCGCGTCACCACGACGGCATAGCTGTTGGACCGGATCGGCATCGCCGCGGTCGCCGCCGGGTAGTCCATGGCCAAGGTGGCCTGGGCCTCGGGGAAGCGTTCGGCGGTGGCGTAGTCGGGTCGGTCGTCGACCACGGTGACGCGGAAACCGGCCAGCGCGGCGACCTGGCACAGGGCCTTGCTGACGTGGCCGCCGCCGAAGATCCACAGGGCCGGGGTGGTGATGGGTTCCACGAAGATGGTCACTTCGCCGCCGCACAGGAGGCCCGAGTCGGGGGAGTCCTGCTCGGTCAGGCGGAAGGTCAGGGAGCGGGGCTGTTCGTCGGCGAGCACCTGGAGGGCGGTGTCGTAGACCTCGGCTTCGAGGCAGCCCCCGCCGACGGTGCCGAGAAAGGTGCCGTCTTCCAGCACCAGGAGCCGCATCGAGGTGCGGCCGGGCGTGGAGCCGCGCGTGCCGACGATCGTCGCCAGGGCGGCCGGGATGCCGGCGGCGCGCAGGCGCACGATTTCTTCGAAGAGGTCGACGGGGCGGGGCATGGCTGGGGGGTGGATGGTAGCGGGGGATGGACTGCCGGCGAAGGCCTGCTGGTGGGGCGGGGGGGGGGGGAAGCGGCCTTGGGTGAGGGAGGGAAAGCGTGCGGAACGCCCGGGGGAGTGCGGTCCCGTTGGCGCCGCGCCCTGCCGCCGTGTTCACCAACTCAGCGTGATCCGCAGCCCCGCCGTCAGCGCCGCCGTGCCGAGCAGCGCTCCCGTCGGGTCGAGCGTGACGGCCTGCCCATGCAGTTGGAGTCCGTGCAAGGCTGGGCTCGCCGGCAAGGGCAGCGCGACCATTGCGTTGCCGAAGCCGTCGGTGACTGCTGTCGTGAACACCGGGCCCGGCAGCAGCGCCTGGCAGCCGTTGCCGAGCGCGATCGCCGTCGCCTGCCAGTCGAAGCCGACGAACGTGAACGCCCGTTCGCGCGCATTGGTCAGCCAGACCGCGAAACGCTGGTTGCCGCTGCGCGGCACGCCGACCGCGGCCAACAACGGATGGCCCGACGCGCCCGGGCAACCAATCCCGAACGAGGTCGCCGCCGCCACCGACCCGAACGCAAACTCGTAGTCGGTCGCAAACCGCGCCGGCAGGTTCGGCACCGGCGTCGAGTAGATCGTGCTGCCGAGGCCTTCGTCGTAGAAGCCGACGGCGGTCGGGTCGTACCCAGGTGCTGTCGCCGCGACCGGCGTCCACTGGACGTCGTCCCAGAGCCACGTCTCGACGACCGCCACGTAGCTGCCGAGGATGTGGTAGTAGAACCCACCCGCGAGCACGGCGGCGCCGGCGCGGAGATCGAACGTGAAGACGCCGCCGCCGCGCGGCGTCGGCCGAACCGGCAGCACTCGCGGGGTCCAGCTTGCCCCGTCCCACTGCCAGAGTTCGTCGGTGAACGCCGTCGCCGAACCGCCGCCGAACAGCAGCGTGCGTCCCCGCATTGGATCGTACGTCATCGACGCGAACACCCGTGGCGATGGCCCGGTCGTCGCCACCTGCGTCCATGCCGTTCCGTCCCACTCCCAGGTGTCACCGAACATGCCCCCAAGCAAGGTCTGGCCGCCGAACAGCACCACCCGCCCGCGGCCGCGATCGGCCACCATCGCGTGGTGCGAACGCGCCGGCGGACTGATCGGAGTCGCCACCAGAGCCCAATCACTGCCGTTCCAGCGCCAACTGTCGCCGAACTCGGTTCCGACGTGCCGACCGCCCATCAGCAACAGATCCCCGCTCGCCTCCTGCGCCAGCGCTGCGTGCGAACGAGCCGCCGGCCGATTGCTCGGTGCAAGCAGTCGCCAGCCGCCGCGGTCGCGCCGGTAGGTCGCCTGCGTGCCACTGCCCGAGCCGAACCCCGTCGACGAACCACCGAACGCCAGCGCCGCGCCGCTCGGCGCGTGGTAGGCCGCGGCGATGCCGGACAGCGCAGGCAGGTTGCCGAACGGCGTGCCGCGGTGCCACGAAGCACCATCCCACCCCCAAGTCGCCGCGCCGTCGCCTTCGCTCGCGACGATCTGGACCATGCCGCGCACGGAGTCGTAGACACCGTTCACGGCGAAGCCGAGCATCGGCCCATTGGGCTGCGGGTTGCTCCACGCAGTGCCGTCCCACTCCCAGGTCGAGATCCGAGGTGCTGCAGAGGAACTGCTCGAAACCAGCACGGTCCGCGCGCGCGCGTCGTCGTAGACCATGGCCGGCGTGAACAGTGCAGGGGGACCCGGCGGCGCAGCGCGCCACGTTGTACCGTCGTAGCGCCACAGTCCGACCGCCGGGTTCTGGCCGCCATACAGCAAGACCTCGCCGCGAGCGACGTCGTAGACCATGCGGTGCCGGCTCATGCCAGGCGGCGCAGCGGCGGGAAACACCTGCTGCCAGTTCACGCCGTCGAATTCCCAGGTGTCGTTGGGGTGTCCCGTCTGGGTCCAACCGCCGAACAGCACCATGCGCGCGCGTGCGACGTCGTAGGCCATCGCCGTGTTGGTGCGCGGCGTCGGTGCATTCGCGGTCGGCACGTTCCGCCAGCCGGTACCATCCCATTCGGACAATTGGTTGCCGAAGAACAGCCCACCGCCAAACCACAGGCAACGCTGCCGCCCGGGGTCGTAGGCGAACGCGAGGCCGGTGCCGCCGGTGTTGGGCGGCGAGGCAATCAGGCGCCACGCAGTGCCGCGGGATTCCCACACGTCACTGCCGTTGACGAGCACGGTGCATCCGCGGGCGCGATCGAAGGCCGTCACCCCAGCCACCCAACGGGCGGGCCCCGGGTCACTGGGCACGACCGACCAAGCCCACTGCTGGGCGCAGAGCTGGGACGCGAACGACAACACGGCGAGCAACGGACGCAGCACGATGGCAGGATATCGAAATGCGGGCGGCTGCGGGGCCCGCGAGCGTGGCGGCTGCTGCTCTCGGTGTCCGGGGGTGGTGGCCCTGCCCAAGGCCCACCGCAGCGCCACCCTTCACTCGAACACGAACGTCACTTCCCTTTGCTCCCCCGGCAGCCACACTTCCTCTCCCGAGTGCTGCTCGCCGACCCCACCCGACGGACCCGGCAACTCCGCTCGGATCCTCGCGGTGCCCGGGCGGCCGCGGAAGCGGAACCGCCCCTCGCCGTCGGTGAGCACCGGCACCGTGATGCGCAGCGTGCCGGTGCCGGTCAGGTCGGGGCGCGTCACGGTCAGTGACACCATCGCATTCGCCAGCGGCCGACCTGCGCGCAGTACGGTCGCATGCATGGCGACGGGCAGCCAGCCACCGAGATCGACCGGCACGACCGTCTCGCCGTGTGCGGGCACGACCACTGCGGCGACCACCGCGCGCATCGCTTGGGCGAACGTCGCGCCGCCGTCGCTGCGTTCGACCCACTGCAGCTCGAGGGACCACGGACCGGGCGGCACGTCCGCCAACGACAGTGTGCCGTCGGCGGCCAGCGGCATCGGTGGCTCGCTGGCGGCCGGCACCGAGACCGCGTTGCGCCCTGCCCCGCGCCGCAGCCGGAAGCCTGGCGTCGGTGGCGGCCCGCCGAACCCGGGCGCTTCGGGCGGGTTGGCGATGGCCCGAGTGAACGCCTCCGGGCCGACCGCGAGCCGCACGGCGACGCCGCCGGGCACTACCGCGTGCAGCGGTTGCGGGTCGGGGAGGGTGACGGGGCCGACCACGAACGGCGGCCGCCCGGGTGGGCTCACGCGCACGGCGACCGGTCTGGTGCCGGGGCCGCGCAACACGAACGTGCCCGCTGCGTCCGTGCGGCCGCGCTGCAGGAGCACGTTGGCGAACGGCAGGTGCAGCGGATCCCACCCTGCGAGGGTCGTGGTGGCCGTGCTCGCGCTCACCGGTGCCGACGGCGCATCGCCGACCAGCAGTTCCACGCCGGCGTCGGCGACCGGGTCGCCGCCGGCGGTGTGCACGTGGAGCGTGCGTTCGGCCGCGGTCTGCAACCGGACCTCGAGGGTGCTCTCGTTCGGCGGCGCGACGGCGACTGGCACGGCTTCGCTGCGGGCGTGCGTCGTGCCGTTCGGCTCGACGACGAGCAGGTGGTGGCCGCGGGGCACGTCGTGCAACAGCACTTCGCCGGAAGCGTTGGCGCCCTCGGTACGCTGCGTGCCGCGGGTGTACACGTCGCCGAGTGGTGGGTGGTCTGGATCCAGCCAGCGCCAGACGGTGACGTCCGGCAGTGCGGCGCCCGTTCGGTCGTCGACGACGCGCAGCCGCAACGAGGTCGTCGGCTCCATCACGAACCGCAGCTCGTGGTCGCCCCACTGCGCGCGCAACCGCCCCTGCGTCAGCGACCAGCCCTTGCGGCGCACTGACAGTTGCACGTGTGCGCCGGCTGGGGGCTGGAGCGGCAGGACGAAGCGCCCGTCCGGCGCCGTGCGGGCGAAGCTGTTGCCGGGGATGGCGAGGACCTCCACGTCGGCGAGCGGCTGGTCGTGGCCGTCGACGACGGTGCCCTGGATCGTGTCGGGGCTCGTCGGTGGTGCGACGACGACCGTGTGGGCGAACGTCGACACCTGCTGTGGAACCACGCACTGCCCGCCGCGCACGACGTCATGGCCCAGCACGTCGACCCGCCACGTGCCCGCGATCACGGTTGCGATGATGCCGTCGGCAGTGCTCGCCAGGAGTTCGCGCGGTTGCCGCAGCCGCTCTGCCGGTAGCGCCTGGGCCTCACGCAAGAGCCGGATCGGCGCCGTGGGCACTGCGGCACCGTTCGCGTCGATCGCGCGTACGGCCACCTGGCACGCGCGCGCGAGCTGCAGATCGCCGAGGTCGATGGATGCTCCCGCGACCAGCGGCGGCAGTTCGACTTCGTGGTCGATGCCGTCGTGCACCAGCAGGAGATGGGCTGCCACCGGTGCCGCGGCAGCTTGCAGCTGGAAGGTGCCGTCGTCGCCCGCGGTCGTGCTGAGATTCTGCCAAGTTGCTCCTGGGTGCGCGGCGAGCCAGCCGTGGTAGCTGGCGACGCGGGCGTCGTCGGCGGCCGTGTCGACGCCGAGCCGGAGCTGCCCAGACAACCGCAGCGGCACGCCGTGGAGTGGCGCGCCCGTGTCGGCGACACAGCGGCCGACGATGGTTGCGATGGCCGGGACGGCGCCTGGGACGGGCACGGCCGTGCGCTCGGCGTCGCGGGGGGCGCGGTCGTGGATGCCCAAGTCTGCTGCCGCGGTGGTGTCCACGATCGCGGCCGAACCTGCCGCCGCTGCTTCGGCGCCAGGCAGGTCCGCCGGTTCTGGCCACCAGAGCAGACTGCCGACGATGGCGAACCCGACCACACCTCCGATCCACCACGTCGCTGCGGTCGCCATGAGTCCTCCGGTTCCTGCGGTTGCTGCCTTCGACAGTTGGGCCACCGACGCGGCCCCGGCCGATGCCGTTGCCGACGGCTCGAGCGCGAACGCACCGAACAACGCCCGACGCCAATCCCGCGCCTGGGTGGTTGCCGCCAACCGTTGCCGGAGCAACTGCAAGCCGCGTTTGCAGCGGGTCTTGACGGTGGCCACCGGTTCGCCGCTGGCCGCGGCAATGGCCGCGGGCGTGCGCTCTTGCAGGTAGCGCGCCCAGATCGCCGTGCGGTAGGGCTCCGGCAGCGCCGCCAGCGCGGCGGTCAACGCTTGCAGCATCTCGACGTCGGGGCCGTTCGTGGCACCCGTTGCCGCGCTGTCCCGCTGTCCCGCGGCCGCGGCTTCGTGCCGCGTGCGCCGTCCCGACGCGCGGCGGTGGTGCGAAGCCACGTGCCGCAACACGGCTGCCAGCCAGCCGCCGAGCGGCCCCGGCCGTCGAGGTGGCTTGCTCAGTGCCTGCACCGCAACTTCCTGCACCACGTCGTCCGCGTCGTCCGGGCCGACGAGGTCGCGCGCCAGCCGGCGCAGCGCGGCGAAGTGCTGCGGCAGTTCGGTGGTCGGATCGGCGTCTCGGTGCACACCGCTACTCTGCCCGGCCGCCGCCCGGCGGGGTCGGAATCTTGGCGAAGAACGTCCCACGGCCAGGGGCGGCGCGCCGAGGGCGGCATGCCTGCGCAGGCGAAGCCGATGGTCGGGCCGTCGCGGTTCCGGTGTGACGACTGGCCAGCACCGGCTCAGTGCGCTGCCTGCGCTGGCTTGCCGGCTTTGCGCTGCAGTTCCTCGAGCGCCTTGCGCCGCGCGTCGAGGAACGCGCGGTAGCCGCGCGCGTTGCCGAAACGCTGCTCGAGCTGGGCCAGCCCGTCCTGGTAGACGGTCAGGTCGGGCTGCTCCTGGTGCTCGAGATGCAGCAGGATGCCGCCCCAGAAGTCGCGGCTGGCGTTGCGCTCCGCGGGCCGTTTGCCGAGGCGCCACAGCGCGAAGAGTTCGGCGCCGGCGGCGATCTGCGCCGTTGCGTCGAAGCGGTCGTGGCGGCGCAGCACTTCGCCGACCTCCAGGTCGGTGACCGCCGCGGCCAAGCGCTCGGCATCGGCGCTCGGCAGCGGTGCGCTCTGGGCCAGCAGCGCCCGCGCGGTTTCGAGGTCGAGCGCCCCGGTGGCAAGGCCCGCTTCGAGCTGTCGGCGCCGCTGGGCCGCGATGGCGCCGGCGACTTCGGCCTCGAGCTGCTGGTAGGCCTGCGCGCGATCGAGGAGGCCGTGCAACTCGGCCACCGACTTGTCCAGGTGGCTTGCGTGGGTCCCGAGCACTCGACCCGAAGCGTCGAGCACGACGTGGTGCGGCCAGCCGCTGCCGCGCATGTCGAACAGGAACTGGTCGGCGCCCGCGTCGAGCCGCGCCGTGACGTGGCAATAGAGCACCGCCCGTGCCGCGACCTGCGCAAACTCCGCGGCGCTCAGCACCTCGCGTTCGCACCGGATCGAAGTGCCACACGGCGAGAACGAGCGTGTGCAGTGCACCAGGATCGGTTTGCCCTCGCGCGCTGCTTCGCGCTTGGCCGACTCGATGTCGGTGTGCCAGCGGTGCAGCAGCAAGAAGGGCTGCGCCAGCTTGTCGTTCCGCCGGGTCTGCAGTGTCGCGTGGTCCGGAGGGGACTGGGGCGTTGGTGGTTGGGGCGTTGGGGGTTGGGCGAAGGCGAGCGGTGCCAAGACGAGGGCGGCGAGCAGGAGGCGCATGGGCGGTGCGGTCCGACGCTTGGGCGAGCCCGGGACTCCGCATTTCTCGGGTGCCGCCCGGCTCCGGTCTGGCATTTGGGCCGATTGGGGGTGCCCACGCGGCCTGCCGTTACACTGCGCGGATGCGACGCTTCTGGATCGGTATCTCATTCTGCCTCGGACTCGGTTTGCTGCTCGCCATGACGGCGGGACCACGGACGCAGAAGCCGGGCCAAGGACCCTACGTGGTGGTGACCAGCAAGCCGATCGTCCACGGCAGTTGGCGGAGCGACGCGAGCTACGTCGAGAACCCCAGATTGAGCGAGCTGTTCAACCAGCTGGCCAGGGACGGCTTGGTGCCCATGTTCACGCAGATCTCGACCGAAGTCGTCAATCTGCAGGCGCTGCCGCAAGATCGCCTGATCGTCGTCTGCCGGCGCAACTGACCGGCGCAGAGGGCGACGCCAGGCTGGCGCGAACCGCGCGGCAGTGACGGCGGGGTCGACTTGGGCGGCGCGCCGCCGTGCCTACCGGGTCGCGGACGCGTCGTGTCGGCCTTGGGACGCGCCGGCGGCCGCCCCCAGGGCGCGGTCGAGCCACGCGAACATGCGGTCGCGATACGGCCGGAGCTCGGCGGAGGAGCTGTCGAACACGTCGAGCAGCGCAGCATGACGCACGCCTTCGATGTGCTGCAGAGTGCTGTGGTCGCGGGCGTGCGCGTGGAGGCGGGTGGCGTGTTCGTGAGGGATCAGGGGATCGCTGGTGCCATGGATCAGCAGCACCTGCGCTCTGGTCCGGGCAATCGCCTGCAGAGGGCTGGCGGCTTCTGGATCGATGTTCGCAGCGGCTGCTCCGCACGCTTCGGTGACCTGGGCCTGGATGTACTCGTCTGAGAGAAACCAGTGGATCGCCGGCAGGAACAACCTGACTTGATACGGCACGATGTCGCGGAGCGACGTGAACGAAGCCATCGCGACGACCGCTTGGGCGCGTTCGTCCGCCGCCGCCCACTGAATCGCCACGGCTGCGCCATAGGAGACGCCGATGGCACCCATGGGGCCGGCCACCAGATCTCGCTCGACCAACGCGTCGACGACTTGTCGGAGGTCGCTCGACTCGAGCACCCCGTAGGTCAGCCAGTTCCCGGTCGAGCGCCCGAAACCGCGGTGGTCCACCAGTACTGCTCGGTAACCCAACTCGATGCAGCGACGGGCCGCTGGCAGCATCTGCGACCTGTCCTTGCTGCGGCCATGCAGGAGCAGCAGCGTGGCTCGCGGCGCACCATCCACCCAATGCTGCGAATCGGGCTGGTCCAGGACCCACACCGCGAGCGATGCCTTCTGTGGGGGCAGCGGCGGCTCGGGACACACCGAGACCCGGAATTGGCGAATCGTGACCTCGCCGGTGATGCCATCCGGCAATCTGTCGAGCGTCGGGTCCAGCTCCTTGCCCCGATTGGCTGCGTCGACCATGGCCCATTGGATGAAGCTGCCGCACCCGGAGAGGAGGCACGCCAGGAGAGCGAGGACGACGAAGCGAACTCGAGTCGGGTCGCGCCTGGCCGTGTCGGCTGCCATCGGTCCAAGTTCGGGGCGCATGGTTGCTGTGGATGTGGGCCGGCAGGCTGGGTCGGATGCACGAAGTGGCAGCAGCGGTCCCGGGCTGCCCAAAGCCCGCGGCGGCACTCTGCCGACTCCGCGCACGCTCGTCCAGCGGCGCTCTCAGCCGGGTAGCCGCCATGGCAAGGGCGCGTGCGCCGAGTTCGCCCACGGCTGCGGCCGCATTCGGTGGCGCCGTAGCGTGGGCGGCGAAAACCTCCGCGAAAAGCAGAACTTCTGCCCAGCGAACGGGTTAACTGTCGGGCTGCGTGGTTGGTGGCCCGGCGCTCCGCCAGCCCGGGTGTCCGGGATCGCCGCTTGTTTTCCGACGGGCTGCGCCGCACAGCTCGTTCTTTTCTGCCGGTTGCGAACCGAAGCCGCCGCCCTCTCCAGCTGGAACTCCATTTGATGAACTCCCCGATGTCCCCGAAGCCGCCCGCCCGCATTCTCGTCATCCCAGGCCAAGGCATCGGCCCCGAGTGCGTCGAGGCGACCAAGACCGTCCTGGCCGCCACGGGCCTCTCGTTCGAATACGTCCAAGGCAGTCTGGGCTACCCCGACCCCAAGGACCTGTTCGCGTTGTTGCAGCGCGAAGCGCCGGGTGTGTACGCGGCGCAGTTCGGTGCGCGGGCTCCCGACGAGCTGGGCGCGGAGCTCGAGGGGCAGGCCAAGGCCGAAGCGCGTGCCGCCGGCAACATCAACGACTTCTACAAGAAGTTCCTCGCCAAGCTCGAGCCCGCGGTCCTGAAGGCGGTCAAGGAACTCGTCACCCGTCTGGAGCGCCAGACGCTCGCCGAGGCGAGCCGGTCCGATGCGGTCTTGAAGGGGGCGCTGCGAACCCTCGACGAGGGCGACGAGCCCAGCCGGAATGTCACCATCCGCAAGGGTTTCGAGCAGTACGCCAACATCCGCCGCTGTGTCACGCTCGATCCCATCGCCCCAGGCATGCCCGGTGCCGACCTGCTGTTCGTGCGCGAGAACGTCGAGGATCTGTATGCGTCGATCGAGCATCGCCTGGCGCGGAACTACCCGCAGGCGCTGCGCCACCTCACCCCGGAAGGCTGCGAGCTCATCTGCCGCGCGGCCTTCGAGGCGGCCGTGCGCGACGGCCGCAAGAAAGTCACCGCCCTCGAGAAGCCGAACATCCTGAAGATCACCGGCGGGCTGTTCAAGGAGACGTTCCTGCAGGTGGCGCGTGACTACACGAAGGAACGGCTCGGGGCGCGTAGCGTCGACGCGAACTTCATGATCATCGACGACGGTCTGGCTGCCATCGCCGCGGCGCCCGAGCGGTTCGACGTCGTGGTCACCACGAACATGTTCGGCGACATCGGCTCGGACATCGCGGCCAAGGTGACGGGCGGCGTGGGCCTGGTCAGCTCGAACAACACGAATCCGAACAACCCGCGCGCGGTGTCGATGTTCGAGACCATGGGCGGCACCGCCGACGACATCGCCGGCCAGAACCGAGCCAATCCGGTTGCCCTCGTCGACGCCGCTGCCGAGATGCTCCTGCACATCGGTGGGGCCGCCAACATCCGTGGTGCGGAGCTGATCAAGACCGCGGTGCTCGAAGTTCTCGCCGACGGCCACTTCGTCGGGGACGTCAAGCAGGGCCCCTGGCAGCTGAAGAAGGGCAAGCAGCGCTCCGGCACGCGCGAGTTCACTGCCGAGATCGTGAAGAAGATCCACGAGCTGCGCGCCCTCAAGGAGGCGCAGCCCGAGCGCACGGTCAAGGAGCTGGCGATCGCGCGCGCGGACGCCGAGGTGCGGCCACTGTTCGAGCGGGTGCTGCGCTCCTACGAACAGTACGCCGCAGACATGCAGCCGGGGAGCACGCGCTGGGCCGAGTTCGTGGCGCGCAACACGCCGCCGAATCCCATCCGCGCCAACTCCAAGATCGTCGGTTTCGACCTGTTCGTCGACGACAGCGGCCTGCGCACGTCGTTCCGCGCCGACGGCGCTCT